>CAVFRZ010000001.1:0-43139 GCA_963624875.1 Anaerovibrio sp.
ATTGATACTATATCTGCCGATTTATCCTCGCCGTCGAACGCTGTCTCCCTCTTCCAGGCAGCAACTGGTATACAGCTTGCATTTTTCCTTGGCCGGATGCCGGATCTCCTTCAGCAGCAGCTGAATAGTCCAATAGGCCCGTTCTGTATGCGGCACGCGAATAGCAGTTACATGAATCCCCCCCGTAAGATAGCAGGGAAGCGCGTCAACCCCCACCAGGCTCACATCCTCCGGAATGCGAATTCCCAGCTCCTGCGCCGCCATCACTGTCCCCATCGTCACGTGGTAGCTCTCTGTAATAAACGCATCCGGAAGCTTATGATTCTGTAGATAACTCCGCATTACCTGATGGCATTCTTCCACAGAGCTTCCGACGTTAACAATGTGTTCCCCCGCATTGCTGACATTTCGCCGGTTCATAATATCCAGGAAGCTCTGCTGGCGGCTCACATAGTTATACATGGGCATCGGATTGGAAAGGTACGTGATCTCCTGGTTTCCCTTCGACAGCAGTTCATTTACGGCAAGCTCAATTCCCTGCCGGTTGTCAATGACAACCGCCGGATACCGATCCGTCCCCAGCAGCGCATCATGGATCACCATTGGCTTGTGAATTTTCGCTAAAACAGGGAGATCCTCCTTCTGCAGCTCTGTCCCGAAAATGATAACTCCCTTCACATCCTCCCGGTTGCATTCCTCCAGCAGCGCTGTCTGATCCTGTTCGCGAAAATCCGCATACACAAGTCCCATGGAGTAGCCGTTTTCCCGCAGATTGCGCACAAAAACCTCATTAACATCCGTCCAAAGGTCCAGCTCCGATCCCTGGATATTCTTCATTCCGTTAATAACCCGTACGACCTTGATCTGCGCCGGTGCCGTTTTCTCCGTGCTCTTTTCCGCCAGCATCTGTGTCAGCGGAATTCCCTCTTCCAGACGCTTCCTGCACTCCTCAATCTCCTGCCTTGTTTTTTCACTGACCCCGGGCTTCCCGTTCAATGCAAGAGAAACAGTCGACTTCGATATTCCCAGTGCACGTGCAATATCCACTGCTTTTGTTTTCATGTACTTTTGCCTCCCGTTTCTCTTGCTCCTTTGCAAATCCGTGCGATCCGCCGGATGTTGCTATGGAAATGCTGATGTAATCGTACCTATTCGGCATCCATCTCGATTTTCCGTAGTAAAACCCGGCCAACCGCCTGCTGCCATCCTTCGTATTTACGTTCCCGGCAATCCGGATCCATCTGCGGCGTATACATCGTTCGCTGCAGATGTTCAAAAATCCGTTCCTCATCATAAATTCCGGCTGTAATTCCCGCCATGTAGGCTGCCCCCATTCCGGACAGTTCCTGAACGGCAGAAACCGCAACCACCGCATCCGCCATGTTACTTTGAAACTGCATCAGATAGGCATTTCCCGTCGGGCCGCCGTCTACCCGCAGCTCCTCCACCGGTCTTTGTGTTTCCTTTCGCATCATTCGCACCAGATCAGTAATCTGATACCCAATGCACTCCACACACGCTTTGACAATTTCCTTTTTCCCGGTCGTTCTTGTAATCCCTGTCAGCATACCGGTTGCCTCGCTGTCCCAATACGGTGCACCAAGCCCGGTAAACGCCGGCACAAAATACGCCCGGTCCGCAGGATTTGCTTCTCCGGCAAGTATTTCCGTCTCCTTTGCAGAGCCGATCAGCTCCGCACCATCCTTCAGCCACGAAATCACCGCACCGGTGTAGTTCAGATTTCCTTCCAAAACATATTCTATTTTACCGTGTCTTCCCCACGCAAGGGACGTAGACAGTCCTTCCTTCGACAGCACCATGCAGTCGCCGGTATTCATCATTACCGAGGATCCGGTCCCGTAGGTAGCCTTCATCTGTCCCGGTTTCCGGCAGTTCTGTCCGAACAGCGCGCCGTGGCTGTCTCCCACAACGGCGCAAATCGGAATCGCCTCCGGTAGAAACCCGTCAAGATCCGTAAATCCAAAGACCGAATCCGACATGCACACCTCTGCCATGGCGTCCTTTGGAATTCCAAAGGACGATAGCAGCTCCCTATCCCATTGCAGCGTTTCTATATTAAACAGCTGCGTCCTGGATGCATTGGAATAATCCGTTTTGAATGCATGCTCCCTTGTAAGGGAGTAGACCAGCCAGGTGTCCATCGTTCCGACTGCCAGTGCTCCCTCTTCCTTGAGACCGGCCGCCTGCGGAATATTTTCCATCATCCACTGCAGCTTGGCCGCCGGAAAATACGGTGACAGAGGCAATCCGGTTTTTCTTTGAATCGTCTCTGCTTCCTTTTGATGCCGTGCACATACATCCGCGGCTCTTGCGCACTGCCATACGATTGCATTTCCAAGCGGCTCCCCCGTCCTCCGATTCCACATCATTGTCGTTTCTCTTTGATTGGATATGCCCAGGGCACAGATCTGTTCCGGAAGAATTCGCGCTTCTGTCGCGACTTCCCGGCATACCGCCAGTGTATTTTGCAGAATTTCGACCGGATCATGCTCAACCCAACCCCTATCATTTACAATCTGTCGATGACTTTTGTCCTTTCTTGCCGCAAGGTTTCCCCTGTCATCGAACAAAAGAGCCTTGGTTCCCTGCGTGCTCTGATCAATAGCCAACACGTATTTTATCATATGTTTTCATAGGATGATTTCTAAAAGAAGTTCATCCGTTCCTTTCTTTGCTAAACAGCGTTTCTGTTCAATGCCCTGCCGGTGAGAAAATATCAAAGCTGCAGACGTACATTTTCGGCAACTATTCCACTTCGCGAAGCAGGGCGTCCAGATGCTCCCTCTCCTCTTTTGTGGCACGATAAAATGGCGACTCCATCATCTCGTCAAGCGTGCACACCTCATTTGCAAAGGGCAGATTCCCCCTTATAAACTCCCTTTCCAGAATTTCCCAGGTTTTCGAATTTTCTTTTAGCTCCTGCCAGGAGGAATTCAGGCTGTACACCTTGCGGTAGGGTCGCGTCGGCTCATAAATGAACGTGTATTTTCCCGCAGCGACCGTAACGGTCGTATCCACCCCCGTCTGCTCCACACACCGCGGCTTGCAGCCCTCCTTCTCCAACCAGGCAGTAATCTCTGTACTGTCTGCGTCCGGAAGCACAATGACGGCTTCCGTGTCAAACGGCACTTCAAAAATAAAATGCAACTTTTTCCCTTCCAGTCTCCATTCCGAGCGAATCACGCCTGCTGCCGAAGAAAGGCAGGCTGCGGCATGCTGCACGGAATAATCGGGCTGCGGAGACAGAACAAACTTCTTAAACCCGGCAGCCTCTTCCATCGGATTGATGCCTGCCATATGGCGAAACATCCATTCCACAATCGATCCGTAGGAATAGTGATTGAGCGAATTCATACCGGTTCCGCTGATCTTTCCGTCCGGATTGACCGAATTCCACCGCTCCCATATGGTCGTCGCCCCCATAAGAACAGCGTAAAGCCAGCCCGGATATCCCTTTTCCAGCAGGAGATGGTATGCCAGCCCATTCATGCCGTTTCCGGACAGCACGCGGCACAGATACGGCGTTCCCACAAAGCCCGTCTCCAGATGATAGAAATTCTTTTTCAGTTTATTCAGAAGGCCTTCTTTTACGCGCTCCCTGTATTTCTCCGGGCACAGCCCCATGTACAACACAACCGCATAGGCTGTCATCGTATCCACAGCAAGGCGTCCGCTTGGCGTATAGTACTCTCTGATAAAGGCCTCATGAATTTCCTCCGCCAGATGCTTATAGCTTGCAGCATCCTCCATCTTTCCAAGGATTTCTGCCGTTTTATACAGAATTGTCGTGGACAGATAATAGTATCCCGACGCAATCAGTCCCGTGTCGGTTCTGCCGAATACGCCGCCCGGGCAATCCCCGTCCAAAGCCAGCCAGTCTCCGTAGTGCTGACCGTCAAGCCACAGCCGCTTTCCGCCGTCTTTATCATCCTCACGCTTTATGTATTCCACCCAGCCGCGCATACTCTTATACTGGCGCCGCAGGATGCTCTTATCGCCGGAATGCAGGTATACATTCCAGGGAATGATGGTCGCTGCATCTCCCCATGCGGCCGATGTTCCGCCGAGATATCCGCATAGCGGTGCCACATCCGGTACTCCGCCGCCAAGGCGCTCTTGCTCCATTGCGATATCTCTGCCGTATTTGGTGTAAAAGGCATACGTATCCATAAAGTAGCAGGCCGTTCCGGAGAAAATCTGCGCATCGCCCGTCCATCCGTAGCGCTCGTCTCTTTGCGGGCAGTCAGTAGGAATATCCAGAAAATTATCCTTCATCCCCCATTTTGCGTTGTGAATCAGCTGGTTTACCAATTCATCGGATGTGTGAATGCTTCCCCGCTCCTCCATATCCGAATGGATTTCAAGTCCGCAAAAGTCCTCCGGATTCGGCTCGCCGTCCCATCCCGTCACCTTGACATATCGGTATCCGTAAAATGTAAAATGCTGCCGCACAAGCCGCTCTGTTCCATCCGCAATGTAGGTGAACTCTGCCTTTGCCTTCCTCAGATTGTCGCGGTAAAAATTACCATCCTGCAGGATTTCCCCGAACTGGAAAAACAGCTTTGTCCCCCTTGGCGCATGGCTGTAAAATTCCAGCCATCCCACCATGTTCTGCCCCATATCCAGGACCGTTTCCCCCGCCGGCGTATGTATAACCTCTATCGGGCGAATCTTTTCGTGCACGGTGATACGCGGAGATAGCCTTGGATACAGCCGCTCATAGTCCAGCTCTATATACCTGACGTTAAACCGCTCACCGGTATCCAGCGTTGCATCAAACGTCTCTCCGGGATAAATCCCGCTGTATACCACCGGGCTCTTTCCGGCCGACCATGTATCATCGGTTCCAATAATCTCCTTCGTACCGTCCTCATACCAGATATGAATTTCAGCCAGAGCAGCCAACCGGTCTCCATAGTTCTCAAACTTCTTTTTCAGGCCGTACCAGCCCTTATACCAGCCATCTCCCAGCATAATTTCCAGGTTGTTCTCTCCCTGTGTCAGCGCCGGTTCAAATGTCTGGTACTGCATCCAGCTGTCATAGCTGCAAAAGCCCGGAAGGAGGCACTCATCGCCCTGCTTTTCACCGTTAAGATAAAACTCATATACGCCCAGACCGATCATATATGCCCGTGCGCGCTTCACCGGTTTATTTAGATGTATAGTCTTCCGGACAACAGCCTGTACTTCCTTCGGAAGGTCCGGCGTTATCCACCTTCCCTTCCACTGCTTCGACGGTCCCGAAACAGTTTTGGCCGTTTCAAAATATTGAACAGCACTCCATGCAGAATCTCCTGTCTCATCTGCGACAAAGACCCTCCAGTAATACCGTGTCAACGGCTCCAGGCATACCGGCAGCTCATATGCCACACTGCTGATCGATTCCAGCTCCCCGCTGTCAAACACAGGTGCTTCAAACATCTCCTCCAAAGACACCTGCACCCTTGCCGCTTTCTGTCTCTTTCCTCTGGCCTCCGACACAACATAAGAAACAGTAGGATGCTCCAGATCATATCCCACCGGATTGGTCAGATGATTCACTTTGAGGTGTTCGATTCTCATTGCCGTTCTCCCCTGCACTCATTTCGTTTCCAAAAGGCCCAGCCTGTAAGGAAAATCCGCACAGTCTGGGCCTATCGTTTTGTCTTTTGGAAAAGTGCTAAACAATTACGCTGATTAATCAGCATTTCCGCTTACTGCCTGCCAAGCTCCTTTTTTATACGCTCTGCAATCCCATCCCCTGTCATGCCGTAATATGCAAAGACTTCTTTTGAGGTTCCTGTAATCACCGGCTCGTCCGGAAGCGAAATACCGATCACCTTTCTCGGGCAATGCTCTCCGACAACCTTTGCCACCATAGCGCCGAGTCCTCCGTACGGCGAGTGCTCCTCCACAGTGACAACAAGCCCTGCGCCTTTTGCCTCCTTTATAATCGTCTCCTGATCCAGAGGCTTTACGCAGTACATATCCACAACTCCGGCAGAGATTCCTTCCTTTTCAAGGAGCTCCGCCGCGGCCTTTGCCGGGTGCACCATCTCTCCGCAGGCAATGATAACGACATCGCTTCCTTCGCTAAGTACAGTCGCCTTGTCCATTTCGAACGGACAATTCTCCTCCGTGTACACATCCTCCACCGGATTTCTCCCGACACGGATGTAAGCACATTTTTCATCCTGAAGAAGCGACTCCATCAGATGCCTTGTCTGATGGCGATCACTCGGAAGATACACTCGCATGTTAGGGATCGCGGACATCGCCGCAATGTCCTGTACCGAGTGGTGGCTCATGCCCAGTGCGCCGTAGCTGATCCCGCCGGAGATGCCGATGAGCTTTACGTTTGTATCCGAATACGCGCAGTCAACCTTCGCCTGTTCGTAGCTTCTGGTGGATACAAAGCTGGCCGGAGAGGCTGCGTATGCTTTTTTGCCGCACTTGGCAAGTCCTGCTGCCACGCCAACCAGATCCTGCTCCGCAATGCCTATTTCCACGGACTGCTCCGGATATGCTTCAAAGAACGGTGACAGTGAAGCAGAACCTCTGGAATCACTGCACAAAACCATAATGTCCTTGTCTTTTTCTGCGTGCTCCATCAGAACATCACAGATTACCTTTCGATTTGGAATTTTATTCACAGCAGTGCCTCCTTTTGCATCTCCAGATCCTTATAAATCTGCTGCAGTTCTTCCGCGGACGGCAGCTTATGGTGCCATGCGGCCTTATTTTCCATGACAGGCGAGCCCTTTCCCTTGACGGTATCGGAGATGATGCATGTAGGCTTTCCTTTGCACCGCCGGGCCGCTTCAAAGGCCGCATCGACCTCGTCCAGATCATTGCCGTCCTTCACTACAATGACGTTCCAGTTAAAGGCTGCCACCTTGTCTGCCAGCGTATCCAGTGCCATAACATCCTCTGTATTTCCGGAGATCTGCAGGTGGTTCCGGTCAATCACGCAGCACAGATTGTCCAGCTCGTACATAGCTCCGGACATGAAGCCTTCCCAGTTGGAGCCCTCTGCCATTTCTCCGTCACCTGTCACGACGTAAACACGGTTGCTTCTTCCGTCCTTTTTGCAGGCCAGTGCCATTCCCACAGCCACCGGAAGTCCGTGTCCTAAAGAGCCGGAATTCATTTCAATTCCGGGAAGCGTATTGTGCGGATGCCCGATGTAGGGCGATCCGAATTTCGAAAAGCCAGCCTTCACTTCCTCCAGATCCAGAAAGCCCCTTGCGCACAGGACAGCATAGTATGCTTCCATGGAATGCCCTTTGCTCAGGATAAAATAATCCCGGTCCGGATCCTCTGACTTATCCGGCGATACATTCATCTGGCGAAAATACAAATCCGTCAGCACCTCCATTACAGACATATCGCCGCCGATGTGACCGCCGCCGCCTGCCATGATGATGTCGATTGCATCCTTTCGAAGGTCATAGGCCTTCGCCTTCAGATTTTCCATGTCATTCTCCTCTCAGATACGCCTTAACATCCTCTTCTATAGGATCATAGAGATCCGGCTTAATACCGATGTATTTGCACGCTTCATACAAAACAGGCACCACATCCTTGTGGATTCCTACGCAGTGATGAATGTACGGCCCTTCCACGATCTTCGCCTCCAGGCGTTTGATGTTGTCCACCTCCACCCACAGATAGGTTCCCATTCCCTTCGGTCCGTCCACACCCCTGGCATTCCCCAGGAGCAGGCTGTATTCTCCGTTATCGCCGTCAAAGCGTGCCAGTGTCACATCGCCGTGCCTGGCCTCTGCCGTAATCGCACCGGGATAATCAAAGGCCAATGGATAGGTGATGCAGGGCTTTTGCGCCGCCACCGAGATCGGCCACGGGCCGCAGTGCTGCAGCAGTTCTCCGTTCTCAATGTCCGGATGCCGTATGGTCCAGTCTGCAAAAAAAACTCTGGTTCCGTCAGCTGCAGCAGCTTCCACCAGCAGTGCCGTAATTGCCCCATGGATATCGGTTTCACAGACCATAGGAATCCCTTTTTCGTTTAAAAGTGCATTTGCCGCACACGGCATAATGCCAAGCTCCCCCTGCAGCGCATTCCAGCACTGAATTGCCCCTGCATTGCAGTGGTATTTGCGGATAAGATTCTCCATCGCAACGGCAAGCCCGGCGATATTCCGAAGCTGTTCCCCGCTCACCTTAATCTCCATGTGCGTCCGGCAGTATTCCATTGTCTTTCGTACATCGTCCTCTTCCGCAATGCAGCGCTTCACCTCCTCGGTCAGCTCCGGCAGCGGAACCGGCGAAAGCTCAATGCCGAATTTCTCCAGCAGTTCCCCTTCATTGCACATCGTGGACCAGAAATCAAAGGGTCTGGGGCCGATCTGCAGGATACGAATGCTGCGGAACGTTTTTACTACGTTACAGACGGCAAGAAAATCCCGAATTCCCCGTTCGAATACCGGATCCGTCAGCCGGCAGTTGGTGAGATACGTAAACGGCACCTGAAACCTGCGCAGCACCTTTCCTGTCGCAAATAAGCCGCACTGTGTATCGCGAAGACGCCTTCCCTGCTCATCCGGGCGCTCATCCAACGGTCCCCACAAAAGGACCGGAACTCCCAGGTCCTTTGCCAGACGGGCACACTCATACTCCGTCCCGAAGTTGCAGTGCGCCAGCAGCAATCCATCTACCTTTTCTTTTTTAAACTTTTCAACAATCTTCAACCGATCATTCTCATCGTACAGCAGTCCCTCCGAATTAATGTCATCGATATCAACAAAATCAACGTTCAACTCTCTCAGACGATCCGCAGTCAGATCCCGGTATCTCACAGCATCCGGTGCGCTGAAAATACTGCGTCTTGTCGGTGCATAGCCAAGTCTGATGTTTGCCATATTCCTCCCTCCTTCTTTTTATTGTTTAAACAAGTGAGTTTACCATGTGTTGTTTTTGTTTATCCGTATAAACTTTATAAACCGTTTTGGAGCTTTTTTCAACTGTCGTAATTACTAATTTCAATCGCCCGCATTTGGTACATATTGTTGTTTTCGAACATATGTTCTGCTATTATATTCTCTATGAATACTCCCTCCGTAGACAAAACCTATATCGCTATCGATCTGAAGTCCTTCTACGCCTCTGCGGAATGCGTCGATCGCGGACTGGATCCTCTGAATACGCATCTCGTGGTTGCCGATGCCAGCCGCACGGAGAAAACCATCTGTCTTGCAGTCTCCCCCTCGCTGAAGACTTACGGCATCCCCGGACGGCCCAGGCTCTTTGAGGTCGTGCAGCGTGTCCGGACCATCAACGAACAGCGGGAGCGTCTTGCTCCCGGCCGGAAGCTGACCGGGAGCTCCTCCGATGCTGCAGTGCTGAAGGCAGATTCCTCCCTTGCGTTGGAGTACATCATTGCCCCGCCCCGCATGGCGAGGTATATGCAGATCAGCACACAGATCTATCAGATTTACCTTCGCTACATTGCGCCGGAGGACATTCACGTATATTCCATCGATGAGGTCTTTATCGATGCCACCGCTTACCTTCGAACCTATCAGCTGACACCGCGGGAGCTTGCGATGAGGATGATTCTGGATGTGCTGCAGGAAACCGGCATTACCGCCACCGCCGGCATCGGCACAAACCTGTATCTGTGCAAGGTTGCCATGGATATTGAGGCCAAACACATTGAGCCGGATGCCAACGGCGTCCGTATCGCCGCACTGGATGAGATGAGCTACCGGCGCCGTCTCTGGACGCACCAGCCTCTGACCGATTTCTGGCGTGTCGGCCGCGGACTGACAAGGAAGCTCCATAACGTTGGTCTATACACCATGGGCGATATTGCACGCTGTTCACTGGGGGCTAGAGGTGATTTTTACAGCGAGGACCTTCTGTACCGCATGTTCGGCATTTCCGCTGAGCTTCTCATCGACCACGCCTGGGGATACGAATCCTGCACCATGGCAGATATCAAGGCCTACCGACCGGCAGCTCACAGCACCGGCTCCGGTCAGGTGCTCTCCTGTCCCTATTCCTATGAGCGGGCAAGGCTCGTGCTGCGGGAAATGGCGGATCAGCTCGCGCTGGATCTGGCTGCCAGGCACCAGGTGACCGATCAGCTGATTCTGGATATCGGCTACGATACCTCCAGTCTGGACGAAGGCCGTTCCGGCAGCAGCTACCGCGGTCCCGTTGTTTCGGACCGCTACGGGAAGCCTGTTCCAAAGCCTGCTCATGGCTCCTCCCGTCTGGGACTTTGGACCAGCTCCCCGCGTCTTATTCCGGAGGCAGCCGCTTCCTTGTTTGATAAAATTGTGAATCCGGCGCTTTTGATTCGGCGCATCAATGTTGCGGCAGGAAATGTCATTGCCGAAGAGGATGCCGTGCAGGAAGAGGAATATCAGCAGCTGGATCTTTTTACCGATTACGAGGCCAAGGCGCGAGAAAAAGAGCTGCAGAAGGCAGAGCAGAAAAGAGAACGTCAGCTCCAGGAGGCGGTATTGAAAATCAAAGAACGATATGGAAAAAACGCGGTACTGCGCGGAATGAATCTGGAGGAGGGCGCCACCGCCAGACAGCGAAATGAGCAGATCGGAGGCCACCATGCCTGATGCAGGTTCCTCTTATGAAAATCAAAACAAAGATTGTAGCAGCAACACCGGGCAGACGGGGCGGTCGGACTTTCCCTATGCGGATATCCTTTCCCACCCGCATCATGTGTCCCAAACGCGCCCTCCCATGCCGCAGTCGGAACGCGCAGCACAGTTTGCACCGTTTGCTGCACTGACCGGCTACGGCGACGCCGTACAGGAATCAGCGCGGCTCACTTCTGAGCGAATTGATCTGGACGAGGATGCCAGGGAGGAACTGAATCAGACGCTGCAGCTCCTCTCCGCTCAGCTTCGGGGCCAGGGCTTCTCCCAGCAAATCCGTATTACCTTTTTCGTTCCGGACATAAAAAAAGCCGGCGGATCATACGTCTCTGAGGACGGTACGATCCGCAAGCTTCCTTCTGATGTTCGTGCTGTTGTGCTGGAGGCTGCCTCCGGCAGACGAAGGACCATTCCGCTGGAGGATATCCTGCGCATAGAGCTTCTGTAGCCCTGATGGATAATGGTGCCTTGCTGAACAGTTACAGTTTGTCGTTCTTATCTGTAAATTCTTGGAATTCGTTTGCCAAGATCGCAGGCAAACTCGTAATTAAACCGGCCGGACAGATCACCCAGCATCTCCAGCGTAATGGTCTCCTCTCCGTCACGTCCAATCAGTGTTACCAGATCGCCGTCCGTTACTCCCGGAATATTGCTGACATCTACCATGAACTGATCCATGCAGACGCGGCCGCAGATCGGTGCCTTCTGTCCGCGAATCAGAACGTATCCCTTATTGGAAAGTCCTCTCGCATAGCCGTCACCATAGCCCACCGGAATCGTAGCCAGAACCGTTTCCTTCTCCGTTACATAGGTTCCGCCGTAGCTGACAGGTGTTCCCGCAGGCACCGTCTTTACATACGCGACATGCGAATAGAGGGACAGCACCGGCCGAAGCGGCACTATATCCTGCGGCACCTCCGACGACGGCCAGAGTCCGTAAAGAGTAATGCCGGCGCGCACCAGATCAAGATTTGCCTCCGGGAAGCGAACGATGCCGGCACTGTTGGAGCAATGCTGCACAGGAATGCGATACCCCAGCTCCGTTTCAATTCGCTTGCAAAAAGCCGTAAACTCTGCGATCTGCCGTCTGGTGTTGGCCGGATCTGTTTCGTCCGCCTTTGAGAAATGGGTGAAAATGCCCTCCACCTCCACATACGGAGTTTCCAGTGCTTTTTTTACAAAGGCAAGGCCTTCATCATCCGGACGAACGCCGATGCGTGACATTGCGGTATCCACTGCAACATGGATATGGACAGCTTTTCCCACTTTTTCCGCAGCCGCTGAAAGCGCCTCCAGCATATCCTCACGGAAGCACGCCGGTCGAATTTCCTCCTCCGCCAGTCCCTCATAGCAATAAGGGAAAGTATATCCCAGAATGAGAATCGGCTTCGTTCTTCCGGCCGTGCGAAGCTCCTCTGCCTCCTCATAGGTAGCAACTGCATAGCCCCAGACATAGTCCAATACTTCCAGCTTCTCTGCCAGGCGAGCTGCGCCATGACCGTAACCGTCCGTCTTAATAACAGCAATCATTTTGGTTCCAGGCCGGAGATTCTGATGCATATTTTCCATATTGGCAACAGCCGCCTGCAGATCAATTTCTGCCCAGACCCTGTCATGATGCTCCCACTCTTCATAGCTCATAGTAATGCTCTCCTTGTCACCGGACGCTCGCTGAATCCGACATCCGATCCTCTATGCATATCTTCTATACATGTCTTCTACACAGCTTTTCTATACAATTTCCCCATGCAAGTCCACTATGCAAGAATTCCGCTGTCTGCAATGGCCTTCACTGCCATTTGAATTCTGTCTGAGGGAAGTGTCAGTGCGAAACGCACATACCCCTCTCCAAGAGGCCCGAAGCTTTCCCCCGGCGTGCAGATCACGCCGGTTTTATCCATCAGCTCCAGGCAAAAGTCCATGCTGCTGCCATGCCCCTCCGGAATCTTCGCCCAGACGAACATGCTCCCGTGACTGTCCGGTACATCCCAGCCGATGCTGCGCAGTCCGCCGCACAGTGCGTCTCTGCGTTCCTGATAGACACCGCACTGGTCCTTTACCATCTGCGTCGGCCCTGTCAATGCCGCAATGGCAGCCTTCTGAATCGGAAGGAACATTCCAAAATCAATCTGACCTCTGAGTTTCCGAAATGCAGCAACCACATCCGGACGCCCGACGCAGAAGCTGATTCTGGCGCCGGTCAGATTAAAGCTCTTGGACAGGCTGAAAAATTCGATTCCAACCTCTGCAGCACCTTCATGCTGGAAGAAGCTCCCGCCGACTGCGCCGTCAAAGATAATATCGCTGTACGCATTGTCATGAATGAGGAGAATGTCGTATTTTCTGGCAAACGCAATCAGTTCCTCATAGATGGTAGGGCTGGCAATGCTGCCCGTCGGATTTGAGGGGAGCGAAACGATCATATATTTTGCCTTCCGGGCGACCTCCTCCGGAATATCCGAAAGCCTCGGAAGAAACCCTGTCTCCTCTGTCATCGGATAGTAGAACGGCTCTGCACCGGCCAGCTGTGCGCCGGCAATGAACACCGGATAACAAGGGGTCGGCAGAATCACGGTGTCGCCCTCGTCGCACAGAACCAGACCGATGTGCCCCATGCCTTCTTCACTCCCGTAGCAGCTGCAGACCATATCAGTTGTGATCTGCACGCCAAAACGTTTTTCATAGTAGTCGCATACTGCCTGCAAAAGCTCCGGCGTATCCCGCAGCGCATATTTCCAATTATCCTGGTCCTTTGCAGCCTCGATCAGAGCTTCCTTGATATGCGGGGCCGTTTCAAAGTCCGGTGTTCCGACACTCAGATTGTAGATCGTCCTTCCCTGCTGCTCCATCGCAAGCTTTCGCTCATTCAGCGCAGCAAAAATCTCATCGCCAAACCGGTCCATTCTCTTACTAAACTGCATATCTTCCTCCCCGCATCTGTATTTACCTCTACGCAGAGACAGAGCCACATAAATGGCTCTGTCTCCAATCTGTTATTTGCCCTTATCTTCTACTTCAATTCCAAGGAACAACGGAATCGCTGCGATGATTCTGTCCACACAGCCATCAATGCCGTACCGATACGAATCCAGCGAGATGTCCTCATGCGTGACATCCTTCCAGTCATCTCCCGTGTAGTAATGATAATACTCACTGCGGCGTTTGTCACAATCCCGAATCCGCTTGTTTATTTCACGGTCCGACATGCCCAGATTATTGTGCTTAACCCGCTCTCTTCGGTATTCCACAGGTGCATGAATGAATACCCGCAGCACATTGTCCTTGTCTGAAAGCAGGTAATCCGCACATCTTCCGATGATGATACAGCTTTCGGTCTGTGCCATTTCCTTGATCACCTTCGCCTGAAAGCTGAAGAGATTTCTCGTGGAAACGTAATCATTGGAGTCCGGCGGAAGGATTTCACCGTTGTAAACCTTCTCTGCAGCACTCATCATTTCCCGAAAACCAATCCGCTCATCCGCTGCGCCGAACAGCTCCTCATTGATTCCGGATACATCCGAGGCTCTGCGCAGCAAGTCCCTGTCGTAGTAGGGAATCCCCAGCCGTTCCGACAGAATCTTTGCAATTCTGGTTCCGCCGCTTCCTTTTTCTCTTGCAATCGCAATTACATAATTCTTCATTCCAGGACCCTCCCCTGTATCTTACATATGCATGCGCCCGTTCAGCAGCAGTGCATCGGATTTAACATGAACGTACTCCGTAAAGTCCGATGGATTACGCACCAAGGTAAGCCTTCCGCACCCGGTCGTCCTCTGCAAGCTCCTTTGCCGTTCCCTCCATGGCGATCTTGCCGGTTTCAAGAACATACGCACGATCCGAAATGGACAGTGCCATCTTCGCATTCTGCTCCACCAGAAGAATCGTAATTCCGCTCTTATGAAGCTCTTCAATAATAGCAAAAATTTCCTTAACCAGGAGCGGTGAAAGGCCCATGGACGGCTCGTCCATCAGCACCATCTTCGGTCCCGTCATCAGGGCTCTTCCTGTCGCGAGCATCTGCTGCTCACCGCCGGAAAGCGTACCGGCCAGCTGGCGGCGGCGCTCCTTCAAACGGGGGAAGTGGGCATACACCATCTCCAGATTGTCCGCAATCTTCTTGCGGTCATTCTCGATATAGGCACCCATATGCAGGTTTTCCTCTACCGTCATTCTGGCGAAAACATGACGCCCCTCCGGCACATGCGAAAGACCCATGCGAATGATGTTGCTGGCAGGTGTCTTCTGCAGATTTTTTCCGTCCAGCAGAATCTCACCGGATGCCGCCGGAATAAGACCCGTAATGGTATGAAGTGTCGTTGTTTTGCCGGCTCCGTTGGCGCCGATCAAAGATACCAGCTCTCCGTCCTTTACCTGCAGGGAAATCCCCTTGATGGCGTGCACTGCACCGTAGTATACATTTAAATCCTTGATTTCCAGCATACGATGTCTCCTCCCTTACGCACCAAGATATGCCGCGATTACCTGCGGATTGCTTGCAATCTCCTCCGGCAGCCCCTCTGCGATGGTCTTGCCGTAGTCGATAACCTTTATGCGCTCACATACATTCATAACCAGAGACATATCATGCTCAATCAGTAGAATGGCAATGCCGAAACGGTCACGGATGGTGTTAATGCAGTTCATCAGATCCTCCGTCTCTGTCGGATTCATGCCGGCTGCCGGCTCATCCAGCAGGAGAAGCTTCATATTCGTCGCCAACGCTCTTGCAATCTCAAGCTTTCTCTGCTGGCCATAGGGAAGATTGGATGCAAGCCAGTCCTTTTTGTCATCCAGATGGAAAATCTTCAAAAGATCAATGGCCTTCTGTGTGATCTCATTTTCTGTCTTCCAGAATGCCTTGGTACGGAATGTTGCTGCCACAAGTCCATAGGAAATATCCTTCGTAAAGGCTGCCTTTACATTGTCGAGCACCGTCATATCGTGGAACAGACGGATATTCTGAAAAGTTCTGGCAATACCGGCCTCCACGAACTGGTAGGTCTTCTTGCCGTTCAAGAGCTGCCCGTTTAGAAGGACCGACCCATCTGTAGGCTCATACACGCCTGTCAGCATATTGAAAACAGTGGTTTTCCCGGCTCCGTTTGGCCCGATCAGACCCACCAGCTCTCCTTCGTAGATCTTAATATTAAAGTCCGTTACTGCCTTGAGTCCGCCGAAGGTAATCCCAAGTCCGCGCGTTTCCAGGACGGGAGTCTGACCTTCACGGTTTGCTATCTCTTTGCTCATCTCATTTCCCTCCTGCCGCTTATGCCTTGACGTCTCCGGCCTTCTCTGCCTTCTCCTGTGCCTTCTTCTCCTTCCAGGTGCGGATATCGCTGCGAAGATTTACCAGTGAGAATTCATAGGTTCCGAAAATTCCTCTCGGCCGGAAGATAATAATGACAACCAGAACAACCGCATATACCAGCATCGGATAGGTAAACACGCCCTGAAGACCAGTCGGCAATGCCTTTACCCATGCGCCGTTCTTGATTTCATAGTTCACGAAAAACATGATAATCGCCGCAACAACAGAACCGGTCAGGGATCCCATGCCGCCCAACACAACCATGACGACAACGAAGGTGGAATTCAGAATGCCGCCGTTCGTAAATGCAAAAGAGGACGTCGAGAGTGTCTGGTTGGTGCACGCATACAGCGCGCCGGCAACACCGGCAAAAAATGCCGAGTAAGTAAATGTCAGCACCTTGTAATGAGAGGTGTTGATGCCGGATGCCGACGCCGCAATCTCATCATCACGAATGGCCTTAATGGCACGGCCGTACTTGGAGCGAACGAACATGAACATCATCGTAACACCCACGATGGTAACCAGTACGCCTGCCCACAAATATTCGACCTTGGTCTTCGTACCAAAGCCAAGACCGTTGGCATACAGAGAAGCAGCCGCACTTCCCTGCTCCAGACCGTTCTGGCCGGCAAAGGGAAGGTTGTTGATGATATTGACGATGATCATTCCAAAGCCAAGTGTGATAATAGCCAGGTAATCCCCCTTCAGACGCAGTGCCGGAATGCCGACTACAAAACCGATCACTGCCGCCAGAAGTCCGGAAGCCAGAATGCACAGAAACAGGATCAGCGTAAATCCGATGCCGGATTTTTCCTCATATACGCCTGCCCGCTGCAGTGCCAGTGAAATCAGTGCCGCTGTATAAGCACCCACTGCCATAAATCCGCAGTGACCAAGAGAAAGCTGACCCAGGAATCCAAGTACAAGGTTCAGGGACGCTGCCAGAAGAACCAGGTAGCAGCACTGCCACAGATTCGGCGTCAGTATCAGCTTGAAAAAGTCGCCTTGCCCTGCAGGAGACGCGCTGACGATGCTGAGCAGAAGAAACAAAACCGCGGTAACAATGGTATTGATCAGATAGCCTTTGGCTGTTTGTGATTTAAATTTCATAACATACTCTCCCTGCGCCCTTTAAACCTTTTCTCCTACGTTTTTGCCAAGCAGTCCGGCCGGCTTCAGAATAAGAACGACAATGAGAATCAGGAACACGAAGGCATCGGCAAGGCTGGAGCTCACATAGGTCGTTGTAAACGACTCCACCAGTCCGATTACAATTCCTCCGATCATTGCACCGGGAAGAATACCGATACCGCCAAGAACCGCTGCAACAAATGCCTTCAGACCCAAAAGAGATCCCATCGTCGTGTAGATTTTCGGATACTGTGACATATACATCAGTGCTGCTACCGCGGAAAGTCCGGAGCCAATCGCGAATGTCAGGATAATGGTGCGGTTTACGTTGATACCCATCAGGGTTGCCGCTTCCTTATCCTCTGATACGCAGCGCATAGCGCGTCCGAGCTTCGTCTTCTGCGTGAACATGTACAATGCCAGCATGACAAGTGCGCCGATCACAATCGTGAGGATAGTTGCCCATTCCATGGTAACCGAGCCGATGGTAATACCGCTTGCCGGGAAGATCTGGCTGGCTACCTTCGGGTTCGGTCCGATAGCAGGAATGGCCTGCGCGAGGTTCTCCAGCATGAGAGACACCGCAATGGCAGTAATCAGTGCTGTCATTGCGGTCCCTTTCTTGCGTACAGGACGATAAGCGATGATCTCTGTTCCCATGCCTACCAGCGCACAGATTACAATGGCAGGTATAACGGAGAGCCAGATTGGCAGTCCCAGTGCCGTCATTATCGGTGTTGTGAAAATAATGGCGTAGCCACCCACCATGATGAAATCGCCGTGAGCGAAATTGATCAGACGGATGATACCGTAGACCATCGTGTAGCCAAGGGCGATCAGTGCATAGATGCTGCCGAGTCGGAGCCCGACGATCAGTGTCTGAATAAATGTGCTCATGCTTCCACTCTTTCTGAGATGAATCCTTTTGCAAACGTTTCCTGTTCCTTCCGGTTCTTCGTCAGTACCGCCGTCTTCTTGGGCATTGTGAGAGCCGGTGATGCCATAAATCCGGTTCCGGGCATTGGAAGCTTTCCTTTGTCCGGAACCGGTGTCCTATCAGAGCTTTACTTTCTCTTCCTTGCTTTATTCCTCCGGCAGGCTGGTTACAACATCCAGGAGCTCGGAGGAAACGGTGGTGCCGTCCGATACGAAGGAAATGATGGATGCACCCTTGGAAGGTGTTCCTGTCTCATCCAGCGAGAAGGTACCTGTTACACAGGTATATACCGCAGAGGTATCTGCCAGTGCATCGCGAACAGCGGAAGGATCACTGCTGCCTGCTCTTTCGATGGCATCCTTATACATGTACACGCAGTCATAAGCCAGAGCTGCGAAGCAGATCGGTGTCTCGTTGTACTCTGCCTCATAAGCCTTAACGAAGTTCTGAACAACCTCCGAAGTATCCGAAGAATCGAAGTGGTTTGTCCAGTAAACCTTGTTGAAGGCGGTGAGATCTGCGCCGTCAACCGTGTAGTCCAGGGATCCGTCGTAGCCGTCAGCGCCCATGATGATTCCGTCATAGCCTGCTGCACGAGCCTGTGTTACAAGGTAAGGTCCGATTACATCGTAGTAGTACGGGCAGTAAACCAGCTCAACACCAGCCTTCACCATAGAAGCAAACTGGTTTGTATAATCCTGTACATCCATGGATGCGGTGGATTCTACTGCATCTACGCTGACGCCGTACTTCTCGCATGCTGCAGAGAAGGAATCGTACAGCCCCTTGGAATACGTATCTGCTGCGCAGTATACAACGCCGACACTGGTGTATCCGGACTGCTTTGCATAGGCCGCTGCGATGGCTCCCTGGAAGGAGTCTGCGTAGCATGCGCGGAACACGTAATCATCCTCCGTCGTAATGGAGTCTGCAGTTGCAGAAGGTGTAATCATTACAACGCCTTCCTCATTTGCTGCACCGGTAATTGCGCTCGTGCAGCCGGAGGTTACAGAACCAACAACCAGTCCCACACCCTCTGATACCAGAGAGTTAAACGCATTCAGGCACTCCGTAGGGTCCGACTGATCATCGGTAGTGATAAGCTCGATCTGCTTGCCGTCGATTCCGCCGGCCTCATTGATTTCCTTTACCGCAAGGGTTGCGCCGTTGGTTGCGGCACTGCCAAAGGAAGCATACGATCCAGTCTTAGGAGCGATGGTTCCGATTTTAATCGTATCGCCGGAGGAAGTGCTCTCCGCAGCTTCTGCTGTCTCTTCCGATGCTTCCGAGGATGCAGAGGAAGAAGAGGATGTGGTGGTGGAGCCGCAGGCAGCCATTGACAATGCGGTAACTCCGGCCAGTAACGCGCTTAAAATTCTCTTTTTCATAATAGTGTCCTCCTTATGACTTGTTTCCGGTGATTTACTGCTATCGCCGTGTTTTCTTCCTCCGGATACAGAAAAAGCGCCCGACACCCAGTATCTGAATGTCCGACGCCTTTGCCGTATTCGGAGGAAACACAAAGAGGTGATCGACAGGTTCCCCTGCCATCACCTCTTTGTAATGTAAACTCTATTATATTCAGGTTCCTTTAGGCTGCAATGGTAATTGTATACAATTATACACCGCTTATTTTACATATTTTGTATGCACGAATACAGGTATCCATTCGGCACCTTCCATTTTTCAACGTGTCCCGCCGCTTGCAGACAAATTCACGATTGAAATCGGCAGGCGGCTAAGGAGCGACGCGCCTTATTTCGCCACTGCAGCTGCCAGCGCCTTCAGAATTTCCTGCTCAATCTGAGCCTCATATCCGTCAACATGCGCCACTCTCTCATGCGTAACGCCGTCCACGCTTCCGATCTCGACAGTTGCCTGGATGTAGCTTTCTACCTTTTGATCCACCGGCACGCCGTCAATAATAGAATACACGGTCTTTCCGGTTGCTCTTTCCAGTGCTGCGGCAATACCGTAGGCGCCCCAGTTCGATACGCTGGCCGTCAGCAGAAGGTCCGTGCGAACCCGGCAGGGAACCAGCGACAGATCCTTCGTAATGATATCTGCAAGATTTCCCATGCCGATTTCATTGCCGCCGTCACCAACTCCGATGGTTCGAACCCGCTTTTCTCCTTCTGCGGCATCCGGTCCGACAAGCTCAAAAATACGATCCACCGGTGCCGTGTTTTCCAGAATGCTGATCCCGCGCATATTGGCGTAATCGTCTTCTATATTTTTCCCGCAGCGCTCAATGGATATCATACCGACCGGCTTATACTTATCTACAACAGCAAGGCAGGCTGCATCGTCCGCATCCATGGGAAGGTACTCGACATCGATTCCTTCCATTTCAAAGAATCCTCTGCAGAAGGAATCCGTCACTACAACCGGGTGATACCCCAGTGCCTGCAACGCCTTCGCTTCCACCATTGTTCCTGCGGGGCCGTCCGTTTCTGCATATCCGGCTACATAAAAGCCGGTTGCCAAAAGAACATTTCCCTTTTCCCAGGAAAGAATTTCCTCAGCAGCCCTTCCGCACAGATTCTCTTCCTGGTGCTCTCTTAAAACGTGCATTCCTCTCTGCGTATAGCGAAGAACGATTTCATCCAGGTCTTTGCTGATAAATGTCTCACTCATCCTGCAATTACCTCCTTAATAGGTACCACATTCACACCCTCTGCTTCCAATGTCTTTCTTATTCTCTCAGAAAACAGTACCGCCTTCGGGTTGTCTCCGTGCAGGCAGATGGAATCCGGAATAACCTCTATCTCTTTTCCGGTGATAGCGGTTACCTTATGCTCCTTCACCATCGACACAACGCGGCGAATAGCTTCCTCTTCGTCCGTGATCACAGCTCCTTCCTTGGAACGGGCCACCAATGATCCGTCCTCCTCATAGGCACGATCTGCAAACACCTCTCTTGCGAAGGGAAGTCCGGCCCTCTTTGCTCCCTCGATCAGCTCCGATCCGGAAAGCCCCAGAAGAATCAGGGACGGATCTACTGCTTTGATGCCCTCACAGATGGCGTCTGCCATTTCCGGATCCTTTCCTGCCATATTGTACATTGCTCCATGGGGCTTGACGTGCTGCAGCGGAACACCCGCGGCATCACAGAAGGCCTTCAATGCGCCAATCTGATAGATGATCATTGCCTTTAGCTCCGGTGCGGAAACCTTCAGGTTCCGTCTGCCGAAGCCAACAAGATCCGGAAAGCCGGGATGTGCACCGACTGCAACCTTCGCCGCCTTGCAGGCCGCTACGGTTTTCTCCATCACAAGAGGATCCGATGCATGAAAGCCGCAGGCCACATTGGCAGATGAAATGTGTGCCACAACATCCTGATCCATGCCGATCTTATAATTGCCGAAGCTTTCTCCCATGTCACAGTTTAAATCAATTTTCATTATGTCCTTCTTTCTGTGAAAACCCTCGATTTAGCCAGTGCATCGATTTTTGTCACTGTTCATCCCCATCTCGATTTTGATACTCGAAAATGCCGATGTTATTTTCTTCTCGCATTCGGGAAACCAAGGTGCAGCCGGCCATCAATATTTCAAATTTATATTCTTCACATCGGTTACAAACATATGACCCGGCGCATGTGTGATTACATATTCCGGTTTGGACTGCATAATCACGTTCTGGGGTGTTACGCCGCAGGGCCAGAATACAGGGACCTCTCCTTCACGGATGGTTACCATATCCCCGTAATCCGGATGCTCCAGATCGGTGATGCCGATTACGGACGGATCTCCGATGTGAATCGGCGCACCGTGTACCTTCGGCATTGCTCCGGTGATCAGTACAGCCTTCGGCACCAGTGCGTAAGGAATCGGCCGCATGGATACAACCATGTTTCCGTGGAAGATTCCCGCGGACTGGCAGGGGATATTGGTATTGTACATCGGCACATTGCAGCCTTCCTCGATCTGCCGCACCGGTACGTCCGCCTCCAGCAGATCTCCCTCGAAGGAAAAGCTGCATCCGATCAGGAAGCTGACCAGATCATCTCTCCAGAATGGTCTTGCGTCTGTCACCTCATGAGTCATTACGCCGTGCTCATAAACACGGTACTTGGGAATATCCGTTGCAATGTCCGTGCCCGCTGCGATGCTGTGGAGCTCTCTGCTGCCGACATCACTCACCTCCAGAAGGGGGCAGGCTCTTGGATTTCTCTGCGCGAACAGCAGAAAGTCATACGCTATTTCCTTTGGCAGCGAAACCAGATTCGCCTGTGCATATCCGCGGCACATTCCTGATGTTTCTGTAGTAATAGCTTCCTCCCGGATCAGCTTTCTAAGCTCCGACGGCATAATCGATGTGTAATCCATATTCCCTCCTGTCTCATAAACCCGTGTTACAGCAAAAGATTCTCTCAGCCATAACCAAGAGAATCTTTTCCGCAATACATCCTCCGCACAGATGCGGCTGACTAAATCAGCATTTAACGTAACTATTCAGCACCCATCTCGATTTTCCTTCAGAAAACCTCGATGTGGCTGGCCAGAGGCGCTTCGCGCCTTGGCCGCCTGCCAATTTCAATCGTGAATATGCCTGCAAGCAGTCAATTCACGTTGAAATGTGGCAGGTGCTGAACAGATACCATTTCATCAATTCGTAGCTTCCTCAAACTCAGCATACAGATGGCTGCGAATATCCTCCAGCATTTCCGGAGCTTTTCCGCCAACCGGCTGACCGTCCAGTGTGTTGCAGTGCAGGCACAGCTTGCTGGAGCTGGTTACCAGAATTTCATCTGCATTCCGAAGCGTATCCAGATCATAGGGTGTTTCACTTACCGCATAGCCCAGCTGCTTGCACATCCGAATCAGATGTGCGCGGGCGATACCGGGAAGGATCAGCTCATCGGTAGGTGCTGTAAAGAGCTTGCCGTCCTTAATGATGTGGACGTTGCTGTGTGCACACTCTGTAACACGATTGTTCATATTCTTGCGATAGAGAATGGTCTCAACACAATCTGCTTCCTTTGCCTTCTCTGCTGCAACGCAGGAGGGAATCAGATTCAATGTCTTGATATTGCAATGATAGAATCTCGTATCCGGTGCTGTGATACAGGAAATCGGTGCAATACCGTCACCGATTTCTGCCGGTGTCAGCATAACCCACAGATTGCCGGCTCCCTCCGGGAAGATATGATTGCGCAGCACCTGGCTTCCTCTGGTTACCTGATAATAAACGAACAGATTTCCCGTGTCCATTTTCTTTACCAGGTCATTTAAGAGATCCTTCATCTCCTGCTTGGTTACCGGCATTTTGATATCCAGAAGAGCTGCACTGTTGAAGAATCGATCCACGTGCTCATCGATTGCAAAAATATGATAATTGCGGCAAGGGCCTGCATCATACACGCCATCACCAAACCAGTGCACGCGATCACTCATCGGGATCGACATGTTCTCGATCTCATCATACTTGCCGTTGTAGTAGCCTAATGTTTTCATATTCTCTCTCCTCTGCGACAGTCTGACTTGTTGTTCTACAGAACCATTCCGTAGATATCCACATTCAACCAGCCATTTTTGCATCTGTGCGCTTTTTGCGCCCTGATATCAAAAAATGCCGGATGGGGCTACCCATCCGGCATCCTTGCCGCTCACAATCATTTTCATTATAGTTCCGGCTTTTTCCTTGTCAACACCCATGCCGATAATAATAATTGTATTTCTGGAAGCGGTGCCGCCTTCCTTCCTTTCCGCCTTCTGCTCTTGAACGGAACACAAGCTCCGCGCTGCGCTCCTGCTCTTGCGGATTCTGCAGCAGGAATTGCGCCTTCTCGACACTTATTTTTTCAAAATGAACGCTGTCACCCGGCTTCAGCTGGGCCAGCTTTGGCAGATCAAACGAGCAAACCGTTCCAAGCTTTGCATATCCCCCGATTGTCTGATGGTCAGCCATCATTACGATCGGCTTTCCGTTCTTGGGAATCTGAATGGATCCAAAGGCAATGCCATCCGACACAATATCCACGCCATGGAGACTTTCTACACTTTCTCCCTCTAGACGCATTCCCATGCGGTCGCTTTCTCCGGATACCTTATATTCGCTCGCGTAGAAACGGCTTCTTGCCTCTTCCGAAAACCAATCTGCCTGCGGTCCCTCTACAACGCGCACAGTCGGTGCAGTATCAAATTTAACCAATCGCGGCAGCGCGCTGATCTCCTTTTTCAAGGCTGCCAGCTCTGCATCGTCAGCATAATCCGCGCCGGAATTCAGCTCATCTCCGGCCTTTAACGGACGACCGTCCAATCCTCCAAGACTGCACTTCACATCAGTTGACCGGCTTCCCATTACCGGCGGAACATCAATTCCTCCCGATACAGCAAGGTAGCCTCTGCAGCCGTTTTTGGCCATTCCCATGGTAATGCGTTTTTTGCCTTTGACAGAAACTGCCTGATACCGTTCCACCGGGATTCCATCCACGCATGCTCCCATGTCTGCACCGGTAAAAGCAACCGTCCCTTCGCCCTCCAGGACAGCAGTAATCCCCATCAGCGTCATTTCCAGAACAGCCGCGGATCCCTTATTGCCGACCAGCGCATTTGCCAGTCTGCAGCTTTGTTTATCCATGACTCCGCCTGTCCGAACGCCATATTCCATATATCCGACTCTTCCCTGGTCCTGCACCGTAGTCAGTATCCCCGGCATTTCTATTTGTATTCTCAGCATATCTCACCTCATCTTATTTCGTTTTCTTCTCGATTTCCGGTTCCCAGTTTCCTGCCTTGATCTTATTCTCAATGGACTGGTATTCTTCCTTTGAAATCGGTTGGAAGCGAATATACTCTCCGGCATTGCAGAGGATCGGCTTTGCTGCCTTCGGATCATAGAATTTAACAGGCGTTGTTCCTATCAGTCTCCAACCTCCCGGTGAAGCAATCGGATAAACCCCCGTCTGCTTACCCCCGATTCCAACACTGCCCGCAGGGATAGCCACTCGAGGCGATTCCAGGCGCGGTGCTGCAATTCTCTCATCCATTCCTCCCAGATATACAAATCCGGGCAAAAATCCAAGCATATAGATTTTATAGTCCGTACCTGCGTGAATATCGATGATTTCCTTCTGGGAAAGGCCGGTCAGTTCTTCCAGTCCCTTCAGATCTTCTCCATACTCCCCTCCATAACAGCAGGGAATAATGCGAACAATCCTGGTTCCGCCGCCGCTTGCCTTTTTCTCACTTAGGGCCTGTATTTCCTTCACCTTTTCCGAAAGCTCTGCATAGGAAATCCGATTCGGATCATAGCAAATCATTAAAGCCCGATAGGACGGCAGCATCTCCTCTACCCCCGGGATATTGCTTTCTCCCAGCATTGCCTTCAGACGCATCACCTGATCATTCACTGCTTCCTCAATGACATTCCCAAAATCCACCGATATTGCCATGTCACCAACTGGATATATTTTCATGGTATCCTCCTGCTTTACGAGTGCGTATTTCTTACTGTTCCTGTTTGTTCATGCTTCCAAAGCAGATTTTACCCTGCATCCATATGCATCCGCGAAATCTTCTTCCAATCTCCGGCTGTCCGAAAAGATCATCCTGATGTATCAGAATATCAAGCTCCAGTCCATTACAGTCAACCCGAAGCAAGGTCATTTCTTCCATGGTCAGGCAGTTGATTCGTCTTTCTGTCTTTTTTATTTCACCAAGGATGGAATATAATTCACACTCCGCTCCATACGGCATAAGGTAAGAGTCCACTATGCTGTAAATATCATCCTGCCGTATATGCTCCATCAGCCCGGCATATTGATCCATTTCCAGTGCTGTCAGCTCACGGCTTGCATCCTCATCTCCGCGTTTAGCTCTCCGAATCTGAACCATCCGTTCTTCATTTTCTTCCTGTACCTGCTGTATCTGTTCGTCCGTTTTATATACCGGCATAAGAACGGTTCCTTCTGCAGCCAATGCTGTCAGAATAACACTGGTATTTTCCATTGGAGCAAAGCTTGTATGCCTGCACTTTAGATACTCCACCGTGTTGCGGAGCCGAAAGATCAAGGTTACTCCTACCCGCAAATCCTCGCAGATTCCTGCGTAGGAGTCATTATCAATCCGAGGCTCTACAGAAATCTCCTCTGTACTGCTTACCTGATTTGTGTTCAGAAACGGATAGTAATAATCCGGATAAAACTGATCATCCTCATCAAACTGTCCGCAGACACAAATTCCGAAATCATCGCCAAAGTTTATCTCAAATTGTGCGAGAACGGTATTCTCATCTTCATCATCCGTTGTATATGCTCTGTATTTGCAATCCTTGATACCGGCTTCAATCAATGCCTGGATTTCTTTTCGTTTCAGCGGCTTTGAAAAGCCTATGGCACGCATAAATCTGTTCAATTCACTACCCCATATATAAAAAACCTCACCCAAGACTCGTCTCTTCGGTGAGGTTCATTCTATACGCTCGTACTTTCTCTGTCAAAATGGATTCTATACGGTTTACTTTTGTTTAATCATGCAAAGGTGTTAATACTGTCTTTCCACCCATATACATCTGAAGTGGCTTCGGAATTGAAACCGATCCATCCGCATGCAGATTATTTTCAAGAAGAGCAATCAGCATACGAGGAGTAGCTACACACGTGTTGTTCAGTGTATGTGCCAGATACAGCTTTCCATCTGCCCCTTTTACACGAATCCGAAGTCTTCTTGCCTGTGCATCTCCAAGATTTGAGCAGGATCCCACTTCAAAATACTTTTTCTGCCGGGGTGACCATGCTTCCACATCACAGGATTTAACCTTCAAATCGGCCAGATCACCCGAGCAGCACTCCAGCTGACGCACCGGAACATCAAGACTTCTGAAGAAGTCTACGGTGTTCTTCCAGAGCTTTTCATACCACATCATGGATTCTTCCGGCTTGCATACCACAATCATCTCCTGCTTCTCAAACTGATGAATGCGGTAAACACCTCTTTCCTCGATACCGTGCGCGCCTTTTTCCTTCCGGAAGCAAGGCGAATAGGATGTCAGTGTCTTCGGAAGTGTATCTTCCGGAAGAATCTGATCGATAAAGGATCCGATCATGGAGTGCTCTGAAGTTCCGATCAGATACAGATCCTCTCCCTCGATTTTATACATCATCGCATCCATTTCGGCAAAGCTCATAACTCCGTCCACCACTGCAGAGCGAATCATGAAAGGAGGCACATAATAGGTAAATCCGCGATCAATCATGAAATCCCGCGCATAAGACAGTACTGCGGAATGAAGTCTCGCAATATCTCCCTTCAGATAGTAGAATCCATTTCCGGCAACGCGGCCTGCTGCTTCAAAATCAACGCCATCAAAGCGAGCCATGATATCCGTATGATAAGGAATCTCAAATTCCGGAACAACCGGCTCACCAAAACGCTGCAACTCCACATTTTCCGAGTCATCCTTACCGATCGGGACCGACGGATCAATGATATTCGGTATAATCATCATATCCTTGCGGACAATGTCAGACGCGTTCTTCTGAATCTCATCCAACTCCTTCAGACGCGTATCATCCGTCATCTCTTCCTTGAGCTTCATTGCCTCTTCTTTTTTGCCCTGGGCCATGAGCGCACCGATCTGTTTGGATGCCTTTTTGCGGTTTGCACGTATTTCATCGGCCTCCTGCTGTGCTTTTCTGGCCTTTGTATCATTTTCAATGACTTCTTCTACTAAAGGAAGCTTTTCATCCTGGAATTTTTTGCGAATATTCTCTTTTACTGCTTCCGGATTTTCTCTTAAGAATTTGATATCAATCATTTTTTCTCCTTTTCCGCTCTTGCGGTTTCACCTATTGCAGCTACTTCGAAGTGCAGCCACTCTCAAATGTTTCACGTGGAACACTTCTGCGATTCATGATCATGTAATGTGTTATTTTTGACGCTTTCTCGGACCCGCACTTCTCTGATCCAGTGCCATATCAACGGCCTGCTGTTCCTCATCGGTATACGCAACATCACTCTTTCCGTTGTGAACAGCCTTCACATATGAATAGCAGCCATCTACATTTTGCACGGTATTTAACATAATTCCATTGTTATCCTGATCCAGCAAGACAATGACAGAGCTCAGGTTTCCACCCATCTGGCTGAAAGCATCGTACTTTACAACTCCTGTTTTCTGTATAACGCCATGAAGTCTGCGGTATATATTACGTATATCGCCCGTATTGCTTTCAAGCTGTTTATTAATTCCTTCGTAATTGTCCAGAATCTTTACCAGCATTTCTTCCAGGCTCTCGCCATCAGACCCTGCAGATAAATTGTAAAGCCGATCGTCAAGCTTTCTTAGCTTCATTCCCTGCAAAATAATAAATACCATCAGTACAATAACAGTAAGGATTAAAACAATAACAATAATATCAATTGCTGACCCAAATATTATACTCATATCCGCCTTTCTACATTATTTTATCCATTATTTTTTCAAGATCTTCCTGATTTTCAAAGGAAATCTCTATGCTCCCCCGCTTTTTCCCTTTATCCTTGATTGAGACCTTCATTCCAAGTGCAGCGTTCATTTTTGACGCAAGATCTTTATATATCAACTGGAGAGACGGATCTTTTTCTTCCTTTTTCTCTGTTTTTTTTCTGCCAAGAAGCTGTATAGCCCGTTCTGTTTCACGAACACTCAGCTTTTTTTCAACAATTTCCTGTGCAAGCGCAACCTGTATTGCTTCATCTTCAACAGCAAGCAGTGCCCGTGCATGCCCCATGGAGAGCAGTCCCTCAACGACCATCTCCTGTACCTTGGATGGAAGCTTTAAAAGCCGCATGGAGTTTGCAATGGATGAACGATTCTTCGAAACTCGCTCTGCAAGCTCGTCCTGCTTCAGGTGAAATTCATCAATCAGTCTTCTGTATGCATTTGCCTCTTCAATTGGATTCAGGTTTTCTCTCTGTATATTTTCAATCAGAGAAATTTCAACCCGTTCTCTATCCTTATAATCCTTAACAATTACCGGAATTTCCTTCAGGCCGGCCAGCTTACACGCTCTCCATCTTCTTTCTCCGGCAATAATTTCATAGTGATCCGCAAAACTCTGCACAATAATCGGTTCAAGAAGGCCTTTATTTTTGATTGAATCTGAAAGTTCCTGAAGCTTTTCCGGATCAAAGGACTTTCTTGGTTGATTTCGATTTGGTTCCACCTTCGTTAAACGAACCATTGTAACCAGATTTTCTTCCTGTTTATCTTTTGTGACTGCAGATAAAGCATTGGAATTATCGTCGGAACCTGCAGCAGCTTTCTTTTTACCGGCGTTTGATGTTTTCTGCTCATGCGTTAATCCGTCACCGGATTGTTCATCATTTTGATTGTCCTGTTCCGGTTCTTCATTCACAGGGATCAACACATCCAACCCTCTCCCCAAACCTCTGTGTTTCTTCATATCGTATTAACCTTTCTTTATAAGCGGCTATCAATGTCCTTCCAGAACCTCTTCTGCCAGGGATCGATATGCCTCGGCTCCAACCGACCTCGGATCATATATGGTTATCGGCTCTCCATAGCTTGGAGCCTCTGCGAGACGCACATTGCGCGGAATCATTGTTTTATAGATATGCTGCGTTACGTGTTCTTTGACGTTCTCAACCACCTGCTGTGATAGATTTGTTCTGGAATCGTACATTGTAAATACAATGCCCTCTATATCGAGTTTTTTGTTTAAGCGTTCCCGAACCAGATTTACGGTATGAATAAGCTGACTTAATCCCTCCAACGCATAGAATTCACACTGAATGGGAACGAGAACGGTGTCAGAGGCAACCATTGCATTTACTGTCAGTATGTTTAGAGAAGGCGGGCAATCAATCAGGATAAAATCGTAATCATCCCTGACGAAATCCAATTCTTTTTTCAGAATTCCTTCTTTGTGAATTTTATCGATCAGTTCAATTTCTGCACCGGCAAGATTAACGTTGGATGGAATCAGGTCAATATTAGGAATCACATCATGTATGATTGCCTCATTGATCGTTGAATAACCAAGAATCAATTCATATATAGTGTCTTCCTTTTGATTTTTATCCACACCAAAGCCACTGGACGTATTTCCCTGCGGATCAATGTCAATAATAAGAACTTTTTTCCCTTTTTCTGCGATTGCAGCTGACAGATTAATGGTTGTTGTAGTCTTTCCTACCCCACCCTTCTGATTTGCTACGGAAATAATTTTCCCCATTCCATTCAATCCTTCCGTATAAATAATTCGCCTGTGGTGTCTACTATTTTTTCTCCACAGGCAGTAGACTCATAGTAACATTTTAAGATATCAGGGTCAAAATATCTTTTGTTGTAATACAGTTTTCATTTTGCTCATGTGGCGTTCCTGCCTTGGCCGTCTGCTGATTTCAATCGTGAATTTCCCTGAAAACAGCGGGTTTACGTTGAAATAGGACAGGTGCTGAACAATTACATTTTGCTTAGCTCTGAATAATTACAAATGTTCCACGTGGAACATTTACTCATGCTCAAACATGAAGCCATAATGTCTATTCCTTTATAAGGGGGATTAATTATATGAAACGTTTTAATCAAAGTATAACCAGCGAAGTTCTGCAAATGGCCTGGCCTGCCGTATGTGAATCTTTTTTTATTGCTTTGGCCGGTATGGTGGATTCCCTGATGGTTAGTTCACTGGGGGCAAGTGCGGTCGCAGCAGTTGGATTGACAACACAGCCTAAATTTATGGGATTTGCTTTATTTTTTGCAATGAATGTATCGGTATCTGCATTGGTTGCGCGCCGAAGAGGCGAGGATAGGAAAAACTCCGCAAACGAAATTCTTCTTACCTCTATTCTATTTGTAATAGTCGCCGCAGCCGTAATTTCTACCGTCTGTGTTACATGTGCAAATCCGATCATCTCATTTTGCGGCTCTACGGCCGAGACGCACGCACAGGCTGTAATTTACTATCGAATTATAATGGGTTGTATGATCTTCAGTGCTCTATCCATGGTAATAAACGCTGCACAGCGAGGCTCGGGCAACACGATGATAGCAATGCGAACCAACATCGTATCCAATCTCGTGAATATTGTATGTAATTATTTGCTGATACAGGGGCACTTCGGATTTCCCGCTCTTGGAATAGCCGGAGCTGCGATTGCAACTGTTATAGGAACAATCATTGCCTGCATTATGAGTTTCTGCTCATTGTTCAAACATAACAGTTTTATAAGTGCACATTACCTTATAAGGGAAAAGCTGCGTCCAACAGCTGAGTCCATCATTTCCATTGTAAAGCTGGGACTATCCGTATTCATTGAACAGGTTTTGATGCGCGTTGGTTTTATGTCCACTGCGATGATGGCTGCAAAGATGGGAACCTATGCTTTAGCCGCCCACCAGGTAGGAATGAATATTCTGGGCCTTACATTTTCATTTGGAGACGGTATGCAGGTAGCTGCTGTTGCATTAATTGGCAGAAGCCTCGGAGAGAGAAGACCGGATAAGGCATTAAAATACGGAAAAACCTGCCAGCACATCGGATTATGCATCTCATGCTGTCTTGCGCTCATCTATTTCTTTGGAGGTGAGACCCTCTATCGTCTTTTCTTTGAAGAAAAAGAAATTGTCGCTATCGGTGTAGACATCATAAGAACCATTATCATCATTGTTCTTTTCCAGGTTTCACAGGTTATTTACATGGGTTGTCTTCGTGGCGCAGGGGACACTGTTTATACAGCAATTGCTTCTACGATCAGCGTAACCATCGTTCGCACTGCTGCTTCATACTTTTTTGGATTTGTTCTTGGTTTCGGAATGGTTGGAATCTGGATGGGTGTTTTGGCAGATCAGATGTGCCGCTTTGTATTTGCCTCCGTTCGTTATCGTATCGGAAAATGGACGAGGATAAAGATATAGTAGCTATTCAGGTATTTGTTACTGTAAAAATCCTGGACAATGTCTATGCTAGCTCGCTCGTGTAGACATTGTCCAGGATTTTATTTGGTGAGAACGCCACATGAGCAAAAGAGAAGCTTTGCAGCTGCGATTTTGCGAATGGGCGCTGAATAGTTACTTTGTGGCAATGCCTGTATGAGCAGGCATTGTGGTTTTAGCAACTGCCGTAATTACACTCCCAACGGTTCTTTTGCAGGTGTTCCCGCTTTTCTTGGGTATCTTTTCCCGGTACTCTCCTTCTTCGTATAGGTAAGAATTGTTCTCCGATAATCCGTCTCAGGAAGATAGAAAGAAAACTCCCTTGTCAGTTTTGCTCCGAGAATGGCAGCTGCTTTATTTCCGGAAGGGACTTCCTCCGATACCTTATCGCCCTTATAAGCAATAAATTTTCCACCGATCTTTGTAAACGGAATACAATACTCTGATAGCGTGCTGAGATTTGCAACTGCGCGAGACACAACTATATCGTACTGTTCCCGATATTTCACGTTATGTGCTAACTCTTCCGCTCTTGAATGTATACAAGTGACATTGGTCAGTCCAAGCTTTTGGACCGTATCTTCCAGGAACTTTATACGCTTGTTCAAGGAATCCATCAATGTAACATGAATATTAGGGAATGCAATTGCAATTGGAATTCCCGGAAATCCTGCACCGGTTCCAACATCGATAAGCCGAATAACATTATCATCCCCACAAATTGTTTCACGTGGAACACTGGTAAGTAAAGAATAGCTATCCAGGAAGTGCTTCGTATAGACATCCTCTTCTTCTGTAATGGCAGTAAGATTCATCACCTTATTCCATTCCAGAAGATTATCATAGAATATACGCAGCTGATGAATCTGATTCTCTGTAAGTGTAAAATCAGCAATAAACTGTTCCAGTCTGTCTAAAAATTGCTCCTCTGCCTTTGTCATTATACCGAAGACTCCTCTTTATACTTCTCAATATAGATTAATAAAACAGCAATATCTGCCGGAGTAACACCTGACATTCGAGATGCCTGCCCGATCGACGACGGCTGCAGCGCTTTCAGCTTCTGGCGAGCCTCCAGGCGAAGGCTGGTTACATCATCATAATCAATGCCTGAAGGAATCCGTTTGTTTTCGAGTTTATTAAACTCTTCAACCTGCTTGCATTGCCTCTGAATATATCCTTCATATTTCAGATTGATCTCAACCTGTTCCGTTACCGCCTCAGGAAGCTCCGGACGCTCCGGATCCAATCCCTTTAATTTCGAATAGCTAAGCTCCGGTCTGCACAAAAGTTCCGCAAGAGAAACAGCAGTTTTTAACGGTGTAGAGCCAATACTCGCAAGATATTCCTGATTTTTGGCAGCAGCACCGACATACACAGATCGAAGACGTTCCATTTCCTCAGAAATCAAAACTTCCTTTCGGCACACATAGTCGTATTGCTCCCTGCTGATCAGGCCAACCTCGTACCCGTATTTACGAAGCCGAAGATCCGCATTATCCTGCCGAAGAAGGAGCCGATATTCCGCACGACTGGTCATCATTCGATACGGCTCTCGATTGTCCTTGCTGACAAGATCATCAATTAAGACTCCGATATAGCTCTCTGATCGTTTCAAAATAAGAGGATCCTTCCCCTTTAACTTCTGAGATGCATTAATACCGGCCAGAAGCCCCTGTGCAGCCGCTTCCTCATATCCACTGCTTCCATTGAACTGTCCTGCACAAAACAGTCCATCCACCGCTTTTAATTCCAAAGAAAGTTTTAAATCATTTGCATTAATACAATCATACTCAATTGCATATGCATTTTTTACAATTCGGCAGTTTTCAAGTCCCGGAACGGTTCGGTACATTCTCTGCTGCACATCATCCGGCATAGAGCTGGACATTCCATCCACATAAACCTCATTGGTTGAACGTCCCTCCGGCTCAATAAATACCTGATGTCTCGTCTTTTCAGAAAATTTAACAATTTTATCCTCAATAGACGGACAATATCTGGGGCCGGTTCCCTCAATAATTCCTGCATAAATCGGTGACCGATCCAGATTTTGACGAATTATTTCATGCGTATCCTCGTTCGTATAGGTAAGCCAGCAGGGAACCTGCTCAATCTGTACATCCTTTGGATCCGTCGAATAAGAAAACGGTACTACCCTCTCGTCACCCTTCTGAATGGTCATTTTCGAATAATCAAGGCTTCTTCCATCCATTCTTGCAGGGGTTCCTGTCTTAAACCGGCGAAGCGAAATTCCCATTTCCCGAAGAGTCTGTGAAAGAAATGTCGACCGTTGCATACCGGACGGTCCAGTTTCAGTTATGGCAGAACCGACAAGACATCGTGCATTCAGATATGTCCCGGTACATATAATAGCTGCTCTGCAGGTATAAATGGTCCCCTGCTGCAGCTGCACTCCGGTAACTCTTCGATAATCAGCACCGTTGGCATCCTTCACAATCTCAGTGTAAATATTCGAGACCTCTCCCTGCCTGATTTCCAGGTTTTCCTGATTCTCCAGAACCCTTTGCATGCTTCTGGAATACTCCGCCTTGTCAGCCTGCGTGCGAAGCGAATGTACGGCAGGACCCTTCGACTTATTCAGCATTTTGGACTGAATGAAGGTCTTATCTATATTTTTTCCCATTTCTCCGCCAAGAGCATCGATTTCACGCACGAGATGTCCCTTGGAGGAACCACCGATATGAGGATTGCACGGCATCATGGCAATGCTGTCAACATTCATTGTAAAAATAACGGTTCGCCAGCCATTTCTGGCAGCAGCAAGAGCTGCCTCGCATCCCGCATGACCTGCCCCAATCACACATACATCAGTATCTATGCAATATGAATGCTCTTGATCAATTTCACACAAAGTAATATTCCTCTATCACAGTATTTTCCGCGCGCTGCAGGCAATATGCAGCGTTTACAGTATTTTAATTCCCATCCGGGGTGGTCGAGACTTTTTATTTTCCAAGGCAAAACCTGCTGAAAATTTCTTCCACAAGATCGTCCTCAACCTCTTCACCGATGACTTTACCAAGTGATGAATAAGCGTTCCTCAGATCTATAGAGAAAAAGTCCTCACTCATCCCCATTTCTATACTCTCCTGCACCAGTTCCAGAGAGTGAATGGCCTCTCGAATGGAATTTTTCTGAAACGCAGCAGAAACAAATGGCTCATTGGAATTCAGAACCGTATCGAATTGGAACAATTCCTCAATTGTGAGCCTGAGTCTCTCCAACACTGAATCATAATAAGCGGAATTCGAATGAAGAAGAGAAGTCTCTATCACACGTACCCTCTCCCCCTGCAGAAGACTCTTCGTTTCTTCCTCACCAATGCTCGAAGGCAAATCAGATTTGTTTTTTATTACAATACCACATTTTCCGGCATCGATTTCTTTCTGAACAATGGATGCAATTTCCAGATCTTCTTTAGAAATGTCAGCCGACGAGTCCAGAACAAATAAAATCAGCTGAGAATCCTCCAATGCCTTTTTGGCTCTCTCGACACCGATTTTCTCCACCTCATCTTCAGTTTCACGAATACCGGCGGTATCCGTTACATGGAGCAAAATATCACCCAAACGGATTGTTTCGCAGAGTGTATCCCTCGTCGTTCCGGCAATGGATGTAACAATGGCACGTTCTTCACCCGCCATTGCATTCATGAGTGATGACTTTCCGGCATTAGGCTTTCCTATAATCACTGTACGAATTCCTTCCTTCAAGACACTTCCCTGCTCCGAACGACGAAGAAATCCGCAAAGCTCTCTATGAATATCCGTGCAAATATTCGAAAGTCTGGATAGATACCCTTCCAGAGAATAGTTTTCCGGATCATCCAGTGCCGATTCAATAAAGGCTATTTCGTACAGGACCCTTCCGCGGAGCTCCTTTATTTTTCCGGAAACGCTTCCCTGCAGCTGATGAAGGCTTACCTTTCTGGCAAATTCATTTTGCGCATGAATCAAATCCATAACTGCGCCGGCCTCGGATAAATCCATCCGTCCGCCTAAAAAGGCTCTTTTAGTAAATTCCCCCGGTTCAGCCAGTCTTGCTCCGCAGCACAGAACCGCATCCAGGACACGGTTTAAAATAAAGCGCCCCCCATGCGTGTTAATCTCTGCAGTATCCTCTGTTGTATAGCTGTGGGGCGCCTTCATCCAGGAAACAAGCACCTCATCAATCACTTCCTCATCCTGCAAAGGATCAATAATCACTCCGTAATGAATGGTATTCGGCTTCCATTCCTTTTTAGGCATCCCGGATCTTGTTCTGTACAGACAATGCAAAATTCGTTCTGCATCCGGACCACTTACTCTGATAATGCCAATTCCGGCTTCCGAAGTACCGGTTGCAATAGCGGCAATCGTGTCTTTTTGATCTCTATCAAAGGTAAGTGCCATTTTTTCTCCTACACTTAAAACCGCATCGAGGTTTTCCGAAGGAAAATCAAGATGCTTGCTGAAAGAACCATGCCTGCTCGAGCAGGCACCATCACAAATACAAATCAGGTAACTATCATATCGTAAAAAAGAGGCCTGCACAAACGCAGACCTCTTTTTACGATGAGTTAAAAATTATTCAGCCACATCATCTTTTCGGAGCAATTACAACTCGGCGGTACGGATCCTCTCCCTCACTGTATGTCGTGACATACCGATCTGACTGCAGCGCAGAATGAATCACGCGTCTCTCATAGGGATTCATCGGCTCCAACGCCTGTGCTCTGTGGGATCTCTTTACCTTAAACGCAATGTTCTTGGCAAGATTTTCCAGTGTCTTCTTGCGTCTTGCGCGATAATCTTCGGTATCCGCTTTGACGTGAACATATCCATCCACATTCTTATTAACAACAAGGGAAACAAGATACTGTATGGAATCCAACGTCTGTCCTCTTTTGCCAATGAGGACACCCATGTCATCTCCGTCAAAACAAACGTTCAGGATATTCTCCTCCGGATCAAAGGAATAGGAAATCGTAACCTCCATTCCCATTGCTCCGAACATGGCCTGCAGGAAGTTCTCGGCTTTTTCCTTAAAGGACTCGATTTGCTCTTCTGTAAATACTGTCTTCGGCTCTTCCGACTTTACCGGAGAACTCGGCTTTGCACTGCGAGGGGCCTTTGAGCTGCTGTAGGAGGAAGATCTGGTGAAATCCTTTTTCTCATAGCTGCGGCTCTTCTCTTCATACCGTCTGGAGGAATTTCTTCGATCTGCCTCGTACTCCTCCTGCGTCTTCTCCTCATGAACATTTCCAAGGACATCTCCGCCGACAGCAGAAGACCCATGCTCATTTTCCTTAACCTTAGCGCGAATCACTGCATTGCGTGCATTAAAGCCCATAAATCCAAGGCTTCCGGCATCAACAACCTCATACTCCAGATTATCACTGGTCACAGAAAACTTGCGGCAGGCTGCTGTAATGCAGTCGTCCAATGTTTTATCTGTAATTTCAATATACTCGTTTTCCATCATTTCCCCTCTTTATCTGCTTTCCTGGAAGTAGAATTTCTGGATACAGAATTATATTCCGCTACCATATTGGCCTTCTCTGCAAGACTGCCCTTCTTATAATGGCGCTCTGAAACTGCTGCAGTGTCCGCCGCCGTTCCCTTTGAACCGCGATTCTGATAGCCGGCCTTCTGCGAAAGCGTCTGTCTCTTCGTAACCGTTTCATTTCCGGAAAGAGACTGCTGGCCGCTCTTGGTATTCATCTGAGAATATTCCATCATTCTCTCATATGCAGTGAGCTTATCCCCTCGCTTTTCAGCCTTTTTACGGTTCTTTTCCTCCTGCTTTTTCAGGAATGCATCCATATCCATTTTGTCAACACTGCGGTTGATAAAGATCTGCTGCAGAGAGCGGATAACAGAACCGGAAATCCAGTAGAGTCCCATACCTGCAGGAAGCGTAAAGCAAAACCATGCGGAAATGATCGGCATCGTATAGTTCATGGTCTTCATAGAAGAAGCCATCTGATCCTGCTGCGGATCTCCCGTGGATGCACTCTGTGTCGGCATCAGAGCCACGTTAATCAGCTGCGTAACAGCTGCCAGAAGCGGAACAATAACAGCGGCAATGATTCCGAGAACGGAGCCGGCTGCAATTGCATTTTTCAAAGTAAACCAGGGAGAGTTTCCGATGTTGAGTCCAAGGAAATTGTTGTACTGCTCCAGCTTGGTGACCGTAGTCTGAATATCGGAAGACAGATTGGTAAAGTGCTCGCCAAGTGCAGTCCAATCTCCGGTGGAAAACCGGTTTAATACATCAATGTATGTATTCTGAACAACCGTTGAAACACCATTAACAAAGTCATCGGCCTTAAACTCGTTGGCATACTGCGCAGCTGCAGATGTACTCTGCAGATAATCCGTTGCATCGGATTCTGCCATTAAATTTGCGACCAGCGGGAAAAAAGCATCCTTTACCAGACCAACATAAGCCGGAATTTTATAAATAACCCGGTACAGTGCGAACAGAATCGGCATCTGGATCAAAAGCTGAACACAGCTTCCCATCGGAGAAACGCCGTATTTCTTATATACCGCCTGAACCTCTTCATTCATCCGCATCGCGGATTCCTGATCCTTGCGGTTCTTGTATTTAGCCTGAATCTTCGAGATCTCCGGCTGCATCTTTTGCTGAAGCTTGGAAAACTTTTGCTGACGAATGGTCAGCGGCATCAATGCCATATAGATAATGACAGTGAAAAAAATGATAGACAAACCAATGCTTGGTATCCCGATTTTATCAAGAACCCAGAAAATACCATTCATAAGATAACCAAGAAGAGTGGCAATGGGTCCGATAATAAAGGTAGTATCCTGCGTTAAGGGCATGGAACAATTCTCCTTTTTGTGGCGTTCTCGCCAAATTAAATTTCAAAATCATCCTTAGAAATGCAATCCATTCTCGTCTGATTTATGAAATTTTGCCTGGCTCTGAATAGTTACAGATGTTTCAAGGTACCGGATCGTATCCTCCATGCGAAAAAGGATTGCATCGCAGTATTCTCCACAGGGTAAGCAGTCCCCCCTTCCAGGCCCCATACTTTTCAATGGCCTGCAGCCCATATTCTGAGCAGGTCGGCGTATAAGGACACCTTGTAGACTTAAGAGGAGACAGATATTTCCTGTAAAACCGAATTGCTGCCAGCATGACATTTTTCATCATGATCAGATCCTCCATCACAACAACAGATTCCGGCTTTTTTCAGAAGAAAAAGGAGCGCTCTTTCGATCTCTTTATAACTGGCACCATCTGCCGATCTGCGCCCAACGACTGCAATATCCGAACCGCTATCGAATTCTCCTTCATGCAGTCTGTAGCTTTCATGCACCAAACGTTTGATTCTATGCCGAACAACGCTGTTCCCAACCTTCTTACTCACAGAAATTCCGACTCTGTTTTTGTCCAGTCCATTTTCTCTGACATAGACAACCAGATACTTGTTGGCATAGGACTTTCCGTCCCGATAACATGTCCTGAAATCTTCGTTTTTTCTTAATGATTCCACGATTCCCCTTGCTTTACATCTGTGTTTGTGATGAAACAAAAGGGGCCGCATTGCTGCGGCCCCTGAAAGTTGAAAGCTTAAACAGTTAACTGCTTTCTTCCTTTTGCTCTTCTTGCTGCTAAAACCTTACGTCCGCCAGCACTTGCCATTCTTGCACGGAAACCGTGAACTCTGGCGCGCTGCTTCTTCTTCGGCTGAAGTGTCATTTTTGCCATTTCAGTTACACCTCCTTTATCAGAAATATCCTACCTCATCGAACGATGTTAACCCAATCGGCAGATCCGGATACGAACCCCTTGCCAAGGTATCCAATCCATTCGATACACAGCTCTGTAATAACAGAATCGTCTTACGAACAGCTCTCATATTATATGGTAGGAAAACTTAGAGTGTCAACTCCCAAAAACCTTTGATTTTCCTCTACAAAATATGGGTTTTTAAAATATTTTTCTCCAATATTTGGTGTCCACAATTCATCCACAAAATGTGGATTTTAAAAACTTTATCCACATTTTGTGGATAAATTGTGGATAACCTTGTGTTTTTACGCGTATACATGAGAATAACCATTACAAGAAACCAATGAAATAAAGCATTTCAAAGGAAATTTCGATTTATCCACGAAGTTATCCACATTTCCACATTTTTGGGGATAACTTTTCTGTTTCCAACCCATTTTGAAGGTTATCCACAATTTGAAAGATCCACAAAAGTAGTATAAGATAACATCTGCATCTCGAAAAAGTGTTGATTTTACAGTGTTTTTCAGCATTATCCACTCTGATATCCACACACATTCGACGAAACAACCTGAATTGGGATTTTCACATTTCCATCATTATACGCATCGGTCATTTGTGAATAATCTCCGTCTTCTTATCAAAAAAACGCAGTAATTACTTGCGTTACACGAACATCAACGGATGCTTTAGGTAGGGGTATAAGTTATGAACATCGATGAATTGAAGCTTGGATGGAATGAGATCAAGGAGAATATTCGGGATATCTATCGGATTTCGGATGTTTCCTATAACACGTGGATCCGGGATTTGGAACTTGGAAGTTTGAATGATGACGTTCTGAGTGTCTGTATTCCAAGCGATAATCCCCTTATGCTCTCTTACTATGAGAAAAAATACCTTGAACCCATCCAGGCCTCCATATCTGAGCATGTAAATCATCCGATTCAGATCATGTTTGTTCTTAAAAATGATGAGAAAACACAGGAGCAGACGGATCAGCTGCAGAAAAAGAATTCTCTGGCCGTTAAGGCAGAGGATGCAAATTTAAACCTGCGTTATCGTTTCGATACCTTCGTCGTAGGAGCAAACAACCGTTTTGCACAGTCCGCCTGCGTAGCTGTGGCGGAATCCCCGGGTACTGTTTATAATCCTCTCTTCCTGTACGGAGGAGCAGGACTTGGCAAAACGCACCTTATGCATTCCATTGGCCATTACATTCTTGAACAGAATCCGGATGTCAGAGTCCTTTATGTGACCAGTGAGCAGTTTACAAACGAAGTGATTGAATCTATTCGAAGCGGAAATGCTCAGTCAATGACAAGACTTCGTGACAAATATCGCACGGTAGACGTTCTCCTGATCGATGATATCCAGTTCATCATAGGAAAAGAATCCACTCAGGAGGAGTTCTTCCATACCTTTAATGAGCTGCATGCAGCCGGCAAACAGATCGTTCTATCCTCCGACCGCCCTCCAAAGGAAATGGAAACACTCGATGAACGCTTCCGTTCTCGATTTGAAATGGGATTAATTGCGGATATTCAGGCACCGGATTATGAAACAAGAATGGCCATTCTCCGCAAAAACGCCGATGAACAGCACCTTGTGATCGAAGATCAGATTCTGGAATACATCGCTACGAACATCAAATCCAACATTCGTGAACTGGAAGGCGCATTTAATAAGATCATCGCATATTCCAAGCTGAATAACGTAGAGATTAATCTCACAATGGCGCAGGATGTACTAAAAGACATCATCTACCCGAATGCGGAGCACAGCATTACACCGAAAATGATTGCGAACATCGTATGTGAACACTACGGCGTAAAGCTTTCCATGGTTGCATCCCGCAAAAAAAACTCAGAATGCGTCATTCCAAGACAGGTGATCATGTACATGTGCCGCGAATACACCGATGCCACGCTGGATTCCATTGCACATCTGCTCAATAAAAAGGATCACTCTACCGTCATGCACGGTGTGGATAAAGTGAAGGAGGAAATGGAGAATAACGAGGAATTAAAGACCAATATCTCCATTATCAAGAAAAAACTGAACCTTCAATAGAGGGTGCCAAGCATCATCACTTATCGGTTCTTGTTTATAAAATACTTGATTTCCACACAAAACGGGGCTGCCTATAACCAGTACGGACAGCCCCGCTTTCATTGATAAAATGGGGCTTTTTTGTTACAATCGAGAAGGTTGTTCACTATTGAACGCCCTTTATTATGTACTACGATTATTCTTTACTTATAGGCAGCCGGCACTTTGTCGGCAGGCAGGACAGAACATATGAAACTTCAAATTGAGAAAACCCAGTTGATATCCGCAGTCAATATCGTTTCACGGGCCGTTGCCAGTAAAACGACGATGCCGATTCTGCAGTGTATTCTGATTGATGCATCCACTGAGAATATAAAGCTGATTGCAAATGATAATGATCTGGGAATAGAAAATACAGTAGCCGGTGCTATTGAAGAGCATGGAATCATAGCCATTAACGCGGACATATTCTCAAATATTGTCAGAAAATTACCGGATGGAACCGTCCTCCTTCAGACAGAAGGTGAGAAAGTTACCATTATATGCGGTAAAGCAAAGTTCACCATCCTGGGAAAAGACGGTGCAGAATTCACGTATCTGCCGGAGATTAATCGTGAATATGGAATAGAACTGTCTCAGTTCACTCTGCGTGACGTTATTGCCAAGACTATTTTTTCTATTTCGACAACAGACAGTAATAAATTAATGACAGGTGAGCTGTTTGAAATTAAAGATAACAGACTCCGTGTTGTTGCATTGGACGGACATCGAATTTCTACAAGAACCGTTGAACTGAAGCAGTCTTATGATGATCGAAAGGTAGTGATCCCCGGAAAGACGCTTTCCGATGTCAGCAAAATCCTCTCCGGTGATATGGAAAAAACCGTCCATATCTACTTTACAGAGAGGCATATTCTTTTTGAATTCGATGAAACCATTGTTGTTTCAAGACTTCTGGAGGGAGAATATTTTAAAATTGATCAGATGCTCTCGGTGGATTACCGGACACACATCCGGATCAATCGACTTGAACTCCTCTCCTGTCTTGAAAGAGCAACTCTTCTTGTAAAAGAAGAAGACAAAAAACCGATTATCCTGATGATTACGGATGATATGGTTCAAATGAAGATCCGAACCACACTCGGCAGTATGGATGAGAACATTTCCATCGAGAAAGAAGGTGAGGATCTTAACATAGGATTTAATCCCAAATTTATGATTGATGCCATTCGCGCCGTAGATGATGAAGAAATTGACATTTACCTGATGACGCAGCGGGCACCGGCATTTATTCGTGATGATAAATCCTATTGCTACATGGTTCTTCCGGTGAATTTCATAGATATCGATTGAATAAAGGTAATTGTTTAGCACCCATCTCGATTTTGATACTCGAAAATGCCCGATGGCATTT
>CAVFRZ010000002.1:0-42425 GCA_963624875.1 Anaerovibrio sp.
GGGCCTTCCTTTCGACATCAACGCCGGGATCATTTCGCCGAGAGAGGAAACGGGGCGCACGAGGGCGGACGCGGATGTGGACGTCTACGCGGCAATGATAAAGCTTCAAAAGGAGCTGGAGGGGCAGGATGTCAAGCCTGCATACGATGCAGACAGCCTTCCGGACCCGCCCTCTGCCGGGAAGACCTCGAAACGGGGAGTCCGCTGCGGTGCGGGGCGAAGCGGTTTTGCCATCGGGTGGCGGGGGCAGATGCGCCCATGTAATACCTTTCCATGTGAGCCGGTGGATGTGAGATCACTCGGCTTCGCAGAGAGTTGGCGGCGGATCAACCGGATTGCATCGGATTACCCGCAGCCGGCAGAATGTGAGGGCTGCTATTACCGCGCTGTGTGCAAGCATTGTGTGGCTGAGCACGGTGCCGGTGCACCGCCGGGACACGCCAGTCCCCTGATCTGCAGATGGGGGAAGCGTATGGTGGAGGAAGGTATCTTCACCGTTCCTGCAGAGTGAGCGGCAGGCAGAGATCAGAGCAGAAAAAAGTATGGGCTCGAAGGGATGAATTCGTTTGAAAGCGGTGGATTCGTGTTAGAATTAACAGACACCGGATGTTAACAAAAAGGAGGATGAAGTGTATGAAAAGGAATTACGAAACGCCCCAGGTAGAGGTTGTGAAGTTTCAGTACAAGGATCAGGTTGTGGCCCAGAGCGGCAGTTGGTGCTCGGCTAAAGTGACTAGGATGCCCTACGATACCAGCGGCCTTTGCAAAAATCCTCAAACACAACATTACCCGAATTAATGCAAAGCTGGTGCCGCTGAGGATGCAGCGGGAGAAAAGGAGGAGGCAACCCATGAAGAAGCAATATGAGACCCCCAGTGTAGAGGTTGTGAAGTTTCAGTACAGCGATCAGGTCGTGGCTCAGAGCGGCGGATGCGCGATTGTGTACAGGTTGAGTGGCAATCCGTGCACCAATCCGACACCGGTTCGCCCGCTCAACTGAAAGATCCGGCCGGAGCTGCCAGCCGGCGATGGCGGGAAGCACAGGAAACAAAGAAGCAAAGGAGAGCCTAACAGATGAAGAAGCAATATGAGACTCCCAGTGTGGAAATTGTAAAGTTCCAGTACAGTGATCAGGTGGTCGCGGCTAGCGGCTGCGATACCACCTCCGGAAATACAGGGTTCACGACTTGCGAGGACTGGTCGGAGACTGGCCACTTTAATTAATGATCGATGCGGCTGTGCATCCCCGGGAGACCCTGCAGGGGACACTTCCGGGGACTGCAGGAAAAGGATAGCGACATATGAGTTTGTTTCAGGAGCTGCAGCGGGAGATGGCAGCCTTTCCGGTGGTGTCGGAGCAGACAAGAGAAGAGGACTGCAGGCCGGCGGCAGAGACGGAGGAGCTCTGGATCCGGAAGCGGGCGGACGGCGGCTGGCTGTATCGCCTTCGGCGGAGCGAGTCCCCGGCTGCGCTCCGGGTCAGCCGTGATTACCGCTGCATAGAGAAGGAACTGGACGGCGTGCGCGAGGAGAAGGTGGAGAATTACCGCTTCCTTATGCGCACGGCGTTTGAATGCCGCTTCTGTCATGAAGGAATCGTGTCCCTGCATGCGGCCTGCGTGGAGAAGGACGGCTTTGCCGTGGCCTTTACGGGCAGGAGCGGCGCGGGCAAATCCACCCGCGCACGCGCTTGGATCCGTGGCCTTGGCGCACAGTGGATCAGTGGCGATCGCCCCGCCATCCGGATGGAGGCGGAGGGGTGCACCGCCTGCGGCGTGCCCTGGGACGGCAAGGAGCAGATCCTCCGCGATGCTGAGGTGCCGCTGCGGTGCATCTTGGAAGTACGCCGCTCACAGGAGAATTACATACGAAGGCTGCGCCCTGAGCAGGCAAGGCAGTTGCTCGCACAGCAGACCTTCATTCCCATGTGGGATACGGATACGGCGGCGCTGGCCCTGGCGAACACCAGGCGCCTGACCCGTCTGGTGCCCGTTTACCGCGTCTTTTGCGGGAGAAGAGCAAAGGATGCCAGGGAGATTTACGACATCCTGGTGCATCATCCGGAACGAATCAGAGAGGAACAGGAAGAGATGAAGATTAAGAAGGGCTTTGTCCTGCGCAATGTTGTAGACGAATATATGGTCATGCCCACCGGCGAGAATATAGCCACATTTGAGGGCACAGCGGTGCTGAACGAGGTGTCTGCCTTTGTGTTCCGGCAGCTGGAGAATGCCGTCTCCCGGGACGATGTTCTGACGGCGCTGCTCGCCGAGTTCGATGTGGACGAGGAGACCGCGGCAAGGGATCTGGACGCGTTGCTGGACCGGTTCCGCGAGCTGGGACTCCTGGAGGAGTAGCCCGGGATGAAGTTGCTGCTGCGCGCTATATGGGAGAGCGACCGGAAGGCGTTCCTCACGATCCTTTTGTGGAACATCGGCGTCTCCATCCTCGGAGGGATCGGCATTGTCATGCTGATCCCTCTTCTGAACATGCTGCAGATCGGCGACAGCCGATTGCCGGGATGGTTTCTGGCCTTCCCCTATCCTCTGCAGGTGGGACTGCTGCTGGCCGGCTACCTGTTGCTGGTGACAGTGAAGGCGCTGCTCTCGAGGTCTTTGAGCATCCGGGAGAATGCCTTCGTTGAGGCAAACGGCATGGCCCTTCGCGGGAAGCTCTACGCCGCGGTGTCCGGAACCGGTTGGGAGAACATCGCATCGAGGAAGGACACGGACATCATCAGCCTGTTCACCTACCAATGCAGTGAGGTCAGCTACGGCTTCTCCGAGGTCATTCATTTCCTCGCAAGCCTCGTCTCAGCGACAGTGCAGCTGGCCATTGCCCTCATGATGAGTCTGCCGGTGGCGGCTCTGGTGTGCGTAATGGGCGTCTGCATGCTGGCGGTGTTCAAACCCATGAAGGCCAAATCCCGGGACTACGGCGATGAGATGATCCGCATCAGCCGGGAATTCTACGGCGAGCTGCAGAACCAGCTGGCCAGCATCAAAGAGGTCCGCGCCTACGGCGTCGAGAAGGAGCAGGCCTCCCTGTTCCAAAAGATCAGCGAATCCTTTCTGACCGCGCGTATGCGGTATGTGCGGCAGAGCTCCGTGCCGGGCATGGTCTACTCCCTGACGGCGGCGGGAATGATTGCGCTGGTCTATTTGGTGTGCACGCTGGGGCTTCGGGTAGAGACCGACCGGCTGGTAGTGCTGGTGTACGTGTTCGCAAGGCTCTGGCCGATTTTCTCCGGCTTTCAGGGGCAGATCCAGAACATTCACAGCTGCGTCCCCGCCTATGAGAAGCTCACCGAAGCGCTGCAGGAGCTGCGGCCGGAATCGGCTGCGACCGAGATCGATGAGGACTTCTCCGACTGGCAGGAGATCCGCTTTGAGAACGTGCACTTTGTTTACCGGGATTCCGAGGAGGAGACGCTGCGGGGCGTTGAGTTTTCCTTAAAACGTGGTGAAAAGCTCGCACTTCTTGGCAGGAACGGTGCCGGCAAGACCACAGCGGTGAATCTCCTCCTGGGGTTCCTTCTGCCGGAGACCGGCGCCATTCGTATAGACGGAAAGTCCCTGAGCTGCGCCAACATCCGCGCCTGGCGCAGGCAGGTGGGATACGTGCCCCAGGATCCGCTGATCCTCAACGCCTCTGTCCGGGAGAATCTGACGAGGTTCCATCCGGACGTCGGCGAGGAGGAGCTGATTGCCGCCCTGCAGAAGGCCATGGCCTGGGACTTCGTATCCCGCCTCGCCGACGGGCTTGACACTGTCCTCGGAGACCGAGGCATCCGCCTCTCCGGCGGCGAGCGGCAGCGGATCGTTCTGGCAAGGGTCCTGCTGGGCCATCCGAGCCTCATCGTGCTGGACGAGGCCACCAGTGCCCTGGATTACGAGACCGAAGCCGCCTTCCACGACGTCATCACCTCCCTCGAGCACGATGCCGCCGTGGTCATGATCGCCCACCACAGTGCCACCATCGCCATGGCGGATACCGCTGTGGTCCTGGAGAATGGCATCGTTGCAGAGAAAGGCTCCGTCGCCGACCTGATGCAGCAAAAGGGCAGCTATCTGTCCGACATGGCCGGCATATAAAATGGGGCGGTGGACCTCATCCTCTCTCCCGTGCGGACGGCATGGGGGAGATTGTTGCGTAAGGAAACGGGTGGATGTGAAGTTAATCAACATAGCAAAAGAAAGTTGTACTTGGTAGTCATGCGCAAGAAACGACCATCTTTATTTTTTTATGATATTGTGATCCTGGCTTTGACTATTTCGCTTCAGACGGTGTTTTACAGCGATAGTTTGTCGGTTTTCTCGGATCTTTTCCACACAGCCTTGTTCTGCGTCTGTGTGATTCTTGCACGGACTGTGGGTGGTGTTTATCAGCAGGTTTGGCGGTATGGCGGCGTTCAATGCTATATTCGACTCATATTCTCAGATGCAGCCGCCTTCTTGCTGTTTTTTTTCCTTGATCACCTTTTGTCTCTACTGATTCGTATACCACATGCGCTGTTCACATCTTGTTGGTTTTTGGTCAGCGTCAACCTATTATTCTCACTGACGATCCGTTTGATTTATCGATATGTTTATAAAGGTGCGAAGGAGAATTCCAAGATCGGAAAAGTGCGCCGTATTCTGCTCGGCATCTTTGCAGGGGAGGAGGTGAACCCGTTTCAGATAGTGGGCAGTGTGGGGAGTCCTCACAGAATTCGCATTGCCATTGTCGGTGCTGGGCGTGTGGGGGTTTCTCTGGTAGAGGATCTGGCAGCCAACTCACGTGCCGTATACGAGCCAGTCTGCTTTATAGATGTTGATAAGCAGAAGGCCGGACGCGAGATCCATGGCCTTCCTGTTTATTATCCAGGGGATAAAGCTCATGAGATTTTGCAGGGGTTGGAGGTACAAGAAATCGTCTTTGCCATACCGAGCATTTCAGAGGCCAGACATCGCGAACTGTACAAACGATATACGGAGATCGGTTATAAGGTCAAAACATATGATTATCCGCTGATGCAGACCGGCGAGAAGAAACGTCAGCTGCGGGAATTGAATATTGAAGAGCTGCTCTTCAGGAAACCAGTCAATGTAACCAACAACGGCTACAAGGAATATTATAAAGATAAAGTCATCCTTATTACCGGTGGAGGCGGATCAATCGGCACTGAATTATGCAGACAGCTGACGGACATGGAGCCGCGACAGATTGTCGTCCTGGATATCTACGAGAACGGCGCATATGACATACAACAGGAGTTGCAGAATGCATATGGAGGTTGCCTAAATCTACAAATCGAAATCTGTTCCATCACCAATGTGCAGGCACTTGAAAGAGTTTTCTCACGTTATCAGCCGCAGATCATTATCCATGCTGCTGCACATAAGCATGTTCCGCTCATGGAGCATAACTGCGTGGAGGCCATCCGTAATAACGTATTCGGAACGCGCAACCTTGTGGAAATGAGCGAAAAATACCATGCAGACCGCTTCCTTATGGTATCTACGGACAAGGCTGTCTATCCGACCAGCGTTATGGGGGCTACCAAGCGGATGTGCGAAATGATTGTTCAATCTGCGGGAACATGGGGAACTGCACACTACAGTTGCACTCGTTTCGGAAATGTTCTAGGATCAGCAGGATCGGTTGTTCCGCTTTTTAAGCGGCAGATTGCCGATGGGGGACCTGTCACGATAACAGACAAGCGCATCATTCGATATTTTATGACAATCCAGGAGGCATCACAGTTGGTGCTGGAGTCCGGCGCCATGGCCAGAAACGGTGAGCTGTTCGTGCTGGATATGGGAAAGCCGGTTAGGATCTATGACCTTGCGCGAAACATGATTCGTTTGTCCGGAGCGGATGGCATCGAGATCAAGGAGATTGGATTACGTCCCGGAGAGAAGCTTTATGAGGAGTTACTCGTTAAGAGCGAGAAGCTAGACAAGACAGGGAATGAGCTGATTTTTGTTGAGAAAGACACGGCTCTTGATCGAGATGAGCTGCACGAGAGAATGCAGATTCTGGAAAAGGCCTGTGAATCTGAAGACGATGATCAGGCGCGCAGAGCTCTCAAGCAGGTTGTGCCGACATATCACTCGCCGGAAGAGGTTAATGCTAGGGCAGCGCAGGCAGAAGAAATGAAGATGGAACCAGCGGTGTAAGGCGGATCTTCGACAGAAATCCAGAGGTTCAGGAATCAAGGTAATCACGAAATCACGGCGGCAAACGCATTTGCATTGAGATTGAGAAGGTACGAGCATGAAAATTCAGTTTTCCCCACCAGACATTTCAGAGCTTGAAATCAATGAAGCAGCTGCAGCACTGCGGTCCGGCTGGATTACAACCGGACCGCGTACGAAGCAACTTGAGAAAGAGATTGCGACATGGATCGGCACCGCGAAATGTGTGTGCCTGAATTCGCAGAGCGCCTGTGCGGAAATGGCACTTCACGTGCTTGGAATCGGAGAAGGGGATGAAGTGATCACCTCTGCCTATACCTATACCGCATCTGCGTCCGTGGTCTGCCATGTGGGAGCCATATTAAAACTCGTTGATATCCAGGATGGAAGCCTTGAAATGGATTATGATGCGCTGGAAGCAGCGATTACGGAGAGAACAAAGGCCATCATCCCTGTTGATCTTGGAGGAATTCCCTGTGACTATGACCGGATCTATGAAATCGCAGAGCGTAAAAAGTATCTCTTTAAGCCTGAGAACGACATTCAAAGGGCAATCGGCAGAGTAGCTGTTTGCGCAGATACTGCTCATGCATTTGGTGCCAAATGGCATGGCCGGATGGTTGGAAGCATCGCGGATTTCTCCAGCTTCAGTTTTCATGCAGTTAAGAATTTCACTACGGCTGAAGGTGGTGCTTTGACATGGCGCTCAATTCCCGGTATTCGCGATGAGGACATTTATCATCAGCTCCAGCTGCTAAGTCTGCACGGACAGTCAAAGGATGCAATGTCAAAGACGCAGCTCGGCGCATGGGAATACGATATTGTCGGTACATGGTATAAATGCAACATGACAGATGTGGCTGCAGCAATTGGTTTAAAACAATTCGAACGCTACCCAACCATGCTGGCGAGGAGAAGGAGTATCATTACACGTTATGACGAGGCTTTCCGGCCGCTTGGTATAGAAACACTGCAGCACTATACGGAGGAGCATCAGTCTTCCGGACATCTTTATATTAGCCGCATTCCCGGTATTACACCGGAGCAACGTAATGAGATCATTACCAGGATGGGTCAGAGGGAGATTGCCTGCAATGTACACTACAAGCCGTTGCCTATGCATACAGCATATAAGAAACTGGGCTTTGACATCAAGAATTATCCCAATGCATACGCACATTTCGCCAATGAGATCACACTGCCGTTGCATACCTGTCTGACCGATGAACAGGTGAAGTACGTAGTTGATAATTACCGCGAAATTGCAGGTGAGTACCTGGGATATGCAGGAGGGAAGAAGATTGTATTCTGTTCATAAACTGAATATATTCGATCTGCGTGAACTGAAACAAGTATCTGACATCCTGTATGATTGCGGCAAAGATATGGTCAAAACATTGAATTTGCACCATTGGGATAATTCACGTTTCAAAATCTGGGGAATTATCATCATGTGTACTTTGAAAAATGATATTTATCTGCTTTATGACGGTGAAAAGCCTGTAGCATCCTTTCAAACACATAAAGACGGGGGGAATATGTCCTTTCAGAAACTGGCAACAGCTCCTGCATTTTCCAACACAGGTATTGGATCTTATTGTTTAACAGAAATAGAGAATCTGGCAAAGGAAAAGATGTGTTCAGGGGTGATCTGTGAAGTCTATGATCAAAATCAGCGAGCTAAAAGGTTCTATGAACATAAGGGGTATACCGTTTATGGCACAGTGAACACCAGAAAGTACAGGGAATTGAGAATGCGAAAAGAGATATAAAGGAAATGAAAAAGATACTGATCGTCGGGGCCGGCTTTCTGCAAAACTTTGTCATCCGGAAAGCCAAGAGCATGGGATATGAAACAGTAGCTGTAGACGCAGATCCGACAGCGATTGGATTTCATTATGCGGACAGATACAAAGTAATCAATATCGTGGATGAGGACGCTTGTCTTGCTTACGCTCGGGAAGAGGGAATCAACGGGGTATTGACGGCGGCTACGGATTACGGTGTTCTAACTGCAGCTTATATCGCACAGGAGTTGGGTCTGAACGGGCTTCATTATGAGGTAGCTCGGTTGATCAAGAATAAATATCGCGTTCGTCGGTGCCTTTTTGAAAATCACGTGGATGATACCGAGCAGAGCTACGAGGTGGATGAGGACACAGATTTAGAGGATCTGGCACAGAAGCTGTCGCTTCCGGTTATGGTAAAACCTTGTGATGGGTCCGGGAGCCGCGGCGCAAGCCGTGTGGATGAGTTACATTCGTTTTTTTTCGCCTGCAGAGCGGCAATGGAGGCATCGATCACGCATCGGGCAGAGGTGGAAAGCTTTATTGTTGGCCAGGAATATGGAGCGGAAAGCCTTGTGGTAAATGGTGAGATTCATGTCCTTGGGATCATGAAAAAATGGATGACTCGTCCACCTTTTTACGCAGAACTCGGGCATGCCGTTCCATCCGGACTTTCTCCGGACATTGAGAAAAGAGTCTGTGCGTGTGTCAGGAAAGCCATTAAGGCACTCGGCGTGAACTGCGGATCTGTCAATATGGACATGGTAATTACCGATGAAGGAAAGATACATATCATCGATGTCGGGGCGCGAATGGGCGGGAACATGATTGGGCCCTGTGTCATTCCTTATGGAACAGGAATAGATTATATGGCCGCAATGCTGCAGAATGCAGTCGGAGATCCCGTTGAACTGGAAGCTGGTCAACGGGAGGCAGTGGCAACACGCTTGCTGGCCTTTCAGGAGGGAATTGTTAGAAGCCTGCCGGATTTTGCTATGTTAGAGCGAGAATATGGCGTTGAGATTTATCATCATCTGAGCGTTGGACAGAAAGTGCATGAGTATCATACAAATTTGGATGGCTGTGGATATGTGGTTGCAAGGGCAGATAATGTCGATCTGGCCATTCGTAAGGCAGAGGTGGTTCTGAATACCATACGTGATGGGATATTCACAGAGGATGAACATTATGGAGAAGAGCAGCGGATTGAGCCGGGCGCAGCAGCTATATGAATCAACGAAGTACGGTTGTGGATACAAAGGCATGTATCAATGTGTTGTGAAGCGAATCATCGATATTCTGGTGTGTATACTAATCTTCCCTTTGATTCTATTGGTCGGTTTACCGATAGCTGTAGCTATTAAGCTGGAAGATGGGGGGCCGGTTTTCTACCGATCGCGCAGAATAGGCAAGGAATTTCGTGAATTTGACATGCTGAAATTTCGGTCAATGAAGATGAATGTCCCGGATTGGCGCAACAGCGACGGCAGTACATACAACTCCAGGACGGATCAGAGGGTCACACGCATTGGTCGACTGATCCGCGAGACTAGCATGGATGAGCTTCCGCAATGCATCAATGTTCTTCGGGGTGAGATGAGCCTCATCGGACCGCGAGCCGGTGATGTGGAGTCCAAGGACACTTATGAGGAGGATGAGCGGGACAAGCTGTTGGTACGACCAGGAATTGGCGGTTATACGCAGGCGTATTACCGCAACCACATTGGTGTTCGAGAGAAGCGTTTATACGATGCATGGTATGCGCACAATGTGTCCTTGGGACTTGATGTGAAGATTTTTTTTCGGACGGCAGTAGCGGTACTCAAACGAGAGAACATTTACACAAATGAAGCCGACTAAAATTTTGTTTATTTCGAATATAGCGGGGGAAAGAGTTGGCTCGTTTTCACTGGCGAGCATTGCGGCGGCAAAAGCTCTTGGAATGGAATTTCATATGGCTGCCAATTATGGGAATTCAACGCCGGAACAGAGAAAACTGGATGAGGAGAACTATGGGATAACACTGCACCATATTGATTTTATCAGGAATCCGTTGAATGTTAGGAATCTGAAGGCATATGAACAGGTCATTGCGCTCATTCAAAGGGAAGAATTTGACGCAATCCATTGCAATACGCCGATCGGCGGTGCCATAGGCAGGATGGCCGGGAAGAAATGCGGTGTGAAGAAAGTTATTTATCAGGCCCACGGATTTCATTTCTACAATGGTGCCCCCTTGCTCAACTGGTTGATTTACTATCCGGTTGAGCAGCGGCTTGCCCGGGACACGGATGTGCTGATCACTATCAATCGAGAGGACTATGAGCTTGCAAGGAGCAGGTTTCGGCTTCGAGGAAACGGCAGAGTTTATTGTGTGCCAGGTGTGGGAATCGATTTAGAACAGTATACAGTGACCACAGAAGCCAGTTCAGCGCAGAAACGTGCGGAACTTCAAATACCGCAGGCTGCTTTCGTGCTGATCTCGGTTGGAGAGCTTAATGCCAACAAAAACAACAGTGTAGTTATAGCGGCATTGGAAAAGCTGCGGAATGATAGGATTCATTTTGTTCTGTGCGGCATTGGGAATGAACAGCGAGCATTGCAGGAGCAGGCAGACCGGGCAGGGTTACACGACAGAGTCCATTTTCTTGGCTACCGCACGGATGTCAGGGAGCTGTATCAAATGGCAGACTGTTTTGTCAGCGCTTCCCTGCGGGAGGGTTTGCCGCGATCCACTATGGAGGGTATGGCAAGCGGTCTGCCATGTGTTGCCGGTAGAATTCGAGGGAATGTCGATTTGCTGAGATGCAGTCAATTGCTTTTCAATCCGCACAGTGCGGATGAATTATGCACTGCACTGGAAAAGGCGATGGATAAGGGCGTTGCAGAAATGGAAATTCAGGAGAACAGTAGAACAATACAGCGCTTTTCTATGGAAGAAGCAGTCAGAGCAATGCAACAGATATATCAAGATACATTCGGATAGGCTCATGCAATTTGCGCATCCTGCGGAAGTGAAAGGGTGGGACAGATTTTGTATCAGAAAATCAAAGGTATTATCATAAAGGCATTTGTCGGTGGTGATTGGAATGTGGCTTACAGGTTCATAGGAGCGAAAAAAGGCCAGTATCAGATTCTTAAGACACCAGAGGGCACGTGGGCAGCCGATCCGTTTCTCTATGAAGTCGAGGGGAAGCACTACCTTTTCGTTGAGCTTTGTATCAAGAAGAAGGATAAAGGAACCATTGCATGTTATCAATTCATAAATGGGGAACCGATATATAAGGGGATTTTGATCGAGTCCTCCTATCATATGAGTTACCCCTGTGTTTTCTCCTATAAAGGAGAGCATTACATGATTCCGGAGACGGGTGATAATGGGACGATCAATTTATACAAGTCAACTTTATTTCCGGAACAATGGGATAAGGTGGCAATCCTAAGTAGCAATGAACGGTATGTTGATACGACGGTTTTCCGTCAGAATGACGAATTTTATGCTGTTAGTTATCGGAAGGCTGCTGGGAAATGGAAACTGGACATCTTTGAACTTGATATGGAGACATATAAACTGCGTAAAATAGGGTGTAGGGAATATGTCAATAATAATGGTCGTCCTGCCGGGAACTTTTATGAAAGTGATGGGCTGATTCGTCCGGCACAGGATTGCTCGTTGAAGTATGGAGAGGCCATCATTCTGAATAGGGTGATGATGAATGAAGGGAAATACGAGGAACAGGAAATCAGCAGAATAAGGATAAATGACATACCGGTACCTGTGAAAGCCAATAGAATTCATACCTACAATAGTGACAGTGTTTATGAAGTTGTTGACCTGTATGCAGAGAAATTAGATTTGCTGCATGGTGCAAGAACATTCTGGCGGGTTTACATGGGAAAGCATTTGCAAGGGTGAACTAAAGGAGACGTTCATGAGAGTTGTCTTGCTCCGATCAACGGAGGTGATGCCGGATCCGCCGGTCGAAAAGATGGCCGACACATTGATGGGAGCCGGGCATGAGGCTGTAATCCTGGCCTGGGACCGCGGAGGGGTTTATCCGGAAAAAGAATCTATCAAAAAACTGACAAGATTCGAAATTAGAATGGTACATTTCGGGATACCGGCAGTATACAACGGCGGTATCAAATCGAACTTCAAGGGAATGGTGCAGTTTCAGGTAAGAATCTGCAGATGGCTGTTGCAGCATCACAAAGAATACGATGCAGTACATGCGTTTGATTTTGATACAGGATTGGCTGCAATGTGTTGTTGCCGATTACTGAAGAAAAAGTTTGTCTACCATGTTCTTGACTATTATGTTGACGGAAGAACATTGCCCAATAAACTACTGCAGACGATGATTGAATATTTGGAAATTCGTGTGATCAATTCCGCAGATGTAACTATCCTTTGTACAGAGAAGAGGAGAGAGCAAATCGGAAAGGCATTTCCGAAGAGGCTGGAAATTATTCATAACACACCTGATGCTATGTTGCAGCCCAGCAATTCCTTTGCCCTGCAGAGCAATAGCCACAGAATGAAGGTGGCGTATGTTGGCATACTGTCGGAGGGACGCCGTCTGAAGGGAACGGTTGAAATCATTGCAAGGAAAAGTACCGTGGAAATGCACATCGGCGGATTTGGAAATTACGAAGAGTGGATGCAGGAAGCTGCCGATCGCTATGAGAACATTTTCTATTATGGCAAGCTGCAATATAAGGATACCTTGGCACTGGAGAGCCAATGTGACATCATGATTGCAACCTACGATCCATCTTTTCGAAATCACAGGTATGCGGCACCCAACAAATTCTATGAAGCCCTGATGTTGGGGAAACCGATCATTATGGCACGAGATACGGGGTATGACGATGTGATTCTTGAAAATGACATCGGTGTGCTTGCAGAATTCAGTTTGGAAGGAATACGAGAAGCCATTGAAACGCTGCAGATGCGCCGTGCGGAATGGCCCGAGATGGGACGAAGGGCTATGCAGCTGTATAAAGAAAAGTATTCCTGGGAAATTATGAAGCGGAGAATAGAACAGCTATACAGATCCTTGTAAGGGAACAGGCATGATGAAGAAGATAATGCTCGTGTTCGGCACGCGGCCGGAGGCGATTAAGATGTGCCCGTTGATCAATGAACTAAGAAAGCGGGAGAACCTGCAGGTTGTTGTCTGTGTAACGGGGCAACATCGTCAGATGTTGGACATGGTGCTGGATACGTTTCATGTTGTGCCGGATTATGATTTGTCCATCATGAGGGATCAGCAGACACTGTTCGATGTGACAACCAATATCCTGAATCGTATCCGGGAGGTGCTGGAGAGGGAGTATCCGGACGTGGTGCTTGTGCACGGTGATACCTCCACCACCTTTGTAACTGCGTTGGCATGTTTCTATCTGCAAATCCCGGTCGGGCATGTGGAAGCCGGGCTGCGCACGCATAATATTTACAGCCCTTATCCGGAAGAGTTTAATCGACAGGCGGTGTCGATCATCAGTCGCTACAATTTTGCCCCCACCAGACTGGCTGAAGAAAATCTGCGGAAGGAAGGAAGAGATCCTAGCAGCATTTTCATTACAGGGAACACAGCGATTGACGCGTTGAGGACTACGGTTTGCGATAGCTACACGCATCCGGAGCTTGACTGGGCGAAGGACAGCAGGTTGATTCTGATCACGGCGCATCGCCGGGAGAATTTGGGCGAACCGATGCGCCATATGTTCAAGGCAATTCGGCGCGTGATGGACGAGCATGCTGATGTGAAGGCAATTTATCCCATTCATATGAATCCCATTGTGCGCAGAACAGCAGCAGAATTCCTTGGTGCTGATGATCGCATACATATCATTGAGCCGTTGGATGTGCTGGATTTTCACAATTTTATGAAGCAAAGCTACCTGATCCTGACGGATTCTGGCGGAATTCAGGAGGAGGCGCCCTCTCTAGGAAAACCGGTTCTTGTGATGCGCGATACGACGGAACGCCCAGAGGGTATCGAGGCAGGCACGCTGAAGCTGGTCGGTACGACGGAAGAGGTTATCTACAGAGAATTCTCTAAGCTTCTCACCGATGAGGATGCTTACAATGAGATGGCACATGCGGAGAATCCCTATGGCGATGGACACGCATGTGAGCGAATTGCAGATATTCTGCAAAGCAGGCTATGAGAGAGGATCGGAGGAATCTGTTCGTGCGGAAACGGCTGCTGATTGTAGAGAATAATGCCAAAATTGGGGGAATACAGAAGGCGCTCGTATCTCTCCTGATGCAGATTCACAACGAATACGACATTACGCTGCTGCTGCTCTGCAAAGAAGGATCGCTTTTACAAGAAATTCCGAAGGACATTTGGGTACTGCAGACCAGGTCAGACTTTCGCTTCATGGGTATGGCACAGGCAGATTGTGCAGATTCATTCGAAAGGATTCGAAGAGGCGGCTATGCACTCGTCAGTAGATTTGCCGGGCGCAGGTGCGCGGTGGAGATTGCCTCCTGCACACGCTCCCGTGACCGGCAAGAGCAGTATGATGTTGCGATTTCTTTCTCCCATATTTCGCAGGAAAAATCTTTTTATAGCGGTACGGCAGAATATGTCCTGCGCTGTGTTCGAGCACGAAAAAAGATTTGTTATATTCATTGTGATTATTTGAATTCAGGAAATCGAAGTCCATATAGTGATCATCTGTACCGAAAATTTGATGCCATTGTCTGCGTATCGAATTCAACAAGGAGAAACTTCGTGGAAGCATTGCCGGATATGGAGGGGAGAACCTTTGCTTGCCTTAATCCGATTGATGCAGAAGAGATTCGAAGGAAAGCCATGATGGATCCGGTGGAGTATGATTCACGATATCTTAATCTGTTGTCTGTGGCCAGGCTCATACCGGAGAAGGGGATTGCGCGCTTTGTCAGATTGTTGAGCAAGGTGGACACTTCAAAGATAAAGTACACGATTGTTGGAGAAGGATCGGAACGCAGAGAAATTGAACAGCTGATCAATGAATTCCATCTGGAAAATGTTGTTGTATTGTGCGGAGAACAGAAAAATCCGTATCGATACATGACCAATGCTGACGTGCTGATTGTCCCATCCAGACATGAAGCTGCGCCGGTTGTCTTTCAGGAGGCAAGGGTACTGTGCCTGCCGGTATGGACTACAAGAACAACATCGGCGGATGAGATGATTGGCGATCGTTTTGGGTTTGTTGTTGATAATTCCGACGCAGGAATGGAAAACGGATTTCGACCACTCTTAGACAGGCCAGAATCTGTTTTAGATCGAAAAATGGAGATGCAGCGAAATCTGTGTTCCAATGAAAGCGAGATTGGAATCAGTGAGATCATCGACAAACTTATGGAAGGAATTGAATAGAAATTATGAGGATCAAAATCAATAAATGGATCGCCTGTCCTGCAATCGGTTTGTTGATTGCGATTGGAACCGACAATTCGATTATGACGTATCTGGCGGCGTTGTTGGCTGCTGCATGCATCCTCTTGTATGATGAGGAGGATTCACTGTGTGTGCTGTTTTTTTCTGTGTCCTTTACACATGCCTTTAAGAGTTCACCAAGTTCAACTTCTTTCTTTATCATGCTGTTATTGCTGTATGTGCTCTGGCATCTGAGTTTCGTGAGAAAGCTCCATAAGGTTGTTGGATGGATCATTTGTCTTACAGGATATGTGGCAGTCATTCATCTGGCGAATCTTAATATGGGGATTGAATTGGTGCAATTGATTAAATTCGCCATGAACCTTCTTTTTCTGTATGTTGCAGTGCAGCATGTGAACTATGATCAGCCGCGCAACCTTTTTTTGTTTTATATATTCGGGGTTTTAATGGCGTCTCTGCTGAAATATTCTGATATTTTTCCGAATTTATCTCTATATACGGATGGAAGAGTTGACATCTACAGATTTACGGGGATGCATGAGGATCCCAATTATTATGGGGTCAACTTGGTGATCTGTCTTTGCCTAGTTGTTGTCATGTATCACAGGCAGGACATTTCGATCAGCATACTCCTTGTTATGACAGGCCTATTGATATGGTTTGCGGCGCTTACGGTGAGCAAGATGGTGTTTCTGATGCTGTCAATGCCTATTTTGGCTTTTATATACTCAAATCATCTGAAACGTAGATATGGGTTGCAGGTACTCTCGACTATTATTCTGGCGGTAGTGGTGAGCTTGGTTGTTTCGGATAAGATAGAGATCTTTCATTCCGTTCTGCAGAGGTTTGAGGAGGCAAGTGACGCTGCGAGTTTAACAACAGGACGAGCAGCGGAATGGAGGGAATATATTACTTATATTTTAAACACTCCTAAGGTTTTGATTTTGGGAGCGGGATTAGATGCTCCTTCGCCTGCAAATGCGAACGATATACCGCATAACACATATATTGATTATATTTACAATCTTGGGATAGTTGGAACAATTGGATGGGGCTATTGTGTAGGTAAGATATTCAAGATCTCTAATAGGTACATAAAACGGAACCTTATCAATGCTTCAACCTTTGTTAGCATAATGATTATGTGGATGGCCTTAAGCGAGCTGTTGTATTTTGATATGATTTTTCATATTTTGCTGGCATACATTGTCTGGAATTTATCCATGGACAACGATAGCGGTGATAAAAAGAGGCGATTGACCGGTGAGAAAGCTTTTAATTCGTGAAACACAAGAGATGCTACTTAGGGTTATGGTTGACTTTGATTGTTTTTGCAGAGAAGAAGACCTGAACTACTATATGATTGGCGGCACCATGCTTGGAGCCTATCGACATAAAGGTTTCATTCCTTGGGATGATGATATTGATGTTGGCATGGTGCGAGACGAATATGAGAAATTTATTGCGGCGAGTGAGCGCTTTGGCGGTGAATATGAAATAAAAAACTACAGGGTATCAGATGATTGTGATTATGTAATCACTCGTATTTATATTCCGGGGACCAGGATTGAAAACCCAAGTCTTAAATACACGAATCTTGATCAAAGATTATATTTTGATATCTTCCCGCTTGACTATGCGCCGAATGACGAACAGCAACAAGAACGCCAGGCTCATTTGCTCTATAAAATGAAAATGCAAAAGGAACGGATGGATTTTAAGGTTTATAACGGAAATGTTGTAAAGAACAGCGTGAAACTGGTTCTTTCGTTGGTTTTGTCACTTAGGAGAAAGCATATTCTTACGACACTTGATAACGAAATGAAAAAATTCAGTAATACGAATTTTCTTTGCTCCATGGGAAGCCAGTACGGATATAAACGTCAACTCTTCCACGCAGAGGTGTATGGCAGGCCAAAGGAGTATGAATTTGAGGGGCATAAATTTTATGGGCCTGAAAAGCCGGAAGTATATTTGCATCAGTTGTATGGGGAGAATTATATGCAATTGCCGTCCGCTGAAAAGAGGCGTCCCGCAATGAATATATATGCGGATATGTGAATTTGAGCGCAAATAATTAGCGTGGAAAAGACTTTAGAGGATGATGCGATGGGTAAAGTTATAGGGTACACCACGGGCGTGTACGATATGTTTCATATCGGACATCTGAATGTTATAAGACGTGCGAAGGAACAATGCGATTATTTGATTGTTGGCATCAGCACAGATGAACTTGTACGAAAAGAAAAGAAAAAGACACCGGTTATTCCGTATGAAGAACGTGCAGCGATTGTATCTTCGCTCCGATATGTTGACGAGGTGGTGCCACAGATCGACAAGAACAAGCTTGCTGCGTGGGAGAAATACCGCTTTGACAAAATGTTTGTCGGCTCAGACTGGAAAGGCACCGATCAATGGAATACCTATGAGAAACAATTTGCGCCGCTCGGGGTTCAAATCATTTATCTTCCGCACACAGATGGCATTTCAAGTACGTTACTTACAAAGGTCATCAAAGTCATTTTGAATGAAACCCCGGCGGATGAAGAAAATGAAAAGAAAGGTTGAAAGTTGGAAACTGCGCTTATGTAATAAAGGACGTTAGCATGGCTTTTCTATTAACTAATTTAAAAAATCGATACACTGCACTCCGCGGATTTCACACAAAAAGACATTTTGTCATAATTGAATCGGATGACTGGGGAAGCATCCGTATGCCATCGCATGAGGTGTTTGAGAAACTACAAGCGTTGGGGGATCATCCGGAGAAGGATGCTTTTCTGTCTAATGATTGTTTGGAAAATTGCTCTGATCTAGAAAGATTATATAATGTTTTGGAATCTGTCACAGATCAGAGCGGACATCCTGCGGTTATAACGGCAAACTTTGCAGTGGCAAATCCGGATTTTGACCGTATTGATATTAAGACTGGAAGTTATGAATTTGAGCTCTTCACGGAAACATATAAGAGATACTATCCAAATGAAAATGTTATCTCGTGTGTGCAAAATGGGATGCAGCGAGGCCTTTTTTTTCCGCAGCTTCACTGCAGAGAGCATATGAATATAAGTCGTTGGATGATGGATTTAAAGCGTGGGAAAAGGGATACACTGATTGCTTTTGAAAATCATCTGATTGGGATTAACGCATCTTTTTCGGAGAATAATCCATTTGGTTACATGGATGCATTTAATTCGAATTATAGTACAGATGAGGAACTTAGAAGCATTCTCTATGATGCAATGAGAATTTTCGAAGAGACGTTTGGACGGAAAAGCAGTACGTTCGTGGCCTCGTGCTATGTCTGGGACGATTTTCTGGAAAAGACGTTAGCTGATTTAGACGTGCAAGGTATTCAAAGTGCTTGCTGGCAGTATGTGCCACTTGGAAGGACTCCGTTGAGAGCAACACAGAATAGTATAATAGAAAAAAACAATCGGTTAACCCGCAGAATTCATTTTACCGGACAGAAAAATACGATAGGCCAATTGTATTCCATACGCAATTGTGCGTATGAACCGGCCTATTATCAGAACGCTGCTGAATGCGCTGCATTATGTTTTAGACAAATACATAATGCGTTGCATGATCACAAACCGGCTATTATAAGCAGTCACCGCTTCAATTATATTAGCAGCATCAATCCTACCAATGCTGAAAATAATCTGGAAGGACTTATGTGGCTGTTGAAAAAAATAGTAAAAGAATATCCGGATATTGAGTTCATTACAACAGAGCAGCTGTTTAATGTAATGGAGGCGGGAGCAGATAGGAAACTCAGCTGATGAAAAAACAAAGACAATTGGCTGCAAATATGGTGAGTTATGCATGTTCACAGATAGTTAATCTATTGGTGGGGCTTGTTCTGCCTCGATTATATCTTGCGGTGTATGGCTCTGAAATAAACGGTATTATTTCAACTACGAACAGTTTCATCTCGTATTTCTCATATCTGGAGGCTGGAATAGGACTTACACTTATATATTCTCTTTTTAAGCCGCTTACGGAAGGGAATGCAAAAAAGATTAGTGAAATACTGTCTTATTCAAAGGAGCAGTATCGCAGAATTAGCGCAATTTATTTTTTTCTTGTAATTATTTTGTCTTTTGCGTTTCCGCTTTTTAAGAAAACAGATGCCATGGAACACGGTGAATTTGCGGCCTTGGTGTTCGTGATAGGTCTGTATGGCGCTGTGGACTTCTTTACAATGGCGAAATACCGAGTGCTTTTGACGGCAGATCGCAAGGAGTATGTTATTTCCAACGCTTCTATTGCGGCGCAGCTTCTTCGTTTTATACTTGTCTGGACGCTTTTACAGATGAATATCAGTGTTGTACTCGTAAAAGTGGCTCCGATATTCACAATTTTGGTAAGATCACTGATCTTAAAATGGTATATTAAAAAGAATTATCCAGATGTTGATTACACGGTGGCTCCAACGCAGGATTTAGCCATAACCGATAAACGATGGGATGCCCTTTTGCTGCAAATTTCAATCAATACAAGTACAGCGCTGCCAACCATAATTGTGGCGCAGATTCTCGGTTTTAAAGAAGCCAATGTATATGCTGTTTATAGTATGGTTGCCTCTGCATTAACATGCATGGTTTCATCACTTAGTTCAGGTGTTGCTCCGCAAATGGGGCAGCTGCTATCCCAAGGGGAGAATATCGACAAATCCTACCAATTTTATGATTTTATCGTGTCTTTAATTATCACAATAGCATATTCGACCATGAGCGCTATGGCGATTCCATTCGTCCAACTGTATACGAATGTGGTATCCGATGTGAATTATATACATCCCTTATATGCGATCTTAATATCCGTGTGGTCAGCTTTATATTCATATCGAATTCCACTGACCGCCGTCATCAATGCTGCAGGAATTTACAGGGAAAATCGTGCAAATAATTTTATTAATTTGGCAATACAGATATTCTTAGGAACTGCGGGAGTGATATTGGCCGGAGTGCCAGGTGTTTTAATTGCAATGATTATAGCAGCGATCCAAAGGAATGTTTCATATACAGTCGTTAACAGTAAAATCCTTCTGCATAATGGAGTTGCGAAATCTATAATTCACCAGAGTATCTTGATTATTATGATCAGTTTTAGTGGCTGGCTGGCCCGGGTGGTGTTTGGGGAATTTGTTTTTTCAGTTTGTTCCTGGATATTGATTGCAGCGGTTGTCCTTGTTCTGGAAACGATCATCTGTACTGCTGTTTTTCTGATTATCGATTTAAAAGTCATATCCAGATAATAAGAGATAGAACGATTTCAGAATCCTTCTATGCAGCAATCAACTATGGAATGGAGCGATTCATTTTAAGGAAGATAGTATGAGAGAGAAAAATACTGTACAGGCATTGTTATGTGCATTGCTGTCGTACGAATTATTCGGTGTATCAACACAGGCGGCGGTTTCGGAGGCGATTCTGGAGGAGGCACAGCGTCATTCGATAACGCCCCTGATCTATCCGGCATTGAAATGTGCGCGAAGAAACCCGGATGTTCTGGAAAGATCAGAGGTACCAGGAGCCCAGAGAGCCGTAAAAGCGTTGGAAACAGCTGAGGTGTCAGAAGACCAAGAAAGTAAGGCGGCAACGGATATGTCAGAAACGTCGCAAGCGGAGCTGCGCTGTTCTGTGCGGCGTGCAGCGCTCTATTCCGCTCGGAGGTTTGAATCTGTTCTAAATTGTCAGATGAATTTGCTGACCCTGCTGGCGGACATCCCCTGTGCGGTATTAAAGGGGATGAGTGTTGCATGCGTCTATCCGCATGCAGAGCTGCGTGTGCCCGGTGACATTGACCTACTGGTGAGGGAAGCGGATCTTGACAGGGTAAGCAGTATATTGTCAGAACATGGATATACGTATACGCATGCAACAGATCTGCATACGTGTTTCATGAAGATCCTGCCGGACGGAACCGCCATCGATGTCGAGTTGCATGTTGCTGTTTCGATTTTTCCCAATACGCAAAAAGGACAATTTGCACAGAGTTATATGTCCGATGCGCTGGACCACACACAACTGAGAAAGTTAAACGGGACAGTATTCCCTGTGCTGACCGGCGTGTATCAGCTCATCGCGCTGCTTTCGCATATGGAGCGGCATCTGATGATCCTGGGAATCGGCCTACGTCAGATGTGTGACTGGGCCGTGACGGTCCATGCGTTGCGGGGGGAGATAGGACAGAGCGAGTTGGATGCGTTGGAGAAATGTGGCCTGCTGCAGTTCGCAAGAGTTTGCACCAGACTTTGTGAGAAATATCTGGGACTGCCGGAACTCATATGGAGTAGAGATGTAGAAGAAGATGAGGTGGATGCATTGTTCCGGGATGTTATGGAAAGCGGCGATTTCCACGCACAGAGTAGTGTGCGTCCGCTCATCAGCAGCATGACGGATGGCTACAATGTGGAGGAAAAGAGCTCTTTTCTGCACAGCTATCTGACCGGTATTCGCAGGCGCGTCAAAGAAGATTATCCGTGGACAGTGCAGAAGAGAAAAAAAGAGACGATTGACCGGGAGAGTCAATTGCGCGATGGCAATTCAGTTGAGCGGATCCATCCGCTGTGGGTTATGTTCTTCGCTGTTTTCTATCCGGTGCGCTACCTGTTTAGGATGCTGCGGGGGAAGAGTCCCAAGGTGGACGTGCAGCAGACGGTGTCCGCTGCACGCAGCCGGGAGAAGATGCTGCGGGGGCTGAAGATTTATAAATAACAATGTACGATGCGCAGGCGCTTTCGGATTGGCTGGTTTGAAGCGGATGATCTGTTGCATAATGCAGCCGGGACTTTGGGGACAGTTGCACCGGCTGATTCTGCGGCGCCGTCGTTCGAAGGCGGCGCGATGGTATCGGCATCGGTCGTTTTTTAAACGGATTTGACGCTTATTTATGATTTATACAGATCATTCGCATTTCGTATCGATGCTGTGGATTTATGTTGTAAAATATACTGGTATGCGGCGGTTACTTCTTTCGGAATATCGACATGCGCTATATAGTTTAATCCGTTTGGCCCGTATCCATTTTGATCATCTCTTAGACGATGAATTTCTCCGAGAAGAAGATTCACAAACCGATCAATATCCCACATTCCCCACAAATCTTTATCGCATTCAAGCTGATTATTTCTGGCGGTAACATGTGCTTGATACCCGGCAAAATTGATGACCTTTGTATTGGGCGCATACTTTCGAAAACCGGCGTCCATGCGAAGCTGCATGGTTGCGTCTTGTATGATAATAATGGAATCATGAGGTATATTCTTATCTTCCAATAACTCCAGTGTGTTTGTTACATTGTTTCCGCAATTGGTCGATTTATTCTCGATCAAAATGGAATCGACCGGAATATACTTGGCTAGATACGCCTTCATGATTTCTGCTTCCGGCATATTGGAGGTAGCTATCTTCAGTTCATCTTTCATTAGCTCCTGCAGGCTTGCTGTAGTGTGTCCTACTCCGCCTGTTAAACAATAGTGTTTAGCTATGTTATTTCTCCAAGCAAATAGGAATTGATCATATACTGCAGGAATACTGGCGCCAAACATAACAAGTACGTCTACCTGATTAAAACCATATGTTTTTTGCAAATTATATTGATCAAGAGCTTCAATATCTCTTCGTCCGCAAAAGTCTACCAGCGTGTTAATGCTTTCTGCTAGTTGTTCTAATTCGTTTGGCATTGTTTTACCTCTGAATAAGATCCTGAAGATCTACGCCAAGTTGGCTCAATGTTCCTTCAACTTTTTTCTTCCCGTCCAAGAGAAGCGCCTTAATAAGGTTTTCTTTTTCTTGTGTATATCTGAATGTCGGTGTTGCTACGCTGATAGCAGCTACGATTTTGTTTGTATGTGTATCGTATACAGGAATAGCAATGCAGCGGATGTAGTCTGTTGATTCTTCGATCTCATAAGTAAAGCCTTCTGACAGGCCTTTTCTTAGTTGTGACATCAATGCATCAAAATTATCTAATGTGTTTTTGGTGATCTTTTTAAGACCGTTTGGATACAGCGCTTTTACCTGATCCTCGGATTTGCCAAGAAGAAGGGCTTTCCCAAGTGCAGTCCCATATGCCGGCATGGTATTTCCTTCTGCAGATACCATCCGAATCGGTTCTTTTGAATTGGCTTTTTTTAGGTAAAGAACGTCGCCGCCGGAAAGAATGGCAAAATGTGAAGCCTCCATGCACACATTCGTGATGTTCTGCAGAATTTTCCCGACCTCGTCAAGAAAACTGTATTGCTGCATAAATGCATTCCCAATTCTTACTGTTGAGATACCTATAGAATATTTTCCATTTTCTCCCAGCAAAAGATATCCTCTTGAAACAAGCTCCTGAAGTATAGGAAAAATACTGCTTTTTGGAGCGGCAAGGTATGAGCCTAATTCTGTCAGTGTGTATGCGTTTGGCGAAGCGGCAATGGCTTCGATAATATCAAGGACTCTGGCCGTTGTTCTATGAAAAGGCTGCTCGTTCATGCACACTTCCTCCTGCGTTTGTATATATGAACATGGTACATAGATTAAAATTAAAAGTCAACTTTTTGAAAGCAAATATGCCGTCAAATTGCAATATAAAATGCACTGAAGGATATATTCTAGATGCACTATTGACAAATGGGGGGGTGGTGGCATGCTATGAGAAAGAAAAATAAGAAACACAGTTCGTAAATACGAACACAACAAAGGGGCAGCAATGAAAATCACAAATGTTGAAAAGTTTTATATCAAACCAAGATGGATGCTTGTCAAAATTTCGACCGATGAAGGAATTGTTGGTTGGGGCGAGCCTACGCTGGAAGGAAGGACGACAGTAGTAGGGGCCGCGATCGACGTTTTAAAAGGTCTTTTGATTGGCGAAGATCCTATGACCATCGAAAAGCTTTACAACATGATGTATCGCGGTGCCTTTTATCGCGGAGGGGCAGTTATATATAGCGCAATCAGCGGAATTGAGCAGGCCTTATGGGATATCAAAGGAAAGACACTTGGAGCCCCTGTATGGCAGCTTCTTGGCGGGAAATATCGTGATCGCATCAGAATGTATGCGCACTTAATCCCATTCAGTGATGACCCTTCTGATGGAGAGATTAAAGAATGGGCAAATAAGCGCCTTGATGCCGGATTCACAGCATTAAAAACGTCAATGATTACGCCTCCCGTTCGACATATTGAATCTATGGCCACAGTTAAACAGATTGTGCATCGTATGGAGGTTTTAAGAGACACGATCGGAGAAGAGATTGATTTTGCAATCGATTTTCATGGGAGAGTATCTCCGGCGCTTGCTCCTATTCTTTGCAGAGAGCTGGAACACGTTTTCCCGATGTTCATAGAAGAGCCGGTTCTCCCGGAGAACGTCGATGCAATGGTTAAGGTATCCAGGGCAACTACAATCCCGATTGCGAGCGGAGAGCGCCTTTTTACTACTTTTGGATTTAGAGAACTTATTGAGAAGCAGGCCGTAAACGTCGTACAGCCGGATCTTTGTCATTGCGGAGGTATCCTTCAGACATACAAGATTGCGGCTATGGCAGCCAATTATTACATGAGCGTTGCTCCACATAATCCGCTTGGCCCGCTGGCACTGGCTTCCTGTATCCAGATTGATACCTGCATTCCAAACTTTACAGCGCAGGAACATCCTACACAGGAAGAAGGGCTAGATCTTGGGAAGGGAATTATAAAGGAGCCGTTTGTTATCAAGGATGGTTATATCGATGTTCCTGATAAGCCGGGCCTTGGAGTTGAAGTAGACGAAGAGGCGATTAAAAAGCTTTCCTATGACGGAAGATGGTCTAATCCCATTCTCTACTTTGATGATGATCATTCGATGGGGGAATGGTAGGACTTTAGGGAAGGGATGTGCAGATTGATGGCTAGAGAAAATAAAGCTAAGAACAACAATGAATTTCAACCAGGCAAGCTAAGCCAAAAGCAGCTTCTCCCGTATTTTTTCATTCTTCCGGTATTTGTTGTTTTGCTTGCGTTGGTTGTGTATCCGATGGTTTATGGCATAACCATCAGCTTCTTCGATACGGATTTAAGTAAAAACTGGGATTTTGTTGGTGTAAAGAATTACATCGACATTTTCACGAAGGATGCGTTCCAGGAAAGTATCTGGATTACATTCAAATTTACTGTTTGCGTTGTGCTTGGCCATTTCGTTCTTGGGCTACTTTTTGGAATGGCATTAAATCAGAAAAAGAAGGGTGTTATATTTTTCCGTACAATCTTAGTATTGCCGTGGCTTTTCCCGGACGTTGTCATTGCTCTTTTGTACAAGTGGATTCTTAATCCGCTATATGGTCTTTTAAATTATGCATTAATGGATGCCGGGATTATAGATAAGCAAGTTACATGGCTTGGGAGTACGCAGTGGGCATTTATCGCTGTAGTTCTTGTCTGCGTATGGAAGGGCTATCCTCTTATTATGGTAAACGTGATTGCTGCTCTTCAAAGCGTTTCTACGGATATTTTGGAAGCGGCAAAGGTAGATGGGGCTTCAAAAGTTCAAGCATTTTGGAGCATCATTCTTCCGAGTATTCGCCCTGTCCTTGCAACGACCGTTATCCTGGACATTGTGTGGTGGTTTAAGCATTACACACTAGTACAAATGCTTACGCAAGGCGGCCCTAATTCCGTAACAAATGTGGTTAGTATCGGGATTTATAAAGAAGCGTTCCAGTACTTTAAGTTTGGACGGGCTTCTGCTATGGCGGTAGTTGTGTTTGCGATCTGCTTTGTGGTCAGCAAAGTATTTAACCGTTTACTGAAAGATGATTGAGGCCAAATATGATGCGGAAGAAAAGTACAGAAAAGATCGTTAACAATATCCTAACGTATGTCATTTACATATTTGGCGCATTGTTCGTAATCATTCCAGTTCTTTGGATGGTTTCGACATCATTAAAGACAGAACCGGAAACCTTTTCGATTCCTCCCAAGTGGATTCCGGAAACCATTACGCTTGCTTCTTACAAAGCAATGTGGACGGAATATCCGTTCGCGTACTATTTCCGGAATTCGCTCCTTGTAACTGTAGGCACCGTACTGATTGCGGTCGCGATCTCCTGCCTTACAGGATACGGGACAACAAGGTTTCGTTTTAAAGGGAAGAATGCATTTTTGGGATTTGTATTAATGACGCAAATGTTTCCATCGGTCATGCTGCTGATTCCATATTACAAGGTACTGAACACCTACCATCTGAACAATACGCTTATCGGGCTAAGTCTTGTTTATATCTCTTTTACAGTTCCGTTTTGTTCCTGGATGATGGTTGGTTACTACAAAACAATACCGCTGGATTTGGACGAAGCTGCAATCATAGACGGCTGCAGCAGATGGCAGGTATTTCATAAGATTACAATTCCCATGGTTATGCCAGGCATAGCATCTTCTGCTATTTATGCTTTTATTACCTGCTGGAACGAATACATGTTTGCAAATCTTTTGATGGCAGACGAGCAAATGAAGACAGTTTCTGTCGGCATTGCGCAGCTGAACGGTTATTACAAAATCATGTGGAATCATCTTATGGCTTCATCTGTTGTGGCTTCTGTTCCGCTGGTAGTTGCATTCATCTTTTTGCAGAAATACTTTATTGCAGGTTTAACAGCGGGGGCTGTGAAATCATAAACATTTCTATAACAAGGAGGAAAGGAAATGAAAAAGCTAACAAGTATTGTATTATGCACAACCATGGCGGCGTCATTGCTTGCTGGTTGCGGATCGTCGAGCGGAGGTTCTGATTCTACAGATGCTGTATCTTCCAGTTCAGAGACCGCTACTGCGGCTGAAACTACTGTGGCCGAAGAGAGCACGGATTCTGGCGAAAAAATAACTCTGAATATTATGTCATCCATTCAGACGGAGAATGAGGCATCTCTGGAGTCTGCAATGGCTGATGCTTATATGGCGGAGCATCCGAATATTGAAATCAAGTATACGGCTGTTGCCAATAATGACCTTAATGCTCAGATCATTGCTCTTAATTCGGCAAACAACCTTCCGGATGCTTTCTTTATCAATACTGCATTTATGCCGCAGGCAAAATCGATGGGTATTGTTATCGACCCGACAGAGTATTTGAACGATGACTACTTAAGTCAATTGGATACCGGCGTTATCGATTATGCATCCTGCGATGGGCAGATGATGCTTGTGCCGTGGTTCATGGTTCCGATTGCTCTTATTTATAGGGCTGATTGGTTTGCAGAGACCGGCTATGACACGATTGAGACGATGGAAGATTTCCGTAACGTTGCCAAGGCATTTTCGGATGGATCTACCAAGTGGGGCTTTGCGATGGTTGGAACGCAGAACGGTTCCGGCGAAGCAAGATTCTCCCAGTTTGTCAAAGCGTTTGGCGTAGATGAAGTCACACAGAATAGCGATGGAACATGGTCCAGTGATCTTGATAGCGATGCATATAAGAAGGCGCTGCAGACATTTGTAAACCTTGATCTTGAGGATGGCGTCGTGCCTCCGGGAGCTACTGAGACTGGATATCCGGAAGCAGTTAACTATTTTGCAAACGAGCAGGCTGGAATGATCATTTCCGGTTCCAACGCTCTTGGCGCAATTGTTGCGGCAAACCCTGAGCTTGATGGTAAGCTTGCATCTGTTCCGATTCCGTCTGATACAAGGCATGTTACGAACCTTCAGGTTTCCGGATATGCAATCACAACAGCTTGTGAGCATCCTCGGGAAATGGCAGACTTCCTCTCTTATATGGCAGACGATGAGAATGCCATTGCATTTGCAAAAGAGACAGGTCGTATGCCTGTAAGATCTTCGGCTCTTGCTGATGAAATGTTTAAAGCTGATTCTTATAAGGGCTTTGTAGACTGCGTTCAGTATGCACTGCCGTATCCTTCCTATTCCGGATATTCGGAAATTCAGGATATCATGGGAGAATCTTATAACTCCATGCTGAGCGGGACATCAATTGATGATGCGATGAACCAGGTAGGCTCGAGAGTAACGGAGCTGCTTAGTGAAACTCCTGAATAATGTGCCGTTTCTTTGAGTAGCAAAGGCCGCAGGAGATTATCTCCTGCGGCTGTTTTTTAAAAGAGGAATATAAGATGCTTACGAAAGCAGACGTTTGCAAAGAAGTTTATGAAAAGAAGATTATTGCCATTTTAAGAGGCGTAGACCCTGACAAGGTTGTTCAAACAGCAAATGCTTTATACGCAGGCGGGATCACTATGCTGGAGGTCACTTTTAACCCTGGAGAAAAAGAAAATCAGTATCAATCGACAATTATATCAATTTCCCGCATCTGCAAGGAGGCTGATGAGCGGTTAATCGTTGGCGCTGGAACAGTTCTTACCCCTGAAATGGTTGTTTACGCACATAATGCCGGAGCAAAATTTGTAATTACTCCCACTGTAAACGAAGAGGTAATTCGAATTGCTGGGAGCCTTGGAATGATGACGATGCCTGGCGCGTATTCTGCAACAGAAATTAATCAGGCATATGAATACGGGGCGGATTTTGTGAAAGTCTTTCCGGCATCAGAAGCGGGGCCTGCATATTTTAAGGCAGTAAGAGGCCCGCTTGGCCATATCCCTCTTACTGCTGTTGGCGGAGTAAATGAAAATAATGCTGCTGAGTTTCTTAAAGCAGGAGCAGTAGGCCTTGGCGTAGGAGGCAATCTTGTTGATAAGGCGCTTATTAATGCTGGAGATTTTAATGGAATAACAGAAATTGCCAAACGGTATGTAAGTAAGATCAAAGGCATTTAATATGAATTTCGCATATATAGCCAATATAAAAGGAGAATAGGTATGAGCTTTCAAACGGTAATTTCATCTGACAATGCACCGAAGGCGATAGGGCCGTATCCAACGAGATCCTGTGTACAGGTCGCTGCTCTTCCGAAAGGAGCAAAGATTGAAATTGAGGTAATGTGCACCAGAGGAAAACTTCCCTATGAACAGGAAGATTGTAACTGTCATAGATAATTTAGCAAAAGTGGGTGATGCACGATGAAAACTGTTTGTTTTGGCGAGCTGATGATGCGTCTTGATCCTGAAGGGTATGGTCGTATTCGGCAGGCAGATAAATTTAATGTTTCGTATGCAGGCGGAGAGGCTAACGTGGCTGTTTCACTTGCAAATTATGGAATACACAGCGCATTTGTTTCGAAGGTACCGAAAACTGAAATTGGGCAATCAGGAATTGATGCTCTAAGAAAATACGGCGTGGATACAAGTCTTATGGCTTTGGGCGGAGATCGTCTTGGGATCTACTTTGTAGAAAAGGGCGCATCTCAGCGTCCGTCAAAAGTTATCTATGATCGCAAGAATTCGGCTATAGCTACAGCGGATCCTTCTGATTTTGATTGGGAGAAGATATTTGAGGACTGCAACTGGTTCCATTTTACAGGGATTACTCCGGCTCTTAGCAGTTCTTTGAGCAACATTTGTCTGGAAGCTTGTAAAGAAGCGAAAAAGAGAGGAATTACGATTAGCTGTGACCTTAATTACCGAAATAAGCTCTGGACAAAAGAAGAGGCCGGAAAAGTTATGGGGATGCTTATGCCATATGTTGACGTATGCATCGCTAACGAAGAGGATGCAGCGGATGTATTTGGTATTACCGCAGAGAATAACGACGTAGAAAGCGGAAATCTGAACAAAGACGGGTATATCAGCGTAGCAAAGCAACTTTCAGAGAGATTTGGTTGCAAAAAGGTGGCGATTACGCTTCGAAGCAGTATTTCTGCCAATGATAATAAATGGGCCGGAATGCTGTACGCCGATGGGACTGCTTATTTTTCAAGGGAATATTTGATTCATATTGTAGATAGAGTTGGTGGTGGCGATTCGTTTGGCGGCGGGTTGATCTACGCTCTCCAAAGTGGGTATTCATCGCAAGACGTCATTGAATATGCTGTCGCTGCGTCGTGCCTTAAGCATACGATTGAACAGGATTTTAATCTGGTTTCTGTTGATGAAGTATTAAACCTTATGCATGGAAATGGAAGTGGAAGAGTACAGAGGTAAGAGATTCTTCTATCTGGAGCTGTTCTCTATACTTACTGTTTGGGAACATAGGAAAGCCTATTGGCACAAAAGGAAATGGAACCACCGGCCCTTGAGGGGCGAGAGCTATTGTGGAAACGAGCAAGGGAAACGCTTTTGGCGCTTCCCTTGTGTCGTCTTAGGAGTTTTTGCTTAGCTGGTTTGTTGAATTAAATCAGTAAAAACGTATTTTTGCAGTCGATTGAAGGCTTCTTCAACTCTGCTAAATGGAAGAGCGAGGTTTATGCGCAGGTGGCAAGGGCCAAAAAACTGCCTGCCATCCTGGAGAGCTACGCCGACGTCCCAGCAAGCTTGTTCTATTTCCTCAATTGTTTTGCCATGTGCCTGGCACCACTTTGTGCAATCCACAAAGAGCATGTATGTACCTTGGGGATGGCTGATGCTGATCCCTTCAAAATGCGTCCTAATGAAGTCACAGGCAAAATCTACGTTTTGGGTAAGTACCTGACGAAGCTCATCAATCCATTCCATGCCTTCGTTTGAATATGCGGCGATTAGTGCATGCATAGACAAGACGTTGCGGTGGTTATACTGCGTCAGCTTTGCTTCTTTGTCGATGAGATCTCTTAGCCGTCTGTTATATACGATTCGATAAGAGCCGACAAGTCCTGCCAGATTAAACGTTTTGCTAGGAGCATAGATGCCAATTGTGCGCATTTTTGCATCTTCGGAAATGGACTGCGTAGGGATATGCTTGAATCCGTTTAATGTCAGATCCGACCATATTTCGTCGGAAACGACATAAATATCGTGCTTTTGACAAAGTGCCATAAGCTGTTCAAGCTCCCATTTTTCCCAAACCCTGCCACAAGGATTATGCGGCGAACAGAAGACCATGGCATGGATGCGATTATCAATAATTTTCCGCTCCATGTCCTCAAAATCCATTCTCCATACATTGGATTTGTCTAGCACTAAGGGACTGTGAATCATTCGGTATCCATTATTTTCCAGTGTATGAGTAAAGCCGATATAAGCTGGTGTATGGACCAACACCGTATCGCCTTTTGCGCAAAGAACGTTTAATGAAGAAGCAACAGCTCCAAGGACACCGTTTGCGTAGCTTAGATGTTCCGGCAGCAGGCCTTCTATATTATTACGTTCCTTTTGCCAGCGAAGAATTGAGTCAATGTATTCTTTTCGCGGTGAGAAGTACCCGTATGCCGGGTGACTGGCTCTTTTGATAATAGCATCCGGAATTGTGGGGACGGTTGGGAAATTCATATCCGCCACCCACATGGGAATTGCATCAAAGTTATCCTTTGGAATACTGGGTGATATTCCTCCCTTTCCTAGATCATCGACAGCCATAGCATCCATGCCGCGGCGATCCATGATTGATGTGAAATCGTATTTCATACGTAAAAACCCTCCTGTAGTTTAAGCAATTACACAAGAAACAAGTAAGGCAATTTGCGTATGTTTAATAATCCAAAACTATACAAGGATGATGTTTGTACCAAAGTCTGCAATGCGTTCCAGTTGCTGCGCATTTGCTTCTGTTTTGACGGTAATTAATGTATCGATGTCTTTAAAATCGAAGAAAACGTAAATTCCTCTTCTGGAGAATTTACTTGAATCCAAAAGTGCGATTCGTTTTTCGGCGCAAAGAGCAGAGTTTTTCTTAACAGGAAGTTGCAGTGGATACGAAACAGTCAGCCCTGAGCAGTTGTGTACGCCGGTAGACGCCAGGAATGCAATATCTACATTAACCTTTTTAAAGAATTCCTCTACTTCCATACCGACCATAAACTCGCTGGTTGGAACAAGAGATCCTCCTGGAATGGATACATTGAATTTCTTGCAAAGCCGAAGTGCATTTCCAGGAGAATGTGTAACAAAGTTCAGGTCATCGAAATCAGGGTTTGTTACCAGATAATCGCACAAAGCACAAATGGTAGAACCTGAATCTACGGCGACGGACATTCCGTTCGAAATGAATGTTGCCGCAGCTGCCGCAATCCGTTTTTTTTCGTCCAGAAATGTATTGGACACTATATCGCCGTCTTTTAGAAAGGCACTTCCGCGGCTTCGGTAGATCAGATTCCTGGACTCGAGTTCCAAAAGGTCTCGACGGATAGTTGTTGGCGTCACATGGAAAGATTCGGAAAGCTCATCTACTGTAATGCTATTTTTTTGAAGAAGCAGGTTATAGATCTGATCGATACGGTATGTATTGCTCATGAATCTGAAAACCTTTCTTTATTTGCAAAATATGCAAGCTGTTGTAACAGTATTTTTAGCCAAAAATGTACGTACTGTCAATGAAAAACACAAAGATTAAGCTGAAACGAAAAATGTAGTCATTGAAATGAACAAAAATGTTCATCTTATGTTTTGAACGAACAACATGCACGAACATGAATTATTGTTTCTTGTGCTTTTACTTGAGTCAATTGACGTCAGTTTATTTGTGCAGTATGTTACAAACAACACAAGAAACAAGCAAGGCAAATGAAAAAATGCACATGTAAAACTGAAAGGAGGCGGGGGGTACAAAGAAAATGTTATAAAACGGTTACTAAGAAAAGAATGTTCATTTGTTTTGAAACGAACGGGGGATAAAACAAAACGAACATAAATCGCTTACAGGTGCAATTATCATAAGAATAAAAAAGTGGCCGTTAAACAAAGGAGTTTTTCTTAAACTTGAGAACGCGAATAGCAATTAGGAGGAAAAGGATGTTATGAAAACCGTAAGAAAAATGATCGCTCTTGCGCTGGCACTCGTCATGTGTTTGAGCCTTGCCGCTTGCGGCGGCTCTGGGTCTTCATCGGGAGGCAGCTCGAGTACAAGTGAACAGACAGCTTCTACTGAAGATTCTTCAAAGGATACTACTGATTCCGGCGAAAGGAAAAAGATTATATTCTTTACTGCTTTTATCGGAGACTTCGGTCTTTCCGATATGGGATACAGAGCAGTTCAGGAGCTTGCTGATACTTACAACATGGATTGGACGCTGGTTGAGTACGGTTCCTATGATGCATCTCTTGCAGTCAACTGCTTCTGGGATGCACTGGAGACTACTCATTATGATTACTTCTTTGGGCCGTCCTGGTATATCGAAGGAATTATTGATGAAGCAGCTGAGAAGTATCCGGATACTACATTCATTCATTACGATGTAGGCAAAGGAGTCGAGTTTAACGCTCCGAACGTTTACGGAATTACCTTCGCTCAGAATGAGTCGGCATTCATGGCGGCGATCCTGCAGTGCCTGATGACAAAGAATGGAAAGGTCGGTTGTGTATCCAGTGATAGTCCGATTATGAACGACTTCTCGACAGGTTGGCTTGCTGGTGTCAAGTACGCAAAGAACGAAATGGGCCTTGATGTTTCTTGGCTTCATTCCTATATGCCTGAGACTTCTATGTCGGCTGTTTATGAGTCTGCAAACGTTATGTACGACAATGGATGCGACTTTGTTTGGTCTATTTCTGCTCAGATGCTGCTGGCAGCCTGCCAGGCAGCCGAGGAACATGGCGGATATGAAAAGAACTGCTGGGTGATGGGCTGCGACTATGACCAGTATGAGTACTTCAAAGAGCTTGCCGCTCAGGATGCCTCCTCTGCAGTCGGTTATGAGAATATCCTGACATCGATCACCAAGAACATTGCTCCTGCTGCAAGCGCAATCATTGCAAGCGTAGAGAATGGTGACAACTCGGTAGAGCCCGGAAACAAGGTGTGGGGCGTTTACGAAAACGGCGTTGGATATCTTGAGAACGAGAACTTCCTTGCAAACGTTCCTGAAGATGTTCAGGAAACGCTGAAAGACATTATCAACAAGATCGGTGCTGGCGAAGTTACTGTTCCTTCTTATTACGATTTCGAATCGTATGAGGCTTTTGCTACTTATCGGGACAACCCGGATGCAGAATTTAAGCCCTGATGCTAATCATTGATCTTTCATACGAAGTAACTTTTAAGGGGCGAAGAATGGGGGCTATTCTTCGCCTCATTTACAAAAGGGGGAAACATGGCAAAAGAACTGCTCAGAATGGAAGGTATCACAAAAATATATCCGAATGGATTTATGGCGAACAAGGATGTGACACTTTCTGTTAACGAAGGAGAGATTCATGCCTTGATCGGAGAGAACGGTGCTGGGAAAACGACACTGATGAAGATCTTGTTTGGCCTGGAATCTCATCAGGAAGGAAAAATATATATAAACGGGGAAGAAGCCCATATCGCTAACCCTTTGGATGCTATTGCAAAGGGAGTTGGGATGGTTCATCAGCATTTCATGCAGGTTCCCAGTCTGACGGTTGCAGAAAATATTGTGCTTGGAATGGAACCGGGTAAAGGCTTTGTATTTGACAAGAAGGAAGCTACCAGAATCACGCAGGAGGCCATTGATAAGTTTGAGCTGAATGTTGAGCCGGATAAGCTGATTCGAGATTTGTCTGTAGGGCAAAAACAGAAGGTAGAGCTGCTTAAAAGTTTGGTTCGAGGCGTTAAGGTCCTGATTCTGGATGAGCCTACCGCCGTACTTACCCCGCAGGAGACGAGAGAGTTGTTTGTTCAATTAAAGCAGCTTCGTGATCAGGGGTACGGCATTATATTTATTTCCCATAAGCTGGATGAAGTCATGGAGCTATGCAGCAGGGTAACTGTCCTAAGGCACGGAAAAGTTACTGGGTATGGAGACATCAAGGACCTTAATCCGGCTAAGCTTTCCAAGATGATGGTGGAAAGAGAAGTCGATCTTACCATCGAAAAAGCGCCCGCAGAGCCAAAAGATACGGTTGTGCATGTGGGAAAACTTAATTATGTTGACGACTTTGGAAAGCTGATTGTTAACGATCTTAGCTTTGGCATTCGTGCCGGCGAGGTTGTTGGGATTGCAGGAGTAGAAGGCAATGGCCAGACCGAAGTATCAGAGCTCATTTCGGGGCTTTTACCAAGGACTTCCGGAGAAATTTATATCAACGGAACAGAAACAACCGGAAAGTCTATTGCTCAGATAAGAGAGCTTGGCCTTGCTCATATTTCCGAAGATCGAATGAAGCAAGGAATGGCAGCAGGACTTTCTATTCGTGACAATATCCTGGCTTCGTTCTTAAACTCGGGAAAGTTTGGAAAGAAGCAACTGTTGGATATGAAGAAGCTGAACAGCTTTGTTGATCAGTGCATCAAAGACTTTGAAATCGCCTGCACGGATGGTGGAGAGAATATTAAGTTCTTGTCCGGAGGAAATATTCAGAAGGTTATTGTCGCTCGTGAGTTTTCTGGTAACTCCAACTTCATTATTGCTAACCAGCCTACGCGAGGAATCGACGTTGGCACAGCAGATCTTATCCGCAGACTTCTTGTAAAGACAACGCGGGAGAATAATAACGCCGTCCTTCTTATATCTTCAGACCTTGCTGAGATCATGGAAGTTTCTGATCGGCTTCTTGTTATGAAGGACGGAGAAATCGTTGCGCAGTTCACGAATGTAAAGGGCGTTACCGACGAAACACTTGGTGAATATATGCTAGGCGTTAAACGAATGAGCCCGGAAGAAATGGGGGATTTGTTTTGAAAAAAGTACAGAGAATAGACTCGATGTATGAAGTGCTACGCGTCTTTTTAGGTATCGTGATTGCCTATGCCTTATGCCTAGTAATCATCGTTTGTGTTACAGGAGCTGATGGTGCTAAGGATGCAATTTATAATTTCGCCATTGGTCCGTTTACATCATGGCGCCGTTTTGCGCAGGTACTTTCAAGAATGTGCCCGTATATGCTGATTGGATGCGGCATGTGCTTTGTGTATGCCAGTGGGCGGTTTAGCGTAGTTAGTGAAGGCATTATCAATATTGCTCCTATTCCTGTTTTGTACATTATCTTTTGCACGACATTTGGAACAGAGGTAATGCCAAATCTTCCGAAGATCGTAAACCAGCTGATTATCATCGTAACCTGTGCCGTTGTTGGCGGGCTTATTTCTATGATCCCTGCTTATGGACGTGAAAAACTAGGCGCAAACGAGATGGTAACATCCACGATCATCAACTATGTATGCCTGTATCTGGCGCTCTGGGTAGTACGCGGATATATGGCAGACAGAAGCCATTCCTTTCTGTGCACTCCTGATTTCCCGGATAACATGCGCTTTACCCGGTATTTGGGAAACACGAACTTAAGTGAAGGCGTGTGGGTAGCTATTATCGGCGTTATCGTTGCCTGCGTTATTTTTTATCGCACGCGTCTTGGAGTAGAAATCCGTATCACCGGCGCAAATCCGAACTTTGCAAAGTATGCCGGCATTAACACTCGAATTACTCCTTTTATGGGACAGGTTCTTGGGGGAATCTTCGCAGGTGTTGCAAGTTCTGTTGAGATCTTTGGCGCATACGATCAGTACCAGCTTTCTATGCTGACAAACATTGGATTTGACGGGCTTATCATCGCTGTTATGGCTAAGAAACAGCCTATTTTCGTTCCGATTACCGCTTTTGTTCTTGCATATATCCGTACGGCAGCGGCTGTATTGAACACAAATACAAACATCCCGATTGAGCTGGTTACTATGCTGCAAGCTGTAATTATTTTCTTCGTGGCTGCAGAAGAGTTCCTTGGCAAGAGCAGACAGAAGGCCATCATCAAGGCTTCTCGTGAATGCCAGTAAGGAGGGGAACACTATGGAATTCATTACTAGCGTTATTTATTCGATTATTCGTATTTCTACTCCGATTATTTTCGTTGCTATATGCTCCACAATTTCCGCGCAGGCAGGGCTCTTAAACATGGCAGGCGAGAGTATGATGCTTGTTGCTTCTCTTGCCGGTGTTATCTTCAGTGCTTTGTTCCAGAATGTATGGCTTGGAATTTTGGGTGGCATGCTAAGTGCAATGGCAGTAGTGCTGATTATTTGCTTTGCGGCCTTCTACATGAAGGTGGATTTGTACCTGATGTCTATATCAATGAACCTTGCCATGGGTGGCGGTGTGATATTTGTCATGTGGGTACTGACCGGTACGAAGGCAAATACGGCCGGATCGATTTCAAGCTTGTCGCTTGGGAATGTTGATATTCCGATTATTAAAGATATTCCGATCCTTGGGGCTATTTTGTCCGGGCATAATGTATTTACATACCTGGCTATTTTGATGGCGGTTGCTGTTTGGTTCTTACTGTTTAAAACGAAGCTTGGACTTCGTATGAGAGCAATCGGTGAAAATCCGGCAGCTGCAGAAGCAGTAGGAATCAACACGAAGCGCATTTATACGATTGCATTTTTGATTGCAGCAGCGATTGGGGCTCTTGGCGGTATGTATCTTTCGATGGGCTACCAAAGCTTCTTCTCGAAGGGCCTTACGGCTAACCGCGGCTTCATTGGTATGGCCGCTGCGACCATTGGTGGTAATCAGCCATTTGGAGCTCTTCTAATGAGTTTTGTATTTGGCATAGCCTATGCAACAACGAATTATCTTCAGCCGTATATCAGTGACGCGTACCTGTTGCAGAGTATTCCGTTTATCCTGTGCACGGTAGTATATCTTGTTATTTCCGGATATCGTTCAACTGCTGAAATCAGAAAGATTCGGAAGAACAGAGCTCGGCTGGAAAAGATGCATCAGCAAAAAGCGTAGGTGACGCAAATTATGTGTACCGGGCTTGTCGTTATGAAAATAATGCGGCATGAAGTACAAATGCGTCTTTATGAATTTAGACAGGTCCGGAGTTTAAGGGGGAAACAACAATGGAATATGACTTTATCGTTGCCGGTAATGTAATGCTGGATAAAGTGATTTTTATGGACGGAACAGAATCCGGTCATGAGAGTATTGGGGGGCCAGCTACATTTGCATACAGTGGCGTTCGTATATGGACAGATCGTGTTTTGCAATGCAGTAATCTTGGGGCAGATTATGAGACGCTTTTTAATCCGTGGATTGAAAAGAATAATGTAGTTACAGATGGCTATAAGATTGTTTGTGATCGGTGCAATCATTCAATCATGCATTTTAAAGATAGAAGTGGGGAGTATTTTGTCCCGGAAGAACATGAGGTAAGCGAGGAGGAAAAATGGCTTAAGCATGATGCTTGGCAGGACTTTGGATATATGAAGACTAGTCCGGAAGAGATTGAAGTATTTACAAAAGGTAACCATGTAAAAGGCGTTTATGTGGCTCAAAATGCTGACAGAGTTTATTGGAAAAAGATGACATCAATCAAGAACCGTGATGGTTTCAAGCTTATGTGGGAGATCGAAGGTCCGTGGGCTCATATTCACTATCTGGAAGACGTAGAAGAGATTTGTCATGACGCAGTGGATATTTTCAGTATCAACATTGAGGAAGCGCAGCGTTTATTTGACGTTTTGGGAGATGAAGCCTGCATACGAGAAATTCAGAAGCTGGATGTAGACATGACATTGTTCCGGGTTGGAGCACGGGGCGCTTACGTTGTAACTCCGGACGAAGCTATTTATTTAAAACCGGCGCCGGGACCTGTTGTGGATCCTACAGGATGCGGAAATACTTCTACGGGCGGAGCCCTTTTTGCATATGTAAACGGAGAACAACCTCTGATGGTAGGAATTATGGCGAACATAGCATCATCTATGAACATTCGGCAGTACGGCATTATTCCGGACATACTTGGCGTCAGGCAGGAATGCTTTGAAATGGCCGAGTCCCTGTATGCCGAATATAAGAAAGAACACGGATTTTGAAGGGAGATCAAAAATGGAGAAAAAAGATTACTACAATTCCGTGACGGATCAAGTTCTGGATCTTAAGAATTTAGCGTCTCTTCAGATAAGGATTTGTTTTGATCTGGACGTATTAAAAAATATGTTGCCGGAAGAAACAGCAAAAGGTATTCGCAGGGTCATAATTACTGGATGCGGTGATTCCTATTCAGCTGCCGGTGCAATTATGCCCGGATTCAAGAAGTTAAGCGGCCTGCATGCATGCAATAGCCCGGATATTATGGATTTTTGTTGCTTCTATACGGACAAGAAGATTTTAAAGAGCTTTCAACCTGACGAAGTACTTTTGATTGGGATTAGTTTTTCCGGAGCTTCTGTAAGAGTAATTGATGCCTTAACAAAGGCAAACAGCATGGGTATTCATTCGCTTCTTATAACACGTACGCCGGATTCAAAAGGTGCAGAAACGGCAGAGATAGTGATGGATGTAGCAACCCCTGATGGCTGCAATACACCGGGGCTTCGTTCTTATTATGCTAGTTTGGTCGGCTTAGCAGCTCTTGGCGGATATATTGGTGTTTGTAATGGTTCGATTTCGTTAGAGGATTTTTACAGTGTCGCCACGGACATCAAAGATCTTACGATGAAGTTTATGGATCATTTTGATGAGATCGATGATCTTATGTTTTCTGAAGCGCTGCGGATGAAAAATCTTCGCAAGTTCGAACTTCTTGCTGATTGGAACGAAGGGTATTCTGCCCAATTTATAGAGCAGAAGGTTATTGAGTGCAGCGGGGCATTTTGTTATCACACAACATCAGAAGAATTTGCTCATATTGGTTTTATGGCGAGATGCCCGGAAGAAATCGGTGAGATCGTTATCATTAATGAAGACGATAAAAGCCTTGGAAGAATGAAGGATTCGATTAATGGTTGCCTGGCACAGCATAGACCGACTCTTATAGTAACGGATATTGAAAAGGAGAACTTTGACTTGTCGGTCAATGATTTTGCCGGGGATAGCCCTTATTTTAAACAGATAGCCGGGCATAACACGATGGCAGAACGCGGAACTCCTGTATTCTGCAAAATTCCAAAGGCAAAAGAGTTATGGATGTCTTCGTTTATTGACTTTCTGCCGGGCTCTTTGTTTGCAGGATATCATGCCGCTGTTAATGAGCTTCCGTTCTTTGGAGGGCGTTACAACTTCCGTACACAAATCTGGAATATGAATGAGGGAGGTGCACAGCATGTATAGAAGATTAAAAGATGAGAAGTATTACAACAAGTTCTACTTCCAGGATAGTTTTTATAATCAGTGCATGGATGTAGACCCGCTCTCGATGGTGCAATTTGATCAGTCTGTGGCGCAGGTGAAAAAGATTATAGATAATCCAATTTTCTCCACATGCACGCATATGGTCGGTGTTGGATGCGGAGATTCCAATATTGCAGCTTTTGCGATTAAAGACGCTTTTGAATATTATCTGCCGGATGTCGAGTATGAAGGCGTAGAAGCAATAGAGATGAGTCGTCATTACGATTATCCTTCCGACTGCTCGCAAATGGCTGCGCTATTTATCAGCTTTTCAGGCGGCGTAATTCGCACTCTTGAAGCGATGGAGCAGTGCCATCGTCACGGTGTTACAACGATCGGAGTGACTACTGCAGTCAATTCTGATACAGCAAAAAATGCCGATATTTTCTATTATACGGACACACCCAAAGGAGATAACAATGCAGGGCTTCGGACATATTACAGCAATGTAATCAGCTGCATTATTCTGGCTGCAGCAATGGCTGAAAAGCGGACTGGTAAGTCATACATTCCGGAACTGCGTGGGCAGGTAAAGAAGTATCATGATGCTTTTTTTGCTGAAATAGCAAATATTGATGAGACTTGTTTTGGTACGGCGATTCATTTCTTGGATAAGGATGTCTTAGAAGTTATGGCAGATGGCCACAATTTCTGGTCAGGAAGGTTCGTGCAGGCAAAGATTTTAGAGTTGTCAGGAGATGTGTGTTCATCAATTGATAGCGAAAACTATATGCATGTTAATTCGCTTATGTGCTCTGGAGAGAAGATCGGGGAGCTGGTGATTCTTAACAGCAATGACGGTAATGTAAAAAATGCTGTCAGCAGTATTAACGCAATGGTCTCTCGCGGGAAGCGAGAAGTGCTGCTGTTTTGTGATAAGTCGCCGGAAGAGCTTGGTATTACTGAAAATGTGATTTATTGTCATATGCCAGTTCCGGATAAAGAATGGACATTTCTTGCTCCTATTTATGATTATCTTCCTGGGGCGATTTTTGCCGGTTTCCGGCATACAACACTTGGAGAACCTATGTTTCGCGGAGGTATGGACTTTAGTTTCTTCCCGGCAACATATTGCTCGCCTATGAACGTTGTTGATCTGTAAAACAATCACGGGAAACAAAAGGAAGGTAAATATGAGTACTTGTTTTGAAAACTTAAACGGGAAAAAACTGGTTATTGGTCTTGTTCATCTTTTGCCTATGCTAGGGACGCCACTTTACGAAGATGGGAACTTAGATAAAATGACGCGTAAGGCAATTGAAGACTGCAAGACGTTGAAAGAAAATGGTGCGGATGGCGGTTTAATTCAAACGGTAGACGTTTTCTATCCTTCTACTGATGATACGGATTATGCGAGAGTGGCGGGGCTTGCCGCTGTTACTGCCAGAGTGCGAGATGCTGTCGGGCCCGATTTTATTATTGGCGCGCAGATTATGTGGAACTGCATCACACCCTCACTTGCTGTTTGTAAGACAGCCGGAGCGAATTTTACAAGGTGCACAGCATTAGCAGGGAATACAGATTCTATGTACGGGAAGGTTGAGGCGCAGCCGTTAAAGGTCGCTGAATATCGAAAAAAGATTGAAGCAATGGATGTTGGCATGCTTGCAGAGATTTCCGGCTATCACCATACGGGAGATGACTCGTACGTAGCGATTCAGAATCTTGCCTCTACCTCTATGCGCCTTGGAGCTAACGCGATTGAGGTCTGCGACAGGGATTTTTATCGAAATGAAAAATTGGTAAAAGCAGTCAAAGATATTAATGGCGGCAAGATTCCTGTTATTCTTGGCGGGGCAACGGACGTGGATAACTGTGCGGATCGCCTGCGCTATGCAGATGGGGCTCTTGTTGGAACTGCGTTTGAAGGTGGTAAATGGGGCGGCCCGATCATTGGTTCTATTGTTGCTTCTTATGTGGGAAAAGTAAGAAAGCTGGAAAAGGAACTGGAAGGATAATTCTATATTACTGACTCAAACTTCCCACATCAAAAGTGGGCTTGCACCTTGAAAACTCAATAGTTT
>CAVFRZ010000003.1:0-39801 GCA_963624875.1 Anaerovibrio sp.
CCTTTCTCCCGGCCAGTTCACGCTCCGGGAGATGCTGGTTCCGCTTTTTAAAAACGGTACCTGCGTATATGAATCGAAGCCCACCATGGAGCTGCGCTCCTACTGCCTGTCCGAGCAGAATACGCTGTGGGAGGAATCCCGGCGTCTTGATAATCCGCATGAAATCCATGTGGATCTGTCGCAAAAGCTCTACGATACCAAGCTCCGTCTCCTGGACCGAACAACGCGGTAGCTGATATATCAGATTTCGCAGCCATCTCGATTTTGATACTTGAAAATGCCCGATGCGGCCGGCCGGAGGCGCTTCGCGCCTTGCACCGGATGAAAAAGAGGTACTGCCCTGCAGGGCAGTACCTCTTTTTCATCCTTTTTTCTTCTGTTCCTTTTTAGCGTTCTTTTTGCGATCCTTTTTCTCTTTTATTTTCTTCGCAGCCTTCTCTGCGGCCGGCAGTTTTTCTTCTGCTTTCTTATCTTCTTCGGCAGAGGCAGCTTTCTCTATCCGCGTCATCTCCGCCGTCTTTCCGGCTTTTCCGTTTTCCGTGCCTTCCGCAGGAAGACGATACCGCGCCTCAAACAAAGAAACGTACGTACGGAAATCCTCTCTGGCATTGTGTTCCAGGTGCTGAAGATATTCATGCGTGTCGAAGCCGTCTTCTGTCCGCTGTGCCAGATGCACCGCTATGTTGTTGCAATGATCAGCAATGCGCTCGTAATCGGTTGTAATGTCCTCCAGGATTATGCCGGTTTCCACCGAACACTTCCCCTTCTGCAGTCGTTTTACGTGATGGCGCTTTACCTCCATATTCAGTCCGTCAATCACTTCCTCCAGCGGCTCTACGGTTGCCGCCAGCTGCAGATCATTTTCGCAGAATGCCCGCACGGCGCGCTGCAGAATATCCTTGATTGCCTCCTGGAAAACGCTGAGCTCTTCCTGCGCCTCGCCGGAGAAATGCTGCCCCTTTTCATTCAGCTCCTGCGCCTTCTGCATAACATTCAGTGCATGATCGGAAATGCGCTCAAAATCACCGATGCAGTGCATCAGCAGCGTAAACTGATGAGAATCCTCCGCCGTAAAGGTCTTATTGGAAAGGCTTGCAAGATACCCGTTGAGCTGATCCTCATATTCATCTACGGTGCGCTCCAAGCGGCCCACCCGTTCCGTTCCGTCCTCGTTGTATTCCAGCACCAGGCCAACCGCTGTAGTCAGCGCTTCCTGTGTGTACTCCGCCATCTTCTGTGTGGCCTTCTGGCACTGTTCCAATGCAAAGGATGTGGATGTGATAAACCGGGGATCCAGCATCTGCAGCTCCTTGCGGCGTTCACTGACGGCCCGTTCCGTCTCAGTGACCGGCAGCACCTTCGTTACAAGCTTCACCAGAATATCAGAAATCGGCAGCATGCAGGCAACTGCCAGAATATTAAACACACTGTGGAATACCGCAATGGTTACCGGAGATGCCGTCTGCTCCATGATCGGAAAATGAAGAAACGCGTTCAGGGAATAAAAGCCGATCATAAAGACGCCCGTCTTTATGATGCAATAGAAAAGCTGCGTCAAGGATGCCCGCACTGCATTGCGGGAAGCACCGATGGCACCGATGATTCCGGTGATGGCAGAGCCGATATTTTCACCCATGATGACGGGAATGGCACTGCCCATCGACAGAACACCCGTCAATGAAAGCGACTGCAGAATACCGATAGAAGCCGAGGAGCTCTGCAGAATGACCGTTACTATCAGGCCGACCAAAAGGCCGAGAATCGGATTGGAAAAGGCCGTAAGAAGCCCCACAAACTGCGGATTGTCCGCCAGCGGTGCAGCACCCTCCGACATCGTGGTCATGCCGATCAGAAGGACCGCAAAGCTCGTCATGATGCCGCCGACATCCTTTTGCTTCTGCTTTTTGCAGAACATCATCATAAAGACGCCGATGAAGCCGATGATGGGAGAGAAATTCTTGGGTTTGAGCATGGACAGGAGCAAATTGCTGCTCTCAATGCCCGTCAGGGATAACAGCCAGGCGGTGATGGTGGTACCGATGTTGGCACCCAGAATAACGCCGACCGCCTGATTCAGGGACATGATTTCCGAATTAACAAAGCCAACCACCATGACAATGGTGGCTCCGGAGGACTGGATGACCGCCGTCACCAGCATTCCCAAAAGTGCCCCCTTCCACTTATTGGAGGTCAGGGTCTGCAAAATCTGCTCCATCTTGCCTCCGGACACCTTTTTCAGCCCCTCCCCCAGGGTTGTGATGCCATAGAGGAACAGCACCAGTCCTCCGACAATGGTAAGAATCCCATATATACTCATATTCTCATTTTCTCCGCTGTTGCATTTTACACATCGTTAACGCGCATTTGAATTGATTTTAACATTCCGTCTGCGTTCGCAACAGCCCCCATTGCAAAAGATTCATGCCGGTTCAGATGCCGGCCGGCAACAAGGCACTTGGACTGTGCCCAGGTTTCACCGCAAGGCCTTGCTGAACTCCACCAGGAACTCCTCGGTCTGCGACAAGAGCTCCGCCTCATCCCGGATGGTTACACCGCTGACCGGATAGCGGTATTCAAAAAACGGCTGTCCCTTCCGTTCTCCCTTCTGCGCCCCCTTGGGCGAGAATGTCAGTCTTCCCTTATGCCCTGCGAGGAAGGAAGGAATCTTCGCTACCTGAATGCCGGCATCCGGTGTCAGCGTGAAGCGTATGGTCCCGGCGCCTCCCGCAATCTCCGCAATATCGAGCTTCTCGGCAATGCTGCGGATCAGGGCAACGCGCAGCAGATTCTCTGCAGGTGCCGGTATTTTCTCTCCAAACCGGTCGCGCAGCTCATCCCGGATATCCTCACAGTCCTCCAGCGACGCCACGGCCGCAATCTTTTTATAGATATCCAGCTTCTGCGCCTCATTCAGAATGTAGCTGCCCGGGATGAACGCATCTGCCGAAAGATTCACTACGACATTGCGCTCCTCCTGCACCGGAAGTCCCTTTGCTTCCTTTACCGCTGTATCCAGCATCTTGCAGTAAAGATCATATCCGACCGCGGCCATGTGGCCGTGCTGCGCCTTCCCCAGGACGGCACCGGCTCCCCGGATTTCCAGATCCCGCATAGCGATGCGGAACCCGCTGCCAAGATCTGTAAATTCGCGGATAGCAGCCAGGCGCTTCTGGGCCTCCTCCCGCAAAAGCTTATCCCTTTTGTACATTAAAAAGGCATACGCCGTGCGGCTTGAACGGCCCACACGGCCGCGCAGCTGGTACAACTGCGACAGCCCCATGCGGTCCGAATCATGAATGATGATCGTATTGACGTTGGAAATATCCAGTCCGGTTTCAATGATTGTGGTCGAAACAAGCACATCAATCTGCCCGCTGATGAAGTCATACATCACCTTTTCCAGCTCCTGCTCATTCATCTGTCCGTGAGCAAAGCCGATTCTGGCCTCCGGAATCAGCTGACAAAGCCTTGCCGACACCTCTGCGATATCATTGACGCGGTTGTACACGTAGTACACCTGCCCGCCCCGAGAAAGCTCCCGCAACACGGCTTCCCGCACCATTTCCTCGTTGTATTCCATGACATAGGTCTGAATGCTGACACGGTCCTGCGGTGCCTCCTCCAAAACACTCATATCGCGAATTCCGATCATACTCATGTGAAGGGTTCGAGGAATGGGAGTAGCGGAAAGCGTCAACACATCCACATTCTCCCGAAGTTTTTTTATTTTCTCCTTGTGGGCAACGCCGAAGCGCTGCTCCTCATCGACCACGAGAAGCCCCAGGCTCTTGAAGGTCACATCCTTGGATAAGAGTCTGTGCGTACCGATCACGATATCCACCCGGCCCGAGGCGATGCCCGACAGGGTCTTTTTCTGTTCTGCAGCGGTACGGAATCTGGACAGCATTTCCACACACACCGGGTATTCCTTCATGCGTTCTGTGAAGGTATTGAAGTGCTGCTGAGCCAGGATTGTTGTGGGTACAAGAACCGCAACCTGCCTGCCGTCCTGCACAGCCTTGAAGGCCGCGCGGATGGCGATTTCCGTCTTTCCAAAGCCCACGTCGCCGCAGATCAGGCGGTCCATGATCTTGTCCGACTCCATATCCTTCTTGGTATCTGCAATGGCGTTCAGCTGATCCTGTGTCTCCTCAAAGGGGAACATCTCCTCAAATTCCTTCTGCCACACCGTGTCCTTTTCAAAGGCATGCCCCTTCATCGACTGCCTCTTGGCGTAGAGCTGCACAAGGTCTGCCGCCACTTCCTCAACAGCCCCCTTCACCTTATTGCGGGTAGCCGACCACTCCTGCGAGCCCAGCTTATTGAGCTTGGGCTTTGCCGCCTCCTGCGAAGCATATTTCTGCAGCACCTTCAGCTCGCCCGGAAGGATGTAGAGTGTCCCGCCTCCGCCGTACTCAATCTTGATGTAGTCCTTGGCAATGCCATCGACTTCAATCTTCTCCACGCCGCGGTATATACCGATGCCGTGATCCTCATGCACTACGTAGTCGCCCACCTTCAGCTGCGCAAAATCGCGGATTGACTCGCCCTCATAGCGATGTTTTTTGGGTTTTTTCCGGATTCCGGCACCGAAAATATCGGTCTCCGCAATCACAATGAACTTCAGCTGCGGATATTCAAAGCCGTGCGCAATACTCCCGTAATAGGTCATAATCTCGCCCGGCTCCAGGATGCGGTCCGGGTTTTCACTGTAGAAGCTGGTGAGCCCCCTGGCTGTCAGATCCGCTGCCAGCCGTTTGGCGCGCGTTCTGGAGGCTGAAATGATGATGCAGCGGTATTTCTGAAGCCGGTACTTACGAAGGTCCTCTGCCAGAGCATCAAAGCTCTTGTTGTACGCCGCAACACTCCTGGCATGCACAGATACGATGCACTCCGGCAGGAGAAATGAATGTCCCGAGGCCAGCTCCGTCAGCCCAAGGCATCGGTAGCTTTTCATTTTAGCTTCAATGGCCTCTGCGCTGGATACCAGCTGCATCTGTCCGGGAAGAACATACCCCTTTTCACTTCGGCTGATTGTGCTCTCACGAAACTCCAGTTCTACTGCATCCGCTTCCTCACGGATGTGCGAGGGTTCATCAAGAAAGACCATCGTCCGGTCCTTGGAAAGCAGCTCCAAAAAGCTGTCCGTCTGCGGGTAAAAATAATGGATGTACCCCTCCAGTCCCGCATAATCCTGAAACTCTTCTGCCCGCTCCAGAATCTCTTCCGTCTCCTGTGAAAGGCGGTGTGCCGCTTCCATTCTTCCCTGATCCCGGAGCGTCTGTGCCGTTTCCTCCTTCTCCGTCCGAATTCTTGCAAGACCGTCCCGGCGCCGGGCATCCGACATGACAAGCTCTGCCGCCGGATAAATCTGCACCGACTCCATCTGTTCGATGGATCGCTGCGTCTCCAGATCAAAGCTGCGTATGGAATCGATCTCGTCATCAAAAAATTCCAAACGGCAAGGGTTCTCCTCCGTCAGATCAAAGATATCTACGATATCACCGCGAACAGCAAACTGTCCCGGCTCCTCGACCTGCAGCGTCTTTTCGTAGCCAAGCTGCAAAAGCTTTGCAGAAAGCTGTTCCAACCCAACGCGCTGCCTTTTCTCCAAAGCAAGGACTGCGCTTTGCAGGATGCGGAGCGGAACCTGCGGCGTCATCAGTGCCGCAAAGGTTGTGACAATTGTCGTCGGTCGCCCCTCCATGATCCTTCGAAGGCACAGCATCCGCTCCTTCTCCAGAGCCTTTCCGCGCAGATCGGCCTGATAAAAGATCAAATCCCTCGCAGGGAAAATCACCGTGTTCCGGTCATAGAATACATACTCACTCTGAATCTGCCGTACCCGTTTATCGGAATAGGTCAAAATCAGTCGAAAACGTGCGTATGGCGCCAGCTCACGTTCTCTGGAAAGAGCGTCTATCAGGTGGAGCTTCTGAGACGGTACGCATCCATCTGCCAGAGCCCTTGCCCCGGGCTCTTTCAGCGTCTCCAGAAGTGTCTGATATTCTGCCGCCTCACGAAGCGGCTCTGTTAGTGTTCTCATGCATCCCCTGCCTATTACCTATTACCAATTACTTGTTGTACTGATTCATTGCCTTTTGTATGCCGTCTCTTAGGATAACCTCGATCGCCTCTGCCGCCTTCTGTTCAGCAAGACAAATGTTCTCTGCATCCTCCCCCTTCGGATGCCCCAATACATGATCCGCCAGGTTATACTGGGGACTTGGCTTTGCTCCAACGCCGATCCTCACTCGGTAAAAGTTGCCATCCCCCACGTGCTGAATAATATTCTTCAAGCCATTGTGTCCGCCGGCACTTCCCTTCTGACGAATCCGGATTCGCCCCGGCTCTAAGTCAATATCATCCGAAATAACAATCAGATGGGTGGCCGGGTCTATTTTGTAATAGTCAATGCCCTCCCGCACAGCTTCACCGGAAAGGTTCATATAGGTCATCGGCTTCATGACAACAACCCTTGCATCTGCGATCCGTCCCTTTCCCACCAGTGACTTTTTAAAACGTGCAGGCCCGTCAATGTTCCACGCGTCGATCAGAAGATCTGCTGCCGCGAAGCCGACATTATGCCTTGTTCCGTCATATTCTCTGCCCGGATTTCCAAGTCCAACGATTAAATACCACTCCTGCTCCACTGCATTTCTCCTTTCACGCTCACATATCGCCACAATCTAGTAGCATACCACGGTATTGATATGCTCGCCAGAACCCGTCACCGGCAGGCGTGCGAGCCGTAGCTATGCACCCGCCCCCCAAAAAAGCGGCAGCAGAAGCCCCCGCTCCTGCTGCCCAAAAGTTTTCCTTTTCCCTCTGTTGCCGTAATAAAATCACGGTGACTATTCAGAGCCCATTCGCAAAATCGCTGCTGCAAAACTTCTCTTTTGCTCATGTGGCGTTCACGCCAGTGCCACCGGCTCATCCATCGTTTTATCCCAGGTCTCTACGCACTCCCGGTACTTCGCCAGGATGGCATCCTCCACCAGCTTTCTGGTCTGTGCGTTGATGGGATGTGCCACATCCCGATATTCACCCTCTGCGGTACGCTTACTGGGCATTGCGATAAATAACCCCTTCTCCCCTTCAATTACCTTTATGTCATGTACTACAAATTCGCTGTTGAGTGTAATTGAAACAACGGCCCGCATCTTGCCGGACTGTGCAATCCTGCGTACTCGAACATCCGTAATTTTCATAATCGTCCTTGCTACAGGCTGTAGCGCTCCCCCTTCTCTTCCACAACGATGCGGATTCCGTTCTCTCCCTTGTAGTACGCGTTGGCTCGAATCGTGCTGCCGGATTCAACAATACAGTTTTCAATGTAGGCATTATCACCGATGTAAACATCGTTAAGAATCAGCGAATTGCGGATCACACAGTGATTTCCAACATATACCTGCTGGAACAGCACCGAGTCCTCAACGTCACCATTGACAATGCAGCCGCTGGAAAGCAGGCTGTTGTGCACATTTACGCCTACGTTAAACTTGGCCGGCGGAAGGTCCGCCACCTTGGAATTCACACCGGGATACTCCTTAAAGAAGTAGTTTCGCACCTCCGGCTTTAGAAAATCCATATTCATACGGAAATAATCATCCACCGAAGCAATGTTGCTCCAATAGGAGCTGATCTTATATCCGTAGATTCGCTTCACATCCTTGTAGCGAATAAGAATGTCCTGAACGATGTCGAACCGGCCTTCCTCCTCGCTCCGCTCAAGAAGCTCGATCAATGCACGGCGCCGGATAACATAAATTCCGCAGGAGATGGTCTTAGACTTCGCAACAATCGGCTTTTCCACAAATTCTGTGATGCGTCCGTCCCCGTCCATCGTTACTGTGCCATAGCGCTCAACGTTGGCATCCTCCGGCATGTCCTTGCAGACAACCGTAATATCCGCCCGCTTTGCCACGTGATACTCCAGGACCTCACCGTAATCCATCTTGTAAACACAGTCACCGGATGCAATGACTACATACGGCTCGTGGGAATTCTTCAGAAAGCTGATGTTCTGTGCAATGGCGTCTGCAGTTCCGCGGTACCAGTTCCCGTTCTCACTGGTAAAAGACGGTGTAAAGAGGAACATCCCCCCCTGTTTACGTCCGAAATCCCACCACTTGGAGGAGCTTAAATGCTCGTTCAGGCTTCGCGAATTATACTGGGTGAGAACAGCTACCTTCTGCACCCTGGAATATTCCATGTTCGTCAACGCAAAATCTATACTGCGGAAGCTCCCTGCCACCGGCATCGCACAGGCTGCCCGTTTCTGGGACAGCTCTCTCATGCGGTTGGAACGTCCCCCCGCCAGAATGATTCCGATCGCTCTCATAACGCGCTCCCTTCCTTATTCAGTGTCCGGCCGCTTTCCAGCCTGCCCTCCGGATAATCCTCCGCGGCTGTCTTACCGTTCACCATTGCATTTTTACCGATGGAAACGCCGGCCGGAACCTCCGTATCCTCCGCAATAACCGTCAGGCCGCTGCAGTAGATGTCCGGATTCGTCTCGTTAGGGATCTCTTCTCCCTCTCCAATCACTACATTCTCTCCGACGTGCGCCCTCTCAGCCACAATGGTCTTTTCCAGGTGGCATCCGGCATCAATTCTGGCGCCATTCATAATAATAGAATCATGAATCACAGCGCCCTCACCGATGACAACATCGCTGCCAATAACCGACTGCTCCACCTGTCCGTAGATCTCACTGCCGTCTCCGACGATGGAACGCAGCACCTTGCTGGAGGGGCCGTAATACTGCGGCGGCAGCGACTCCACATTGGTATAGATCTTCCAGTATTCCTCATACAGGTTGAATTCCGGAACAATGTCAATGAGCTGCATATTCGCTTCCCAGTAGGAGGTCAGCGTACCTACGTCCTTCCAGTAGCCGTTAAACTCATAAGCGAACAGCCGCTCCCCCTTGTCTCTGCAATAGGGAATGATGTGCTTGCCAAAATCAAGCCCGGGAGTATCCTTGTTGGTCTCCAGTGCCTCTTGAAATGCCTTCCAGGAGAAAATATAAATTCCCATGGAGGCCAGATTGCTGCGAGGGTTGGCCGGCTTTTCTTCAAAATCTGTGATCTGCCGGTTTTCATCGGTAATCATGATACCAAAGCGCTTCGCCTCTTCCATCGGAACCGGCATAACAGCGATGGTCACATCCGCATTGTTCTCCTTGTGGAAGTCCAGCATGGATTCATAGTCCATCTTATAAATGTGATCGCCGGAAAGAATCAGAACATAGTCCGGATGGTAATTCTCCATGTAGCTCATGTTCTGATATATGGCGTTGGCCGTTCCGGTATACCACTCCGTCCCTGCGATCTTCTCATAGGGCGGAAGCACCGACACACCGCCCGTCAGCTTGTCCAAATCCCACGGAATACCAATGCCGATATGTGTATTCAGCTTCAGCGGCATATACTGTGTCAACACTCCCACGGTATCCACACCGGAATTAATGCAGTTGCTCAGGGGAAAATCGATAATTCGGTATTTACCCCCAAACGGAACTGCAGGCTTTGCCATCTTGGATGTAAGAATGCCAAGTCGACTGCCGCGGCCTCCTGCCAGCAGCATCGCTATCATTTCCTTCTTGATCATCGCGATCACCTCAGTGCTGTCTGTATTTGCCTTTGGGTGTCCCCCCATCAGCTAGTCCAGTATAGCACAGCAAGATATAGAATAAAAGGAATTTCCGTCGTGTAATTGTGCTTATTATCCAAGTTTCCCGTTTGCGTAGCCGCTCATTTTGTACAGATTTATTTTGCAGTGTTTGTTCTCCGCCGCATCATCAGGCATTTATTACAATGACATTGAGGCAAAGGTCCTTTCGCGAGCAGACATGGTTTGCAGTTGCCCCCTATCTCTCCTATAATGAAGAAAAACTATCCGTCGCCTCCGGCGACACCCAAAAGCGAAAGGACATCCCATGTATCAGGTTGATTTTTCACATCCGATTTCCGTCTTTTTCTGCGGAATCGGCGGCATTTCCATGAGCGGCCTTGCAGAAATTCTGGCAAGCCGGGGATTCGTAGTTTCCGGCTCGGACCGCAGTGCGTCTCCTATCACGGAGGAACTGGAGAAGCAGGGCATTCATGTATGCATCGGTCAGAAGGCAGAGAACATTACATCCGATCTTGACCTTGTAATCTTTACCGCCGCCATTCACCCCGATAATCCCGAGTACCAGCAGACAGTGGCTCTTAACATTCCGCATCTGACAAGAGCAGAGCTTCTCGGAGAGATCATGCGCAATTACGGCTGCCCGGTTGCGATAGCCGGCACACACGGCAAGACAACAACTACCTCCATGATTTCCGAAATCCTCTTGTCCGCCGATGATGATCCGACGATTTCTGTTGGTGGAATTTTAAAATCCATTGGCGGAAACGTGCGCGTTGGGCATTCGGATTATTTTGTCGCAGAGGCCTGTGAATATACCAACAGCTTCCTGTCGCTGTTTCCGAAAATCGGCATCATTTTGGACATCGATGCGGATCACTTGGACTTTTTTAAGGACCTTGATGATATCCGGCATTCCTTCCGCAAATTCGCGGAACTGATTCCTTCGGATGGAACACTGATTATTAACAGCGATATTGAGAATTACGAGGAGCTGACCGCAGGGCTTACCTGCAGCATCATCACCTTCGGCAGTGACCGGAATCGCAGCGATTACTACCCGGTTCACATTCGCTATGACGATGCCGCACGTGCTTGCTTCACCTGCTGCCGGCATATTAAGACCGGCGGCCACACACAGCTGATTTCTCTGGGTGTCCCCGGGGAGCATAACGTATACAATTCTCTGGCCGCCATCGCTGCCGCCGATCTCATCGGTGTGGACCGCGGCCACACCGCCAGAGCGCTGGCCGCCTTTGCCGGAACCGATCGGCGTTTTGAGTATAAGGGAACAATGAACGGCATCACGATCATCGATGACTATGCGCATCACCCGACGGAGATCCGCGCCACGCTGACAGCTGCTGCCAACATTGCTCACGACCGCATTGTCTGCATTTTCCAGCCGCATACCTACACCAGGACAAAGGCGCTGCTGGACGATTTCGCAAGTGCTCTTGCGCTTGCAGATATTGTGATTCTCGCTGACATTTATGCTGCCAGAGAAACCGACACCCTCGGCGTCAGCTCGCAAACGCTGGCCGATAAGATACACGCCCTTGGAAGGGAGGACGTGTTCTATTTTCCGGATTTTAGCAAAATCGAGAATTTTGTGCGAAAAAATTGCCGAAAAGGTGATTTGTTGATAACCATGGGTGCCGGAAACGTCACAGATATCGGCCCCGCGCTGCTTTCTTCATCCAAAGACTGATATTTATCCACGCTGTCCACATTCCTCTGTGACAAAGAGGGTGTGGACAACTTTTTTATGTTTTTCGCGGTTCGGGCATCTTATTCCCGTTATCCACATTATCCACAAATCAGAGGATAAAATGCCGTCCCGGACACACCGTTTTTTTCTGTTCAGTTTTACCATTTTGAAGAAAAAGGCGCGATGCTATACTCTCTCCTATCCTAACAAGCAATTTTTCGGATATTTTTCGGATTCTGTTACTGCAAAAATCCCGGACAGCGCCTGCGCGTCCGTGCGAGCTTGCTCGCGCAGACATTGGGTGCAGCTGATTTTATTTGTGGTGGTGCCTGTGTGAGCAGGCATGATTGTTTAGTGACGGCATTTTGATAACAAGGACAAAAGAGGGGTTACAGCATGGGTGCATTTGCAATTTATAACAATCAGGCTATGGAATCTACGGTCATTTCCAATTTATTTATCGATGAATATATGAAGGACGCCAACGATGCGCAGATCAAGATCTATCTCTACCTTGTCCGTATGATGTCTGCAGGTCTTGCAACCAGTATGTCGGATATTGCCGATAAATTTAATCACACAGAAAAGGAGGTTCTGCGCTCCCTGCGTTACTGGGAGCGAAAGGGACTCCTGACTCTGCAGATTGATGCTGCCGGGAATCTGGCCGGCATTTTCCTTCGTGAACCCAGAGCTTCCGTTTCTCAGGAAAATCATCAGGTCATCTCCATTGCACCGATGCTGGCCGCAAATTCTGCCATGGAGTCCTCGGCAAGCACACCAGTTTCTGCCGCTGCACCTGTGATTTCCACACCGGCCGCAGCACAGCCGCAGCCGGCTCGCCCCGTACAGGGCAGTGATGTCACTGCCGAGCAGCTGGAAAGCTTCCAGCAAAGCGACGAAAGCCGCCAGCTGATGTTCGTTGTAGAACAGTACATCGGAAAGCCGCTGTCTGTTCGCGAGGCAAAAACCATTTGCTTTATGTCGGATCAGCTGCACTTTTCGGACGAGCTGATTGATTATCTGGTAGAATACTGTGTCGGCCTTGGCAAAAAGGACTTCCGCTACATCGAAAAGGTTGCTCTTAACTGGGCAGAGGCCGGTATTTCCACTGCTGAGCAGGCAAGAAAAAGTGTGCAGACACAAGCGGCACGGCGCGCTGCTAAGTCCGGTAAAAGTTCTGCTCGTTCCTTCCAGAGCTTCGAGAAATCCTCCTACAACATGGAGGAGCTGGAAAAGCAGCTGCTGAGCAATTAAGAATCATCGATTTACAGGAGAGGCATCATTGTCACTGCCAAGAGAAGACTACAACAAGCTAATGCTGGAATACAGCCAGGTCCGGGATCGGCATCGGCGCGAGCTGGAGCTGCGCAGGAAAAGGGTATACGCCAAGCTTCCGCGTTATCAGGAGCTTGACAGGGAAATCCCGGAGATCTCCTATGCTTCTCTTCAGGAGAAGCTTTCCGGCGCAGCACCTTCCTTTTCTCTTAGGGAACGCCTTTCCGATATCGCCGCGCAAAAGGAAAAGCTCCTTATCGGCGCCGGTTTCCCTGCGGATTATCTTCAGCTGCAGTATGACTGTCCCGACTGTCACGACACCGGTTATATTGATAATCAGAAATGCCACTGTCTTAAGAAAAAGGAATCTGCTATTCTCTATCAGCAGTCTCATTTGGATCAGCTGCTGCGCACCAATCGTTTTGAGAACATGTCCGAGGAGTTCTACCACGGCGAGGACCTTGAACACTTCCGCCGCGCAGTCGATGTCTGCAGAAAATATATCCGCCGTTTTAATTCTGACTATGAAAATTTATTTTTCTATGGTACAGTCGGTGTCGGAAAATCCTTCCTGTCCATATGTACTGCAGGAGAACTGCTGAAGGCCGGACATTCTGTCTTGTATTTCAGTTCATCTTCTTTGTTTGAGACAATCTCCTCTTACCTGTTCGGGCAGGATAAGCGTTCAGAATATCAACGCTTTCTGGAATACCTATACGGCTGTGAGGCTCTCATCATTGATGATCTTGGTACCGAAATGACCAATAATTTCGTATCTACGCAGCTGTTTTCGCTGTTGAACGAACGTGAGCTGCGCAGACGTTCCACCATTATTTCAACTAATTTGTCACTTCAGGAGCTGCGTGATCGGTATTCCGATCGTATTTTTTCGCGGATCACCAGCAGTTATACCATAATGAAGCTCACTGGCTCCGATATTCGCGTGAGCCGTAAGATGAAGCAGTAAATTCTTTTAGGATTGTACGGAGGATGATTCGTTCCTCCAGGTATGAGCTGCAGGCAGTCTGGCCGCAGCAGAAAGGGCAAGATGGAGAAGATCAGAAGACACGACAAACGTAAGCTTGAATCCATTCCTGTTGGTTCTCTTGGACTGGTCCCTGTGTCAGGATGTGAGGAAATCGGTAAGGAAATTGATTATTTTCTCACACAATGGCGTGCAGAAAGAGAAAGTGAGCACAGGGACAGCCTCGCGTTTAACGGCTATCAGCGTCCGACATACATTGTAAATGTGGATCTCCCGCGTTTTGGAACCGGTGAGGGCAAGGGCGTCATGAAGCAGTCCGTTCGCGGTATGGATCTCTATCTTCTTGTGGATGTTGTGAATTACAGCAAGACCTATCGCATGTTCGGTGAGATCAACCACATGTCTCCGGACGACCATTATGCAAACCTTAAGCGTACCATTGCAGCGATCGGCGGAAAGGCAAGACGCATCACCGTCATTATGCCGTATCTGTATGAGGGCCGGCAGCACAAGCGCACCATGCGGGAATCGCTTGACTGCGCATTAGCTCTTCAGGAGCTGGTTCACATGGGCGTAGACAACATCATTACCTTTGATGCCCACGATCCGCGTGTTCAGAACGCCATCCCGCTGTCCGGCTTCGATACTGTTCAGCCGGCTTACCAGTTTATTAAAGGTCTGCTTCGTCACGTAGAGGGACTGCAAATCGATGCAGAGCACATGATGGTCATCAGCCCGGATGAAGGCGGCATGAAGCGCGCTGTATACACTGCAAACGTGCTTGGCCTCGATATGGGCATGTTCTACAAGCGACGCGATTACACACAGGTTGTTGACGGCAGCAATCCCATTCTGGCGCATGAATTCCTTGGCTCCTCCGTAGAGGGAAAGGATATGATCATCATTGATGACATGATTTCCTCCGGTGATAGCGTTCTTGAGGTTGCAAGAGGTCTGAAGCAGCGCAAGGCCGGACGCATTTTCGTCTTCGCAACCTTTGGGCTGTTCACAAGCGGTCTTGAGAAATTCGACGAAGCCTATGAAAGCGGTCTGATTGATCGTATTCTCACAACAAACCTGATTTATCAGCCGCAGGAGCTTTTGGATCGTCCCTGGTATATCAGCTGCAGTATGAGCAAGTACATCGCTTATATCATAGATACGCTGAATCATGACAGTTCCATCGCAGATCTTCTGGATCCTTCTGCAAGAATCCAGAATCTCGTGGCCCGTTACCAGGAAGGCGGTCTGCATACCATCGAATAACAAAAAAGGAAACGCTGACGTAGATCAGCGTTTCCTTTTTTATTATCCCCTACTTGTAACTGATAAACTGGTTTCCTGCATTCTCGAACAGCTCACTTGCAGCAGATCTGGCAAGAAGATGCACGCTTCCTGCCGCCGGATCATACACTTCTATATTCTCCGGTCCATATCCCACGATCAATACAGCTGACTTGTCCCCCACTGACGCATATACAGGACTTCCCTGTTCCACATAATACAGCACTTCATCCATGGAACAGGCAGTCAAATCCAGAATTCCGGCATCCTCCAGCGCATTGGATAGAATCTCCAGTACGGATTTTCCCTCTTCCAGAAGTCCTGCTGTGTCGATTTTTGTCGTTTCCGCTGCCGCATAGGTAAGCATAGCCTGTAAGCAGGCTGCCTGCGAATTTCCCAAAGCTGCAGCAGCCTCCATTGTTGTTAAGGCTTCTATCTCAGCGCGCTGCGCAGTCGTGTTTTTCCAGATGTACTGCCCGCTCTCGTCAACCACAACACCAGTCCGCTGCTGATCTGCCAGTTCAATTGCTGTGCTGATTCGATCCGTCGATCCCAGGTATTCCTTGCAGCTGTATATGAAGTATTCTTTATCCTGGCTGACCGTTTCTGCAAGTCCTGCACTCTGCGTGGCCCCTCCCGTCTGCGCGCTGCCTCTTGGAGAAAGCTCTCTGGAGCCCTCATACAGAATCTCCTGCGGCCGCATATACTGGCAGTCAGACCAGTCTGTCACGCCAAGACTTAGCTGCTTTATTGTGCCATATCCAGAGGATGATACGCTCTGTACAAGAGACGATGTGCTGGAGCTGGCCGCACTGGTAATCGTGTCCGAATCAGCCGGTACATACGCCGTTTCCGACGTGCCCTCTGACGTATTCTTTTGGACCCTGTCCAGCACCAGCTGATTGTCACGCACCTCGCATCCGGTCACATAATAGCCATCCTGATGATAATCCTCCAGAACATGAAGCTCCTGGTCCACAATATACACATGATCCATCAGTGTGATTTTGGTCCCGATTACGTCCTGAAGCTCCTCCTGGCTGCTTGTTGTTCCATACACAAGGTCCTGTCCCAGAAAGCCAAGGGGAACTGCATAACTGCCGGCCTCCGGCTCCACAATGGTCTTATTCAATCCGTTTAGATTTACCAGAACAATCCGCCCTGTTGCCTGGCCCTGCTCCTCTTCCGCATACGCCACCAGTACACCGTTGGATGCGATTACCGTCGACTTCTCTGCAAGGTTTCCCTCGACAAGCCGCAGGCTGCAGACATTTACATCAATTTCGTACAACGCATTATCCAGGATCAGATACAGCTTTCCGGTTTCCACATCATAGTGCGAAATCTGATCGATGCGATCCTTTAAACGTTCCCAGGATCCGCTGTAGGGGACGAACACCTTCTCCTCCATGGTGTGATATTCCCCGCTGTAATGGTAGAACGAAACACCTATTTTGCCCTCATGCCTGCCGCTGTTCATGTATCCATAGACCAGGAAATCCGCGCTTCCGTCCTCTTCCACATGAAGGATTCGTATATCATGCTCCGCGTGCGTTTCACGTTCTCCCGTATCCCCGGCCTCATCAAAGCCGAATATGTAAATCAGCAAATCCTCAGACAGGGAGTATTCGTACAGCCTTCCGTCCTGCACAAAAACGGTAACGCTGCGCTGTGCGTTGCGCATGGTCTGTATCTGTGATGACGTTATGCCAATCGTTAAACCGCCGGAGGTTCCATAGGGATGCTGCGGGTCAAAGTCCTGCGACATCGTCCGTTCATAATCCATCAGATAAAAGCGATCCGTACCCTTCCGAAGCTCATAAAACTCCTCGCATCGAAACAGCAGCGTCTGACCCGGTTCCTCATTCTGCGCAGGTGCGGACACATAATAGGTTCCTCGAATTCCAAAGGTCTCCCCTTCCCTGTCTGTAATGGAGTAAATCGGTGAGGTGACCTCCGTTGGATTCAAATCCCCCCAGGTCACAGCATCTGCACTGTTGTACAACGTGACACTGGCCAATGAGCTGTTGGATACGTCATCCGACGGCTCCAGGTACGTCAGCAAATAATCCTCTGCAGTCTTATCAAAGGTTTTATCATGAAATGTGCGTGCAAATGTCAGGGCCTCTTCTGCCGCCTCGCTGACTGAATTATCCTCTGTATAAACAAATCGGGTGTAATAACGGATATCCTGCGTGTCTTCCGTGGACAGCCGTAATACCAGCATATATTCCGTGTCCGGGGAAATAAGATTTTTAAATGTGAGCTGTGCGTTATAAACGGAGTCCTCCCCGCCGGTCACTTCTACCGCCTCCTGTTCGATGAGACGATCTCCCGTAATATCCCTTACTTCCATAGATAGTGCAGAAATGGTCTGTCCGTATGCACGGATCTGCAGTCCGATGGTGCGGTCCGAATCAATCGGTGTCAGGACCGTCCTCATCTGCCCGGGATTCTGCTCCTGTGTCAGTCCATACAGAGTATTAAAAACAGTACTGCCGGTATCCATTGATATAACCGGCAGTACTGCAGCTGACATTTCTGTTGTGGTTTGCGTGCTGGTACCTGCCGCGAACACTTCCATAAGAAGGAAGGCTACGCAGAATAAAGCAGCAGCATACAATATTCGATAGATGGTATTCCGCATTTTACTTGTGTGCCGCGCTCAGGCGAACCAATGCGCGATAGAGCTTGGCTTCCGCCCGGACTCTCTCCACCTTGGAGAGCTTCTCATCCTGAAGCCTTTGCTGAGCGCGCTCCTTGGCCCTTTGCGCTCTTTCAACGTCAATCTCTTCCTCCCACTCCCAGGTTGTGGGCAGCACACGGCACACGCCGTTCATAACAGACAGCATACCGCCGATACAAGCCGCCGAGCGTTTGGTGGAATCCTCCAGCGTAATCTCCGCCGTCCCCATGCCGATCGCCGTACAGTAATTAGTATGACCAGCCAGGATTGCCACATCTCCGCCTATGGTACGCAGGCGAATTCGCTGCACTTCTCCATCGTATTCCAGGCCGTCCAGTGAAACAACCTGTATCTGGAAGGTTGACATAGTTGATCCTTTCTCTAATGTGCGGTGTCCTTCTCTGCCTTTCGGAACACATCATCAATGGTTCCTGCCATCAGGAATGCACTCTCCGGCAGATCATCGCATTCACCGTCAAGTATCATCTTAAACCCACGGATCGTTTCTTTCAACGGCACATAGGTACCCGGTATACCGGTAAACTGCTCTGCAACAGAGAAGCTCTGCGACAGGAAATTCTGGATCTTGCGGGCGCGGTACACAGCATTTTTATCATCATCCGAAAGCTCATCCATGCCCATGATGGCAATGATATCCTGCAGCTCGCGATACCGCTGCAGTACCATCTGCACGCCTCTTGCTACATCGTAATGTTCCTGACCGACAATTTCCGGTGAAAGAATACGGCTTGTGGAATCCAACGGATCCACTGCCGGATAAATGCCGCGGCTTGCGATGTCTCTGGACAATACCGTAGTTGCATCCAGATGTGTAAACGTTGTTGCAGGTGCCGGATCTGTCAGGTCATCTGCCGGAACATACACCGCCTGCACGGATGTAATGGATCCCTTTTTGGTGGAGGTAATGCGTTCCTGCAGAGCACCCATCTCCGTTGCCAGTGTCGGCTGATAGCCTACTGCCGAAGGCATTCGTCCCAAAAGCGCAGATACCTCTGAGCCAGCCTGGGTGAAACGGAAAATATTATCGATGAACAAAAGAACATCCTGATTCTTCACATCGCGGAAATACTCTGCCATCGTCAGTCCGGATAATCCAACGCGCATTCTGGCTCCCGGCGGCTCATTCATCTGTCCGTATACCAAGGCCGTCTTATCCAGAACGCCGGAGTCCTTCATCTCTCCGTACAGATCATTTCCCTCACGGGTGCGTTCTCCTACGCCGGTAAAGACAGAGATTCCGCCGTGTGCCGTCGCCACATTATGGATCAGCTCCATGATCAGGACGGTCTTTCCTACGCCGGCTCCGCCGAACAGACCAATCTTACCGCCCTTTGCATAGGGGCAGATCAGGTCTACAACCTTAATTCCTGTTTCAAAAATCTCCTGTGCAGGAACCTGTTCCTCAAAGCTGGGCGCCGGACGATGAATAGACCATCGCTGTGCTGCCTCCGGTGCCGGCTGATTGTCCACCGGCTCCCCCAGCAGATTGAATACACGCCCCAGGCATTCCTCACCAACAGGAACAGAAATCGGTGCTCCGGTATCAACTGCCTCTATACCTCTTGCCAATCCGTCCGTAGAGCTCATGGCAATGCATCGAACCACCTCATCGCCAATTTGCTGTGCCACTTCCGCAACCAGCTTACGTCCATCAACCATTAGCTCAATTGCATTGTTCAGCTCCGGAAGCTCACCCTCGGCAAACCGGATATCCAGAACAGGTCCTGTAACCTGTATCACCTTTCCTGTATGCTGCTTGCTCATTTGCTGCTTTCCTTTCTTCGTAAGAAGATTTGATTCCTATCATCCGGCATCCTCTGCACCAGCCACAATTTCTGTGATCTCCTGCGTGATGCTCGCCTGTCTGGCGCGGTTATAGTTCAGACTGAGCGTATCAATCATCTCCTCCGCATTATCCGTTGCAGCCTCCATTGCCATCCGGCGCGCCGCATACTCACTGGCCACAGAAAGATTTACGCTCGTATACAGAATGCCTGCCAGATAGTCCGGAACAATCGAATCAAACACGGTCTCCGAGTCCGGCTCATACAGAATCAGATTCCTGCTCTTTCCGTCCCTTTGCTCTGTCTGACGGCCCTCATCCTGTGATGCCAGATCTGACAGAGGAAAGATTGCCGTCGCCTCCGGCGTCTGCGTCATCATGGAAACAAAGCGGGTAAAACATAGACTTACATGTCCAAAGCTCCCCTTGCTGTATTCCTCGCACACAAGCCTTGCAATCTCAAAACAGTCAGATGGTCCAACCGATGCCGCTTCCGAAAAAGCCTCTGTCAGAATGGGGACACCCTTGTGGCGAAAATAATCTGCTGCCTTCCGACCGATAGGAAGAACCTCATAGTCCCTTCCGGCCGACTCCTCTTCCACCTTTTTGAAAAGATTGGCATTATAGCCGCCTGCCAACCCGCGATCGCCTGCAATGACAATATACAGATACCTGTCATTTTGTCCTGCGCGTGTATAACGAGAGCCAAATTCCGTGTTCCCGGCTGCAATTTCCACTAATGTCCGGTGCAGCGTCTCATAATACGGTCTGCTCTGCTCTGCTTTTTCCTTTGCCCTCCGAAGCTTGGATGCAGCCACCAGCTGCATAGCCTTGGTGATCTGCATGGTGTTCTGGACACTCTTGATCCGGAGCTTCACTGCCTTCATATTCGCAGCAGCCATCGCTCATTCACCTGTCACCTTTCCGACAAAAAGCGGCTCGTATAAGACTCCAGTGCCTTCTTCAGATGCTCCTGTGTCTCATCCTCCAGCTTCCCTGTCTTTCGAATGGCATCCATCGCCGCCAAACCGTCACTGTCCGTCTCCAGGAAGCGATACAGGCCCTGCTCATACGCCGCAACCGATGCCGTCGGAACCTCGCTCAGAATATTCTGCGTCACAGCATACAGAATTGCCACCTGCTTCTCCACCGGAACCGGTGCTGAATTCTTCTGCTTGAGCACCTCTACGATACGTGCTCCCTGATCCAGCCTGGATTTGGTATCCTTATCCAGATCAGAACCAAACTGTGCAAAGCTCTGCAGCTCACGGTATTGCGAATAAACCAGCTTCAGTGTTCCTGCAACCTTCTTCATGGCTTTGATCTGTGCATTTCCTCCGACGCGGGATACGGAAACACCAGGGTTTACAGCCGGCATAATGCCGGAATGAAAGAGCTCCGTTTCCAGAAAGATCTGCCCGTCTGTAATCGAAATGACATTCGTCGGGATGTATGCTGACACATCACCCGCCTGTGTCTCAATAATCGGAAGTGCTGTAAGCGATCCGCCGCCCTTTTCCTGCGAAAGCTTTGCGGCTCTCTCCAGAAGTCTTGAATGCAGATAGAACACATCTCCCGGATAGGCCTCTCGTCCCGGCGGACGACGAATCAACAGAGACAGTGCCCGATAGGCAACCGCATGCTTGGAAAGGTCATCGTACACAATCAGTACGTGCTTTCCCTTATTCATGAAATATTCGCCCATGGCGCAGCCTGCATACGGTGCAATGTACTGCAGCGGTGCCGGTTCCGACGCTGTTGCAGCTACAACAATGGAGTACTCCATCGCACCGTTCTGGCGCAGCTGTTCCATGAGATTGGCAACGGTAGAGCGCTTTTGACCGATGGCTACATAGATGCAAATAACATCCTTCCCCTTCTGATTCAGGATGGTATCTACAGCAATCGTTGTCTTGCCCGTCTGACGATCCCCGATGATCAGCTCACGCTGTCCTCTTCCAATCGGAATCATGGAATCAATTGCCTTGATCCCTGTCTGCAGCGGTTCCTTTACCGGCTGCCGATCCAGAATACCGGGCGCCGGAGATTCCACCGGCCGATATTCCTCTGCATCAATAGGTCCGGCTCCGTCAATCGGCTGACCGATTGCATTTACAACACGGCCAATCATGGCTTCTCCAACCGGAACTGACACAACACGCCCGGTTCTTTTGACCGTCTGTCCCTCTCGAATTCCCGTATCCTCGCCGAACAACACAGCAGAAACGCTGGTTTCCTCCAGATTCTGCGCCATTCCGTAGGTTCCGTTCTCAAATTCCAGAAGCTCTCCGGACACACAGTTCACAAGGCCGCTGACTCTGGAAATACCATCGCCCACCGTAAGAACTGTTCCGGTTTCACTTTGGATGATTGCGTTCTGGTAATACTTGATCTGGCTGCGGATTACCTCGGAAATTTTTTCTGGTTTTAATTCCATTCCAACCACATCCTTTTGTCTTAGGCTGCTGCAGTCTTCCTGCTACAGCACCGTTTCTGTAAGCTTTCTTCGAAGATCCGAAAGCCTGCCCTTCACCGTTCCGTCATACTGGCGGCCGTCCATTTCCACCAGAAGTCCTCCAAGGACCGAAGGATCCACTCTTTGCTGCAGCAGAACCCGTTTCCCGCTCATACTCTCGAGCTTCTCCCGTAAGAGTTTGAGCTGCTCCGGCTCCAACGCCGCCGCACTGGTTACCTTCGCATCTGCGATTCCCTGATCCTTGCAGTAAAGCCTTCGATAGGTTTCAACGCAAGAGTGAAACTCCCGCAAAATCCCTTTTTCTGTAAGAATCTTCAGGAAATTCAACACGTATGGATGCAGTGCTTCTCCGAATGCCTGATCCAAAAGCGCAAGCCGCTCCTTTTGGGCAATCGACGGCTCCAAAAGCAGACGGATATAATCCTCATTCTCTCGGAACAAGTCCTGCACCATTTCCAGCTGCTTCATAATCTCATCGGAGATCATCTCTGACGCAGCAAGATCATACAGGCTCTTTCCATACAGTGCACCTGTTTCTGTCATGATGCCTCTCCTATATGATCCAGAAACTCATCGATCAGCCTGCGGTGATCTTCCTCATGGATTTCCTTCTCGACCACCTTGCCGGCGATATCCATCGCCAGACCGCCGATTTCATCCTTGGCTTCATTAACAGCTTTTTTCTTCTCCTGAGCAATATCAGCCTCCGCCTTCGAGCGAATGCCCGCTGCCTGCTGCTGTGCATCGCGAATGGTCTGATCCGCCTTTGCCTGCGCCTCTTTCTGCGCATCCTGAAGAATTCTGGCAGCCTCCGCCTTCGCATCCGACAGACTTTCCTCATATGCCGCCTTCAGTCCGTCCGCTTCTGCCTTGGCAGCTCGTGCCTCAGTCAATTCCTTTTCGGACAGTTCTCTGCGCTTTTCCAGAATCCGGTTAATCGGCTTGAACAGAAATTTCTTCACCAGCAGCATGGTCAGAAACAGGTTGATGATCGTTGCCACAAATGTCCACGGGACAATGGTAACGAGGCTTTGTGTCTCCATACCCATTCCTCCTGCCAGCAGATTACTGCAGATAATTCATGAACATTCCGGGTGCTACAAAGATCAAAAGAAGGCCCGTTACGAAGCCGTAAATACCCGTTGTCTCGGCAATGGCACAGCCCAGCAGCATCGTGCTGGTTACATCACTCTTGCACTCCGGCTGTCTTCCAATGGCTTCCAGTGCCTTTGCAACCGCATTGCCTTCACCAATACCGGGTCCGATACCTGCAATCAATGCGCATCCTGCACCAATTCCGCATCCTGCCAGTGCAATTCCTCTTGCCAGTAACTGAAAATCTCCCATGACATACCTCCTGTTATGATCGTTGTGGGTGACAAAATCAAACTACTCTTCTGCTGCATTGGCGATATACATTGTCGTCAGCATACAGAAAATAAATGCCTGCATAAACCCGGTAAACCAGTCAAAATATAACGACGAAACAGCCGGAATACCTACATCCAGAATCGGAATCTGCGACAGCACCTTTCCGACTGTGCCGGGAATCAGCCCCAGAATTGCGGAAGAAGCCAGCGCCAGTGCCCAGTAAATCAAGCCGTCAATAACTACGCCGGAAAGAATATTGCCGAAATGACGGCAGGCCATGGAAACCGGTGTTGCCAGCTCAGACAGCACGTTGAACGGCGTCATCACGGCAATCGGCTGAGTATACCCCTTTAAATAGCCGCCCAATCCGCTGGTTTTAATCTTGGTCGCCGTGATCATGATGAAGACAACTACCGCCCATGCAGCCTCAGTGGACAGATCCGCCGTCGGACTCCAGACGCCGACCAGGCAGATCAGGTTTGAGAGAATGCTGGTAGAAAACAATGCCGCAATAAATGGAATCAGCGCATCAAATCTGGTCCCGCCGGTGTTGTTCCGAACAAAATTCGTTGCCAGTTCAACCAGCCATTCCGCAACCGCCTGGCGCTTTGTGATGTTCTCCACCTTCAGATCATGAGTCAAGAACAGACACAAAGCCAAAATGATTCCCATGATCACCCAGGACACCACGAGCGTCTCCGAAATGAGGATGTCCCCCAGGATAGGAATCCCGGTCGGGATTCTTGCTAATATTTTGGCTCCCTCAATCGAAAAATCCATGAATCAGCCCTTCTTTCTGCGATAAGAAATAACACCCTTCCCGCGGATGAGTATTCCCGGCATCAGCAGCGGCACAATGGCTGCCACCGGATTGATCACAGGAACCACCAGCGCCAGAATCATAAAAAGAATCTGTCCCAATGTCCGGTATCTGTATGAGAGTGTCATCTTGCGCCTGGCGTTGTCATAATTGTCGTCTGCCGCCGCCTTTTCTGCCTGAATTGCCATCAGCAGGAAATTCCCGGCTGCAACCACAAATCCAAGAACTGCCCCCAGCACAACCCCCGCATCGAAAGGAACCGTCTTCATAACCGCATGAAGTCCGCCAAAGCATAGCAGCATTATCCCCGTACATACAGCGGTTCCCTTCGCCACGAATCCGGTTGATTCCTGCACCGCCTCAGACATCTTTATGCTCATTCCTTCCCGCTCCTCTCCAAACATCTTAATAATGCCGATTAAATGCCGTCCTTTGCTCTTCCTTTTTGTTCTTGCAGACAGCTACCAAATACACCTTCCAGGCTGTCATAAAAGAGCTTCCAAGGCCAAGCACAAGGGCCGGAACATAAATCCAGAGCGGAACTCCTGCCCTGGTGTTCAGCCAATACGCTCCGAGAAGACACATAATCAGCGGAGTAACCAATGACAGCCCCAGCTGTCCAATCAAGGATAGATTTCGAAATATACGCGTAAGCTCACTCATCGGCTTTCCCGGTTTCTTCAGAACATTCAGTGTTTACGCCGTCGATGCGGCACGCAATTGCCGGTCTGTAAAGATGTGCATGCCCTTTAAATGGGCACACACCTTACAAGCCATGATACTCGATTTCAAATATGCACGCAACGAATATTAAGGGAATATTTAACAGCTTTTGTGACTTGACAAATGGGTGTTTTGTGGATTTTGTCAATAGAAGATGTGCCCGCCAATGCGGTATTTAGGCTCCACCTGCGGAATCGGCGTACGGAAAAACAGGCAGCTTCCAACATTGGTCTGCCCTGACATAGCCGCATCCGCCGCCTGATAGCATGAGGCCGTCGCCTCATTCGAAGCCAACGCAACCGCAAGCCGCCCGGACATGGCCGGCGAAAACTGATTGCTCTGATAAATAACTCCGGACATCGTATTCGGAAATGCTCCCGACATTAGACGATTAATGACAACAGCGCCAACCGCCACCTGTCCCGCATAGGGCTCTCCGCCTGCCTCGCAGTAAATCAGATTGGCAAGAAGCGTTCGGTCCCCTTCTTCAAAGGTAATGCTCCCCAGCGAACGCCAGGCGGATGCATCTGAAGCAGCCTGTAGGCGTCGTTCCTCCTCCAGCTGCTTTTCCAGTGCCGAAACCGTTGCATTCTGCGCATCCAGCTGGTCCTGCAAAATATCCACTGCATCCTGCGCAGAATCCAGCTGTGCATTGGTTGCATTCAAAGATCCGGCCGTCTGCGTTACAAGAGCATTCACCTGGCTTGCCTGACTGCTGGCGTCATCGTGAAGATCTTCCAGCTCGTCCATCTGTGCCTGGAGCTCTTCTTGCTCCTTTTCCAGCTTCGCCTTTTTCTCTTTGACCTCTGCCGTTGTCTTTTTATAACGCTCCAGCGTTTTCTGATCGTATTTGTTCAGCTGCTGAATATATGCATTTCGATTCAGAAGTTCACCGTAGGAGCTTGATTTTAAGAGAATCTCCAGATAATAGGTATTCCCCCTCTCATAAAGAAACTGAATTCGTTTCTTCATGTTCGCATACTGCTGCTCCTGCGTTGCGATGGCATCATCCAGGTCGCTCTGTGCCTGATCGATTTCCTTCTGCTTGTCAGAAATTTCCTGCTCCTTGCTGCTGATTTGAGATGTGAGCTGTGCCAGATTGGAAGAGAGTACACTCAGCTGAGAATTGAGATTGTTTAATGTGCTGGTCAGCGTATTCTGTTCATCGCCCAGCTGATCCACGGTTTCCTGTCCCGCTTCTACCGCCTGCTTGGTCTTTTGTGCCTCTTGCTTGGCCTTATTCAGTGCTTCCTGCGTCTCCTGTGTCGCATAAACCGGTACACTGCCGGTCAGCAAAAACAGCACAACGACTCCGGAGAGAATTCTTTCTCCCCAGAGTCGTTTTCCTGTCTTCCCAGGCAACTGCTTTGTGAACTTTTTGCTGCAAACTCTGCTGTTAAGCAGTCTTTGTAACATCATAGGCTGATTACACTGCTAATTCGATATGACGTCCCGTCTCCTGGTATTGTTCATAAACAACGCCTGCCGCGTCAAACATCTGCTTGCTGGCGGTGTTGTTGTCGGACCCGGCATATTTATCACTCTTATAGATCACCTTGCGGATCCCCGCCTGAATGATTGCCTTGGCACATTCATTGCAGGGAAACAAGGAAACATACAGCGTAGAATCCTCCAGCGATCCGCCGCGAAAATTCAAAATTGCATTCAGCTCGCTGTGAGTCACAAAGGGATACTTGGTCATCAGCGGTTCCCCTTCCCGTTCCCACGGGAAATGATCATCATCACAGCCTCTAGGCATTCCGTTGTAACCGATCGACAGGATTTTATGTTCCTTGCTGACAATGCACGACCCAACCTGTGTATTGGGATCCTTCGACCGCATTCCTGCGAGCTGGGCAACCCCCATAAAATACTCATCCCAGGAAATATAATCCCTTCGCTTTGCCGACATGTTCTCCTCCATTCACCAACGCGCTTTATTTGGTTCCGAAGATGCGGTCGCCGGCATCTCCAAGTCCGGGAACAATGTATCCATGCTCGTTCAGGTGATCATCCAAAGCACCCACATACAGATCCACATCCGGATGTGCCTCCGTAAATGCTTTTACACCTTCCGGAGCAGCAATGATGCACAGGAAATGAATCTTCTCACATCCGTGCTTTTTCAGCTGTGTAACTGCATCTACGGAAGATCCGCCCGTTGCCAGCATCGGATCCACTACAAAGACCTCACGCTCTGCACAGTCAGCCGGAAGCTTGCAGTAATACTCTACAGGCTTCAGCGTTGCAGGATCACGATACATTCCGATGTGCCCTACCTTCGCCGCCGGAATCATCTGCAGCATGCCGTCTACCATGCCCAGTCCCGCACGGAGGATCGGAACCACCGCAAGCTTTTTGCCCTTCAGCTCCTTTGCCACACAATGAGCTACCGGAGTATCAATCTCCACATCCTCCAGCTCCAGATGTCTGGTTGCCTCATAGCACAGAAGCATTGCAATCTCTCCCACCGTTTCACGAAACGCCTTGGTCCCGGTTGTCCGTCTGCGTATGAAACCGATTTTATGCTGAATAAGCGGATGATCCATTATGATAACGTTTGCCATTTTATCCTCCTGTAGTGCAAAGCTAATTCTTAGCCGCATTTTCTGCGGCATTCCACATGTGATTGCAAAGGACCTCAATCAGTCCTTTTCTTTTTTACTGCTTTTTCTCATATTCTGCAATCTTTGCAATTCGTCTTGCATGGCGCTGCCCGCCTGAAAAGTCTGTCCCGAGGAACGTATCCACAACGTCCATCGCAACATTCTCACCGATCACCCCGGCGCCAATTGCCAGTACATTCGCATCATTGTGAAGCCTTGTCAGCCTGGCGGTTGTCACGTCATGGCATAATGCGCAGCGTATACCGGGAATTTTATTTGCCGTAATACTGACGCCGATTCCGGTCGTGCAAATCACAATTGCCCGCTGCGTTTCTCCCGCCGCAACGCTTTGGGCCGCAGGCCCTGCATAATCCGGATAATCGCAGGACTGTATTCCATCAGTGCCAAAGTCCTTTACCTCATACCCCTGTTCCTTCAGATGAAGGATCACCTTTTCCTTCAGTTCAAATCCGCCGTGATCGCTCGCAATTGCTATCATATTCCCCTCCTTTTGCCGTTTTATTGCGGCAGTACAACAATTTTCTGACCGGCCGCCTTCATCAGCCGGTTCATAATTGCCATGCCAAATCCCCCCGCTGTGCTGCCTGCGGAACTTTTATTCCCGATTTCACCATCGCGAAATGATTCCGAATACATCACCGTACAGCCTTCATCATCAAATTCACGCAGAATGCGAAACAGCTCTCTGGCGATCTCAGCTTCATCCAAGCGGCTTCCAACGCTCTTCACACAGTCTGCCCGATACAGTCTCTTCGTTTCATCCGTACATAATACGCCGGTTTTCTCTCCGCCGCTGTGCGCCTCCTGCAGTTTTTCGTTAATATAAGCGGCAACCCTTTCCGGCGATCCCTCCACGACCGTCAGATCCCCTTTCGGAGCGTAATGTCGGTATTTCATTCCCGGTGCTTTCGGTTTTTCTCCGCTATCAGCCGATAAAATAGTGCGGTCAACATCGACAGATCCCAGTACCTTGGTCAGCATATCCTGGGTGACATACCCCGGGCGAAGAATGGTCGGAGTATCCTCTGTCAGATCTATGATTGTGGATTCCAGTCCGATTCCGACTTCCCCGCCATCAATGATCATATCAACCAGACCATCCAGGTCTTCTCTGCAATACCTGGCAATCGTCGGCGAAGGTCTCCCGGAACGATTGGCCGACGGTGCCGCAATATATCCGCCCTCCGCCCGAATCAGAGCCTGTGCTATTTTGTTGCTCGGAAAGCGAACCGCAACGGTATCCAGTCCCCCCGTTGTTTCATACGGCACCGCCTCGCTTTTACGGAAAATCATTGTCAGCGGCCCCGGCCAAAAAGCTTCAGCAAGTTTCCTTGCCTGCAGCGGAAAATCCTCCACAATTCGCGGTATATCCTCCAATCGGCAGACATGTACGATCAGCGGATTGTCCGACGGCCGGCCCTTGGCTGCATAAATTTTCCTGGACGATTCCGGATTCAGAGCATCCCCGCCCAGTCCATATACCGTCTCGGTCGGAAACGCGACCAGACCGCCGCTTTGCAGGATGTGCCCCGCCTCCGCGATGGCCACGTCATCCATGTTCTGTTCTGTCATTGACACATACCGTGTCACCATTTCTGTCACCTTCTGTTCCAAGAGCCGTATTCTCTGCTCCGAAGTATGGAGAACCCCCGATTAAAGCGTTTCTCATTGTCAGGATGTCATGTAATTGGAAATCACATCCCAGATATCTGACGTCTCATACTGCAGCTTCCATTCTGCAACGCCTTTAATGCCGCAGCTTTGCATCACGTCCAGCTTCTGCTGAATCGACTGCGCATCCTCCACCCAGATCTGAATTCTCGCTCCGTCCGCGTCCGTCGTCTCCGCATAGTTCTGTCCGGTCTGCGCGTCCCAGCTTGCTGTCATCCCGTGTGTTTGCATATAATCCTGCACCTGCTGCATACCAAGTGCCTCCGATGTCACAGAGCCATTCTGTGTCTTCCAGACTCTTGTGTAGAACGGAATCGCATTAATCAGACGATCCTTGTCAATTCCCTTCTCTAGAGCCATTTGAATTCCCTCGGTAACATAGGAAATCGACGCAACGCTTCCCGGTTCCTGGCTTCCCGCATAATGCTCATCATAGCCCATTACAACCTCGTAATCCACAAAAACGCCCTGTTCCTCCAGGTGGTAGTGCGAATTGAAGTTGTAGCTTGGATAATTGTCCACAGACAAAATGACTCCCGCATTACGGCAGGCAATGGAAAGCTCACGGATAAATTCAATGTAATCCTCTCCGTTCTCCTCCGGAATCAGTTCAAAATCCACGTTAATTCCTTCAAATCCGCACGAAGATGCTTCCTGCAGAAGCTGACTGATCAGATTGGTCCTGGCATCGAGTGTTGTCAGAAACGTGTGATTATCCGTCAGAGAGCTGGAATTGATGTTATCCACAACTGCCCACACCTGGCATCCCAGATTGTGTGCCTGATTTACATAATCCGCTGTTCCCGCCTTCTCCATGTTCCCGTCATTGTCGCTCACCCAGTACCAGGTCGGTGCCACTACATTCACGCTCTTGGTTTGTGACATATAGGATGTCAGCGTAGAATTCCCCTGTGATCCCCACACATTATGGAAGGCCATATTTATTTTGCCGTCCACAGTAATATGCGTGAACTCAGGTTCCGTATAATCCGATGCCAGGGTCTGTTCTGTTGACTGTATGTCTGTGAGCCGGCGATTTTCCACATAGCCGATCACGGAATCTTCACTCTTAACCTTGGACCAGTTCTCCATCTGCTCCAAAACGGTGACTGTTGCCCCCTTCTCCAGCTGCTCCTCTATAGGACTTTTGATGCCTCCCGAGGTGCGAATCTGCGTTTTTCTCGCAATGGTTGCTACCGTCTTGCTCCCGCCTTCCGTATCGATCTGCAGTCGATGGGGATTTTCAAAGGCGGTCATGTCAAAGCCGGTATACTCCTTCACAAAGTCCAGCGCCAGATAAATAACCCCGTCCACATTGCGCGCAGGTATGTAGGAATATGTCTGTGAGCTTCCGTCATCAGCCAGCACCTCCTGACTTCCGATGACTGTTTTAAGCTTCGTCGTCGGCAGACAATAGAGGATCATTCCTGTCGTATCCGAGGCATTCTGCACGCCATAGTAAAACCGGCTGTTCAGTCCGGATTTCACATCGTCCAGAGCCATGTAATCCACTCCGTCGATGCGCTTTGCGCGGATTTCAGATAAGGTATCCCCCCATATGATCGGGACATCCCCCTCGCCTTGTATGCCAAACTGTTCCGCAAGGTCTGCTGTTTCTCTGGAATAAGAATATCGATCCAGAAAGAGCTTCGCACCGAACGCAATTACCAGAACCAGGATCATGAGAACCAGTGCGGCAATGGGAGAAGCACCTTTTTTCTTTTTCTTCTTTCTTCCGTTTGACCGCTTGGTACCCCCAGCCGATGCATTTCTACCCGATCCTGTAGAGCGGCTTTTGCGGTTCCCGGCAGATGACTTTACTCTTTTTCTGCGGCTTTTCTCTTTGGCCGAGTGCCTCGTCTCATAGACCAGATCCTCGTCATACAACCCTTCGCTCCGTTCATCATAGGCCTCATAGTCATCTTCATAGCGTTCCTGCGGATATGCATCATAGTCTCCGTCCATATCCCCCCAGGTCTTCTCTTCATAGCGTTCATTTCCACCGCCGTAGCCGTAGAATTCATCTTCGTAATCCGGAAAATCGTCGTATCTGGATGCCATTCCTCTCTCCGATAAAAATATGTAATTGTTTAGCGCCCATCTCGATTTTCCTTCGGAAAAACTCGATGCTCGTTTCAGTATCGCAAGCATTATACCAAACTTCCCTGTTTCCTGCCTCTGTACTTTTGTGCACGCAAAAATGGCATGGCAGCGCGCCATTTCCCGCAGCACACTTTAAGACGGGGCCCCAAAATGTATTCTTTACTGCACCGAAATTAAGCTAAGGACGCTGTCATACCATCTTTGCCGGCCTTGCAGCCGCAATGAGATGACATTAGAAAATACTATGTGGATTGTGTTTAATAACAGGCCATTTGCAGCTCTTTTGTCGAAATACGACAACCAGAAGGTGTTCTTATCCGCAGGAACTCATCCCTCAAATGCCGCAGCCTTACCGAAAATAATCCGACCGCATCTTCTTGCCGCCGCATCGTGCATTCATTCGTCCGCCGGGTCAGCAGCTCCCCCGCGGCGCACAATATCCTTCACTGCCGAACAAAATGATTTGTAATTGTGATTTACTTTGAGCAATTGATCTTCGTAAATGATCTTTCTGTATCTGGGAAAACGTTGTGTCAGAGAATCTACCTTAGCTTCAAAAGACAAATGGAAACCTTTGAAATGATGTCATAGTGTAATACGCAGATAGGATGTTCGACAGAGAACCGTTCTCATCGCCTCCTTTACGATGCCTTAACTGTCCGATCCTCTCGGTTCCCTCATAATATCGAACGATTTTGTTAAACACAAGCATGTTTGTTGTATATTTTCACACATCCAGACATTTTCGTGATCATTCACAAGTTTTCTAAACTTTTTATAATCACATTGACTACAAACTCCACCAGTAGATAAACTAAACCATATAATTCCCTTTCCTCTGTCGACAGGTGGAGGCCTTAGGGTTTGACCTTGTTTCATCCCCACGCAGGACATTCGGAGGTTACCCTCTTGAAAATCGAGAGAATAAATGAAAATCAGGTTCGGTTCACTCTGACAAAGGAGGATCTTGATTCCCGTCAAATGCGTTTGAGTGAGCTCGCGTACGGCACCGAAAAGGCGAAAGCCCTTTTTCGCGAGATGCTGCAGCAAGCCTATCGCCAGGTAGGCTTTGAAAGTGACAATACTCCGCTGATGATTGAAGCAATTCCGTTGAAGGACGGCAGCATTATTTTGGTGGTCACCAAGGTCCATGACCCCGAGGAGCTCGATCCGCGGTTTTCCAATTTTGCACCTTCCATTCGTCAAAAGGAGCACGGAGCAAGTGCTTTCGAGCAGCTTCTTCAGTCTCTGACAGAGCACGCAGCATCCGGTCGGGAGAGTGATCGTCCCAGTGCATCACGCGATCCTCGTGAAGCACTTCGCCGTTTTCAGGAGTATGCTGCCTGCCACCGGTTGTACGCCTTCCGCAGCATGGATCAGGTATTGCAGGCAGCTGATCAGATGCAGGCGGCTTATTCCGGAGAAAGTACTCTCTATAAGGAAGATGGCTCGTATCTGCTTTTTCTGACAATGAAGGATGCCCAAGAGGCCGCATCACAGGGCCGCGTTCTGGCATCCATCTCTGAGTTTGGTGCCATGCAGCCGGCATCCTATGCAAGAGAGCAGTATCTTGAGGAACACGGAACTCTTTTGATTGCAGATCACGCTGTAGAAAAGCTCTCCGGAATCGCCCGCAAAACTGCCCCCGCTGATTAAAATCGCAGCAGCTGTTCAGCGCCCATTCGTAAAGTTGATCCCCGGATTGCGCATGTTTTATATCCGCAATCCGGGGATTCATCATATGTAACAAATTTGCCCCGTTCTTTATGTTAAACGTTTCTAATTATTATTAGTTGCAATTAACTCTCATTAGGCAAATGTATCAAAGATTTAACTTCTTCGTCTCCTCGAATCGTTGCATTCTCACAAACCGAATGGTAGACTTCTAACCGATAGATCAGCATCATGGCAGGGCAAAGTGTGCCCTGCTTCTGGAACAGTGCAGGCAGCGTGATTTATTGATGTTTTCTGTTTGGGCCGTTTCAGGATGCGCAAATATACAGGAGGAAACCAAAATGGCAAGAAAGTACTTAACCATGGATGGTAACGAGGCTGCCGCACACGCCGCCTATGCGTATACGGAAGTTGCTACCATCTACCCCATCACACCGTCATCCGTTATGCCTGAGCATGTTGACGAGTGGGCAACTGCCGGACGCAAGAACATCTTTGGTGACATTGTACATGTAACCGAGATGCAGTCTGAGGCAGGTGCAGCAGGTGCAACCCACGGTTCCATCGTAGCCGGTGCAATGACCTCTACCTTCACCGCTTCCCAGGGACTGCTCCTGATGATCCCGAACATCTACAAGGTAGCCGGCGAGGGACTTCCGGCCGTGTTCAATGTATCTGCGCGTTGCGTAGCTTCTCACGCACTGAACATTTTCGGCGATCATTCCGACGTTTACGCATGTCGTCAGACCGGTGCAGCTATGCTCTGCGAGAGCTCCGTACAGGAAGTTATGGATCTGACTCCTGTCGCTTACTGCGCAGCTGTAGACGGTAAGCTTCCTTTCATCAACTTCTTCGACGGATTCCGTACCTCTCACGAAATTCAGAAGATTCAGGTTTGGGATTATGACGATCTCAAGGATCTGATTGACCTGGATAAGGTACAGGAGTTCCGCAACAATGCTCTGAATCCGAATCATCCTCGTCAGATGGGTTCTGCACAGAATCCTGACATCTTCTTCACAACTCGTGAGGCGTGCAACACCACTTATGATGAGATGCCCGGCGTTGTTCAGAAGTACATGGACAAGGTTAATGAAAAGCTTGGCACAGATTACAAGCTCTTTAACTACTACGGCGCTGCTGATGCAGAGCAGGTCATCATCGCAATGGGTTCTGTTAATGAGACCATTGAGGAGACCGTTGACTACCTGAACGGACAGGGAATGAAGGTTGGACTTGTAAAGGTTCGCCTGTACAGACCTTTCTGCGCAGAGGCTCTGATCAACGCAATCCCTGATACTGTCAAGAAGATTTCTGTTCTCGACCGCACCAAGGAGCCCGGCTCCATCGGCGAGCCTCTGTACCTGGATGTCGTTGCTGCTCTGAAGGGATCCAAGTTCGATCAGGTTCCGGTTTACACCGGCAGATACGGCCTTGGTTCTAAGGACACCACACCTGCACAGATCATTGCTGTTTACAACAATGAGAACAAGAAGCGTTTCACCATCGGCATCGATGATGATGTTACACACCTTTCCCTTCCTACCGGTAAGGAAATCGTTACCACTCCTGAGGGTACGGTTTGCTGCAAGTTCTGGGGTCTGGGCGCTGACGGTACCGTAGGTGCCAACAAGAACTCCATTAAGATCATCGGTGACAATACAGACATGTATGCGCAGGCCTACTTCGATTACGACTCCAAGAAGTCCGGCGGCGTAACCATGTCCCACCTTCGTTTCGGTAAGAAGGCCATCAAGTCCACCTACCTGATTCACCAGGCGAACTTCGTTGCATGTCATAACCCGGCATATATGCGCAAGTTCAACATGGTTCAGGAGCTGGTAGACGGCGGTTCCTTCCTGCTGAACTGCTCCTGGAGCGATGAGGATCTGGAGAAGCACATCCCCGGACAGGTTAAGAAGTTCATCCATGATCACAAGATCAACTTCTATACCATCGACGGTGTGAAGCTCGGAATTGAGACCGGTATGGGACCGACTCGTATCAATACCATCCTTCAGTCCGCTTTCTTCACCATCACCAAGATCATCCCGGAGGATCATGCAGTACAGCTGATGAAGGATGCCGCTCAGAAGACATACGGCCGTAAGGGTCAGGATGTCGTTGAGAAGAACTGGGCTGCTATCGATGCCGGTGCCAAGAACTGGCACAAGGTTGAAATTCCTGAGAGCTGGGGCAGCGCTGAGGACGAAGGCCTTGATTTCAAGAAGGTTACTACCGATCGTAAGGATGTTGAGGCATTCGTCAACAACATTCAGCTGGCAGTATCTGCTCAGGAAGGCAATAACCTGAAGGTTTCTGATGTACTTCCTTATGTAGATGGTTCCACTCCTTCCGGCGCAGCAGCATTCGAAAAGCGCGGCATTGCTGTTAATGTTCCTGTTTGGAACGCTGAGAGCTGCATCGAGTGCACATTCTGCTCTTATGTTTGCCCGCACGCAGCAATTCGCCCGATCGCTATGACAGAGGAAGAGGCTGCAAAGGCTCCTGCCGGCACGGTCGTAAAGGATCTCACCGGTATGCCCGGCTACAAGTTTGCCATTGTTGTTTCCAGCCTTGACTGCACAGGCTGCGGCTCCTGCGCAAATGTATGCCCCGGCAATATGAAGGCAGCTACTCTCACCATGACAAGACTGGATGAGGCACAGGCACTTCCGAACCAGCAGGATGCATTCAACTACGCAGTAACGCTTCCGATCAAGGACGATGTTGTTGCCAAGTTCAAAGAAACAACTGTAAAGGGTTCTCAGTTCAAGCAGCCTCTGCTGGAGTTCTCCGGTGCATGCGCCGGCTGCGGTGAGACACCTTACATTAAGCTCATCACACAGCTGTTCGGCGACAGAATGTATATTGCGAATGCAACCGGATGCACATCCATCTGGGGCAACTCTTCACCTTCTACTCCTTACACGGTGAACGCAAAGGGTCACGGTCCTGCATGGTCCAACTCTCTGTTCGAGGATGCTGCAGAGTTCGGTTATGGTATGCTTCTTGCCAACAATGCCATCCGTTCACAGCTCAAGGAGAAGGTGGCCGCATGGGGCGGTGAAGGAAGCCAGGAGTATCTGGATACCTTTACAAAGGGTGCCGAGAACGGTACTGCTACCGATAAGCTGATTGCAGCTCTTGAGGCAGATGGCTCCGATGCTGCAAAGGATATCCTGAAGGAGAAGGATTACCTCGCTAAGAAGTCCCAGTGGATCTTCGGCGGCGACGGCTGGGCATTTGATATCGGCTACGGCGGAGTGGACCACGTACTTGCTTCCGGCAAGGATGTCAACATCTTCGTTGTAAATACCGAAGTATACTCCAACACCGGCGGACAGTCCTCCAAGGCTACACCCGAAGGCGCAGTTGCTCAGTTCGCAGCAGGCGGTAAGGAAACCGTTCAGAAGGATCTTGCTGCTATGGCGATGAGCTATGGCTATGTATATGTTGCTCAGATTTCCATGGGTGCAGACAGAAATCAGTGCATCAAGGCAATTGCTGAAGCTGAGGCATATCCGGGACCGTCTCTGGTTATCGCTTATGCTCCTTGCATCAACCACGGTATCCGTAAGGGTATGAACAAGGCACAGGACGAAGAGAAGCTCGCAGTCGAGACCGGCTACTACAACCTGTTCCGTTTCAACCCTGCAGGCGGTGACAAGAAGTTCACTCTGGACTCCAAGCCCGCTACCAAGGAATACAGTGAGTTCCTCAGCGGTGAGGTTCGCTACACTTCCCTGCAGCGCAAGAACCCTGAGAGAGCAGCAAAGCTCTTCGCAGAGGCTGAGGCTCATGCAAAGGCTCACTATGCATACCTCGAGAAGCTGGGTGCCCTTTACAACAACTGATTCTAAGCCATAAAAACTTAGCATTGTCTAACAAAGACAGTGAGTTGTAAGATGAGAACGATCAAAGGACAGGCATCCTTGGATGTCTGTCCTTTCTTCAAAAAGTCGTATGAAGCATAATTTCATGCATATATTTTAAGGAGGATGTAACTATGGCACGTGTTATTGGAGATGCTTGCATCAGCTGCGGTTCCTGCGCTGCTCAGTGTCCTGTACAGGCAATTGCTGAGGGCGATGCACACTACGAGATCAATGCAGATTCCTGCATCGATTGCGGCGCTTGCGAAGCACAGTGTCCTGTAGGTGCAATTTCTGAAGGCTGAGCCAATTTCAGAAGCACGCAGACATTGGAAATACAGACAAAAATAACGAGAGGAGCTGACATCCGCGGATGCCGGCTCCTTTTACATATCTCTCCTGCGGTCAAGGATATTATCATTCGGATGCCGCATCGTTTTCAGCAGCCCAGGTGTCATAATCCACTGCACGAATGGACGGAACACCGTAATATGACTCATAGAAAATATTAATCCAATATCCCGGATCCTCTGTCATTTCCATTTTCTCAATCGCCGAATAGGAATTGTAAAAATCCGTATGAACCAGCGGCACGGTAATTTCTTCTGCTCCCAGTGCAGCCTGCTCCTGAATATAGGAAATCCGCCTCGTCTCATCTCTCCAAATTCTGGCCAGATTCGTTCCGTCTTCTACATATACAAAGAAAAACTGAAGAACAAGGACCGCCAGAAGGCTGTAACCGGCGCCTTTAAGAAGATACCCTTCGTTCTCTCCCTTCACAGCCTCTCGAATTCCAACTGCAAGAGCAATCAGCAGGAACAAGCCCGCACCAAAGAAGGCTCTTGCCTGTGTCTGAGAGGTTGCCGCAAGCGCATATGATGTAGCCAGAAACAACACGCCATACAGTGCCATTCTGGCCGCTGCACGGTGATTTTTCTGCAAGAGCAGAATAACCACACACACAAGAAAAACCGCCAGTAAAACGTCAAAATACTCATGTATGGTAAGTGTGATCTTCTGTATTCTCGCGAGCAGCCCAAGGAAGCCGGAATAGTTTTCATCCTCTGTATGATAGGAAGCACGGATTCTGGCTCCCGGCGAAAGCACCATTACGGCAAGTCCAACTACATTGCCAGCGATTCCGGCACAATACGCAGGCGAGATCCTCTGTTTTCTTTTTTTCTGTACAAAAAGGAGCATCAGAAGAAACAAAAGGCATCCGCCCGACGTGTTTTCGTTACACCATCCGGCAATAAGTCCAAAGAAAAAAAGTCCCGTTCCTACCATGATTCTATGCAGCATACTGCTCCCTCCGTCAGAAGCAGCATGTTCCAGTTCGTTTCTCTGGAGATTCATAAATCCGAGGATGAATATGGCTCCCCACAGATAATTGCAGGCTCCATCCTCCCACAGAATTGTCTCCGAAAAATCCACTGCGTACAGCCATAGTCCCATTTGCAGCAAAAGCATCGTGAAAACATCGAAGCGCTTATCCGGTCTCACCAATCGGTACATCAAGACAGAAAGCACTACAAACGCCAGACTGTTTGCAATTTTGAACACAGGACCCGGCAGATACAGGAAAATGCGCAGCAGCAGATGAACAACGCTCCGCCCGTTCCAGTTCATATACTGGTGATATTCCTGGAGGATCAGATCCCAGATCCCTGTTGCCTGCCCGACCTCCATCGCATACGAATAATCGTCGGATAGCATCGGCGTAAGCAAATTGAAAAGCAAAACTGCAATAAAAGACAAAAGCAGGATCAGGAGAAACATACATTTCTCCCGACCCTGTCTGTTTCCAAGGCACACGAATTTGCCTTTCTTTTCTGTGGCTTTATTCGAACAATCTGTCATTCTCTTACCCATTCTGTGCCGCAACAGCTCCAGCCAAATTGGCGAATTTTGTAAGCTCCGGCAGCCATTTCAGCTGCACCGTTCCAATCGGACCGTTTCTTTGCTTGGCAATGATTATTTCGGCAATTCCTTTGTCCGGTGAATCCTCGTGATAATACTCATCTCTGTAAATAAACATCACGATGTCAGCATCCTGCTCAATAGCGCCGGACTCACGAAGGTCGGAAAGCATCGGCCGTTTATCCGTCCGGGACTCCACAGCACGGGAAAGCTGGGAAAGGGCAATTACAGGGACGTTCAATTCCCGGGCCAAAGCCTTGAGAGAACGGGAAATCTCCGAAATTTCCTGCTGTCTGGATTCTGAGCTCTTGCCGCCGCTTCCGCTCATCAGCTGAAGATAGTCAATAATAATCAGGTCCAGCCCCTGGTCCATTTTGAACTTCATACATTTTGATCGCATGGCTCCTACCGTAATTGCCGGAGTATCATCGATCATGAGTGCCGATTCACCGATCGTCTCTGCGCCTTCAATCAGATCTGACCATTCTCCCTCCGAAAGATCACCTGTTCGTATCTTCTGAGCATCCACGTGACTTTCCAGCGAAAACATACGGTTGATCAGCTGCTCCTTGGACATTTCCAGCGAAAAGATAGCCACCCGTTTTTTCTGACGTACACCGCAATTCTCCGCAATATTCAGTACGAAAGCAGTTTTTCCCATGGACGGTCTTGCAGCCAGAAGAATCAGATCCGCAGGCTGAAGACCGGCTGTCTTATTGTCCAGATCGGTAAATCCGGTCGGAATACCTGTGACATTGCCATTGATCTTCGAGGCCATGACAATCTTGCGCATCGCATTCGAAACAATCTGCCGTATATCCTGATATTCCGATCCTCGTTTTCCCTGTGACAGGCGGAAAATAGACTCCTCCGCCTTCGTCATGATTTCCTGAGCGCCGCCTGCCCCCATATAGGCATCGTTGGCAACCTCCTCGCAAACACGGATGGTTTGCCGCATAAGCGACTTCTCAGCCACGATGCGGGCATAGCTTACAACGTTCGCCGACGTAGGAACCTGCGCAATCAATGTGCCAAGCGTCCTGGCATCATACATCTCCGGCGGAAGATTTTTTTCCTTGAGCTTTTCCTGCAAAGTAACCGGATCCACCGCAAGGCCGCTCTGCTCCAGCTCCAGGATCGATTCATACATAATCCCATAC
>CAVFRZ010000004.1:0-39006 GCA_963624875.1 Anaerovibrio sp.
CTGCGGAGCAGCCGCTTCTTGTTCAGCGGGCGCTGGCGAATTTCCTCCTTCATAAAATCTGTGTTTACTTCCAGAGGTGGCTGCTCTGTCTGCTTTTTATCCCCGGTTTTCCCGGTTGGTTCTTTCACATGTTTTTTTTCTTCTGATGTGCTCAAATTGTTGTCCATTGTTTCGCTTAGCATCCGCCTGTCCAAGCAAGAGCTCTTTCTTCTGATTAATCCTCCAGCTTGTCATTGAGTCCGGAGCGCTTCAGAGTGAATATAAATTCCGACCCCACGCCTTCTGTAGATATTACATTGATGTTCTCATTGTGCGCGCGCAATATCTCCCGCACAATCGACAGGCCCAGTCCCGTCCCCTTTTTATCCTTGCCGCGGGACAGATCCGTTTTATAGAAGCGTTCAAAAATAGCACTTTGTTCCTGAACAGGGATCCCAATGCCGCGATCCTTCACCGATACGAAGATCTTATGATGCTTCTCTGATGTCTCAATCCGAACGGAGGTATTGGAGCTGCTGAACTTAATGGCATTATCAATCAGATTATACAACACCTGCTGTATACGGTCCTGATCTGCATTGACATACAGCACTTCTCCCGTCAGAACCAGCTCCAGTGTAACCCCCTTGCGCAGACATGTCTGTTCAAAGGAAGCTGCCACCTGACGAATCACACCGTTGATATCGAAGTCTGTGTAATTCAGCATCATGCCCTTTGTATTCAGGTTGTTCAAGGCCAGCAGATCATTGGTCAGCTTGGTAAGACGATCCGTTTCATTCAGAACGATTCCAATGTATTTTTCATGCATCTCGGACGGGATGGTGCCGTCGAGCATTGCCTGCAGAAATCCCCGGATGGAGGTCAGCGGCGAGCGGAAATCGTGAGAAACGTTAGCAATAAACTTCTTCTGGTCATCCTCGGAGCTGGCCACCTTTCTGGCCATGTAGCTTAAGGACGCCGCGAGATACCCGATCTCATCCTCACTGTCCACCGTCAGCTCATAATGCATGTTGCCGGCCGCATATTGTTCGGTTGCTTTCGTTATTTTGCGAAGTGGGAGATATACAATTTCTGTAAAAAAGATAAGAATGATCAGCGACAGCAGCAAAATGATCAGGAGCTCCACATACGCGATGTTCAGCCTTCGGTTGGCCTCCTCCTGCAGCTTGGCCACACGATAATGAATGGCCACATATCCGCTTGTTTTATAATTCTGTGTGATGGGTGCAAGAACTGAAAGCTGATCCTCCGTAAAATACCCCCAGAAGGTTCCCTCGGTGTAGAGATTGCCGGCAAAGGCCGACGGCGAAAAGTCCTCCACCCGCACCTCGGTCTCCGGATCAATGCGGGACTGACTGTCAACCACCACACGTCCTGACGGGTTCAGCACCATAATATCTGCGCCCAGGTAGGTGCCGAGGGAGTGCAGCTGCTTGTACACGCTGTCAATGGAGGTCTCATAGCTGTAAAGCTCCGCCGCGTAGGTGTCTGCAATGGTTGTTGCCTCGCGGTAGAGCGCATCCGCCTCCTGCTGCCGCACCTGGTCCGCGGTCATGTTGGACACGAAGGTTGCCACTGCAATAAAGCCAAACACCGCGAACAGCGCATACGCCAGTATGAACTTCAGATAGATCGTCTTCCTCACGCATTGGCCTCGAATTTATAACCGATTCCCCAGATTGTCGCAATGCGCCAGTGCTGGTTGTCGTGGATTTTCTCCCGGATGCGTTTGATATGCACGTCCACTGTCCGGGTGTCACCGATGTAATCATAGCCCCAGATCTGATCCAGAAGCTGTTCTCTTGTGAACACGCGGTTGGGCTGGGAAGCCAGAAAATACAACAGCTCCAGCTCCTTGGGCGGCATATCCAGATTTTGCCCCATATAGGTGACTGAATAATTGGTCAGATTGATGGTCAGATCCGAATAGCGGACGATCTTCTCCCCGCCGGCCGTCTGCATCGTTTGATCCTGCGGGTTCTGGTGAAACCGCCGCAGAACCGCCTTTACTCTGGCCACCAGCTCCTTTGAATCAAAGGGCTTTTCCATGTAATCGTCCGCCCCCAGCTCCAGTCCAAGGACCTTGTCAAAGACCTCGCCCTTGGCACTGAGCATGATAATGGGCGTCTGGGCCTTCATGCGAATCTCGCGGCAGACCTGATAGCCGTCCATTCCCGGCAGCATCAGATCCAGGAGAATCAGGTCCGGTGCATAGGAAGCATAGCTTTGCAGCGCTTCCTCCCCGTTCTCTGCGATCAGCGTATCGTAGCACTCCTTGGTAAGGTACAGGCTGATCAGCTCCGCAATATTGGCATCATCGTCCACAATCAGGATTTTCTGTTTGCTCACTGCCATTTCGTATCTCCTTTTTACCGCTCTACATCGAGTTTTGCCGAATGCAGGGATTTGCAAAGAAATTTGATGCTCCGCATCGCAGATCAGAAGTAGAAAGCACCTTCATCCGCGTTTTTCTACAGCTTCACAATGGTAACGCCGGCATCGCCTTCTCCGAAATCACCGCTGCGATAGGAGCGAATCCAGGACTGCCTGCGCAGATAGTTCTGTACTGCGCTGCGCAGTGCCCCGGTTCCCTTGCCGTGCACGATGCGTACCGTGTCCAGATGCGACATTCTCGCATCATCCAGATATTTGTCCAGTGCCATAACGGCTTCATCCGTTGTCATCCCGAGAAGGTTGATCTCCGGCGAAATGTGCATAGCCCGCGACAGATCCATACCGCCCACGTTCATGCGTCCGGGCTGCTCCTCATACGCGCGCTTTAAGGCACTGGCTGTCTTTTTCTTGGCCCGCGAGTCAATGGTCATGCCGGTTTCTTCGTCCAGAAGCGCCAGATCCTTTAACGGTATCTGCGAATTCATAATGCCGCACTGAACGCCCACCTTGTCCTGGCGGTCCGGGAGCTTCGTCACCGTCCCCTGCATGCCAAGAGAGAGCACACGGACCCGGTCGCCAATGTGCAGATCGGATGCCTTGAGGCTGGAGGTTCGCACAGGCTTTTCCTTCTCCTTCTGCAGGCGTTTGGTCTTGGCAGAGACCTTTTCGCGAAGGTTGGTTCTGGTCTGCTCCATCGCCGTCATATCGGCGCCCTTGCTGCTCTTTCGAATGGCAGAAATGGCGCTGTCTGCCTGATCCTTGGCATCCTGCAGGATGTTACGCGCCTTTTCGTTGGCCTGATCCAGAATTTTCCTGCGGCGCTCCTCTATGGAATCCTCTCTGGTCTTTAGCTCGCGGCTGCGCCGGTCGAGATCGGCCCTCATGCGGGTGATCTCCTCCTGCGCCTTGGCATTGCGCCGTCTTGTATCCTCAAGCTCAGAGAGTACATCCTCGAAATTCTGCGTTTCCTTGCTCAGCTGGTCCCTTGCCGTCTCGATGATGTATCCCGGAAGGCCAAGCTTTTGTGAAATGGCAAAGGCATTACTCTTCCCGGGAACGCCGACCAGTAGCTTATAGGTGGGCTGGAGTGTCTCCAGGTCAAACTCGCAGCTGGCATTGACGATGCCCTGTGTCCGCATGGCATAGAGCTTGAGCTCTGCGTAGTGCGTGGTGGCAAGCGTCGTTATTTTCCTTGTGTGCATGAAATTCAGAATAGAGATGGCAAGCGCGGCTCCCTCCGTGGGATCCGTCCCGCTCCCCAGCTCATCGAACAGGCACAGGCAGTTCTTATCGGCACGCTTCAGAATATCAACGATCGCTGTCATATGCGAGGAGAATGTGGAGAGGCTCTGCTCGATGCTCTGTTCATCGCCGATGTCTGCATACACCTCCCGGAAAACAGAGAGCTCGCTGTGCTCAGCGGCCGGAATATGGAGTCCGGCCATCCCCATCAGCTCGAAAAGTCCGACGGTTTTGAGCGTCACCGTTTTGCCACCGGTATTCGGTCCCGTAACGATGATCATGTCATACTTCTCACCGATGGTCAGATCGATGGGAACGACCTTTTTCGCATCAATCAGCGGATGACGCCCTTTATAGATGCGAATTACATGCGCTTCATTAAACTCCGGCCGCACCGCCTCCTGCTCCAGGGCAAGGTGCGCCCTTGCGAAGATGAAATCCAGCTGTGTCATGTTGGCACAGTCATCCCGCAGCGCGGTCAGATGGTCGGAGAGAAGTCCCGATAAGGTCTCCAGGACCTTGGCTTCTTCCTTTTTCTCCCGGAATTCCAGCTCCCTTATATGGTTTCCCATCTCCACAATGGCTGCCGGCTCAATGAACAGCGTAGAGCCCGTCGAGGACTGGTCATGCACAATGCCGCGCACCTGCGACTTGTACTCGCTCTTGATGGGAAGGCAGTACCGGTCGTCCCGCATGGTAACCACCGTATCCTGCAGATAGGAGGCATAGGTCTGCGTCAGCATTTTGTTCAGCTGCACGTGGATGCGGTCATCTGTGATGCCGATCTCACGGCGCAGCTTTTTAAGCTCCGGGCTTGCGTCATCGCTGATCTTATCCTCCCCGATGATGCAGCGGCGAATCTCCGCCGACACCGGGCTAAGCGGGACCAGACAGTCAAAAAGATCATACAGAGGATTCTCGTCCGACTCCGGGCACTCGCTGCGCACGCGCGCTACATTCTCCAGGAAGCCCGCAAGCTGCAGAAGCTCTGCAATGGACAGACTGATCCCCACATGCAGGGCCTGAAAGGCTGCGGAAAAGTCGCGGTTATTGCCGAAGCTAAGAGATCCGTTGCGGAGGAGGTACCCAAGTGCCGCCTCCGTCTCTTCCTGTGCCCTTGTGATATCAACCAGATCGGTATACGGGAGCAGCTCTCTGCACAGCCTTTTGCCCGGCTCGGAGGTTGCATGCTCCTCCAGCCGAGCGGTTATTTTATGAAATTCGCAAATGCGCAGTACTTTTTCGTTCATGCTTCAATCACGCGGCGATCCAAAAGCAAATGGCCTTTGAATCACGTCATTTCTTTCTAAGGTTGAGCTCCCTCACGGAGCTTGCGCACATAGGAGGCCAGACGTCCGAGTGCTTTCTTCAGGCTGTCGATGGAATAGGCGTACGAAATTCGAAGATACCCTTCTCCGCAGTCACCGAAGGCGGTTCCTGGAACAATCGCCACCTTCTCCTCCTGCAAAAGACGTGTGGCGAATTCATCGCTGGTCATTCCGAACTCCTTGATGCACGGGAATACATAGAAGGCTCCCTCCGGTTCAAAGCAGGGAAGTCCCATTTCTCCCAGCATGTGCAGGACAAAGCGTCTCCGCTCATCATAGGATTCCCGCATCCGGGCAACGTCCTCATCGCCGTTTCGCAGTGCCTCAACGGCAGCATACTGCGAGGTGGTCGGCGCACACATGATGCAGTACTGATGAATCTTGACCATCTGGCGAATGACCTCCTCCGGTCCGCAGGCATACCCCAGCCGCCAGCCGGTCATTGCATAGGCCTTGGAAAAGCCGTTGATGAGGATGGTGCGTTCCTTCATGTCCGGAAGCGAAGCAATGGAAACGTGCGTTTTGCCTCCATAGGTCAGCTCGCTGTAGATCTCATCGGAGAGAACGATCAGATCGTGCTCCTTGATAATGGGAACAAGTTTTTCCAGATCCTCCCGTTCCATAATGGCGCCCGTGGGATTGTTGGGGAACGGCATTACCAATATTTTCGTTCGGGGTGTGATAGCCGCTTCCAATTCCTCCGGTGTCAGGCGGAACTTATTCTCTTCCTTGAGCTCAATGATGACCGGCTTTCCGTCTGCCATCACTACGCAGGGCTCATAGGATACGTAGGAGGGCTGCGGAATCAGCACCTCATCGCCCGGATTCAGGAGCGCGCGCATGGCAAGATCAATGGCCTCCGAGCCGCCCACCGTCACAAAGATCTCCGAAAGATAGTGGTAGTCAAGCTTCTGGGTTCTCTGCAGATAAGCTGCAATCTCCATACGAAGCTCCTTCAGTCCGGAGTTGGATGTATAGAATGTTCTTCCCTTTTCCAGGGAATAAATACCTTCATCCCGAATGTGCCACGGTGTGTCAAAATCAGGCTCTCCCACACCAAGAGATATCACATCCTTCATGTCGGCCACGATATCGAAAAACTTACGGATACCGGAGGGCTGAAGGGATGCTGCCTTGTCTGCAATCAGATCCTTTCTCATGGCGTCACAATCTCCCGGATATCCTCCTCGCGCTTATTCATGATGGTGCCGTGGTCCTTGTATTTTTTCAAAATGAAGTGCGTCGTTGTCCCGACCACGGTATCCAGCGTAGACAGCTTATTGGTGACAAAGCCGGACACCTCCTTCAGCGTCTTTCCCTCCAGAATAACCATCAGATCGTAGCCGCCGCTCATAAGATAGACGTTGCTCACCTCCGGGTACTTGTAGATCCGCTCTGCGATTTCCTCAAAGCCCTGGCCCCTTTGCGGTGTTACGCGCACCTCAATCAGCGCAGTTACCTTTTCAATGCCGGTCTTGTCCCAGTTCACCATGGTATGGTAGCCGCAGATAATTCCCTCGCTCTCCATTTCCTCCAGCGCGTTTGCCACCTCGCACTCCTCGGTGCCCAGCATAATTGCCAGCTCCTTCAGATCAATGCGGCTGTTCTTCTCAATGATCGTGAGGATCCTCTCCTTCAGTGTGTTCATTTCCTTCCTCCTAAAACCTGCAGTATACTGTCTGCCTCCGGCCGGTTCAGCGACTGAACCTCCTCGCCGTTGTGAATCCGGCGATCTCGGTCCCCCCTAAGCCTCCCAATGGGCCTTGCAAAAATACCGGCGTCCGCCAGCTGCTCAGCGGCCTTCTGTGCATTTTCCACCACCGCCAGCATTGCTCCCGAAGAGCACAGCTGATACGGATTTATCCCATAGTAATCGGTCAGCTCGATGGTTTCCTGCCGAAGCGGAATTTGCGTCAGCTCGATGTCAAATCCGCGCCTGCACGCTTCTGCCATGTTCCAAAGTGCTGCATATATGCCGCCTGTCCGAACAGATACCAGGCACCCCGGACGTATGCCCAGGCGGTCCATCGTCTCTACCGCCTGTGTAAGAAACAGCTCCTCATCCAGCGCAGCTGCCTGCTCCAGCAGTCGCACCGGGAACCTTTCCTCCAGCTCCTGTCTGCAGGCTTTTGCAAGAAGTGCCGTTCCCTCCAGTCCGATGTACCCCAGGACCAGAATCTCTCCCAGCGCGGTACATTCCCGCTTAAGCGGCCGGCATACGCTGCCGCTTGCCGTAATAACGATTACCGGACGTGTGAGAGCCTCCGTTACCTCTGCCCGAAAACCGGCGACCTTCGCAGCCGCCCGCTGCGCCTGATCCTTCAGCTGATCCGTTATGCATCGAAGAAGTGCTTCCTCGCTGCCTGCCGGTAAAAGAAGCTCTGCCGAGAGCTCCTCTGCCTTGGCTCCCTTCGCCGCCAGCGAATTAATCGCACCGGATACGGCCCCTGATAAGTCGATATCCACCCCGATCGTCTGCACTGCCGTCGCCGTTTGGACCGGAAGCCCTTCTGACATAATTCCGGTCAGGCCCCCGGCTACATCTGACTGCGCCTTGGCCGCAGATTTTTTCCATACACCCGTCAGGCGCTTTGTCACCGACCGGTCATACACGCTGCAGTCCAGCTCGCCGGTCCGGAGAATCACTGCGCACCTCCGTCCTGCGTGCCATCCGATGCCGACGTACTCTCAGATGTGCTGTCCGCGCTCTGTCCGGATACCACAGCGTTTGCTGCCTCCTGAGCCTTTTCCATGGCTGTTGTTGTATCCAGTCCCTCCGCCAATGCATCGGCATAGGCTTCATCCGCCGCGTTCTTGGCGTCCTCTGTCAGGCTGTCGCTTGCCGAGGAATCAACACCGGCCGCCGCATCTGCTGCTGCCTTTTTAATGGCGTCCACATCCTGCGAGGAAATGGCATCGCGCAGCGCCTGGGTAACATTACCGGCTGTTCCCACCTTAACATAGGTGGGCGTCATATTGTAGGTGCTGTTGTTGAAGACGTCCTTGCTCTGCTGCACGCCGTCTACCGTCACCACCTTCCACAGCCTTGCTGTGTACCCGGTATGGCCGGCTGTGGTCTGCACCGTGCCAACCGCCAGCGAAGGATCCTCTTTTATTTTGGTTCCTTCCGAGGGCGTCTCCGAGAGTGTCTCGCTCACAAAGGATACCTTCCGGTTGCTCGCTCTGGTCTCCACCCCGTAAATCGTGAAGGTAATGGAGCCGTTGTATGTGTAGCCTTCAATATATACTGTGCTGTCCAGATTATTGGTGAATTTGAAATCCATGCCGGAGGATTCTGCAATGGCTGCGTCTGCGGAAGGATCCACATACGTTACAATCATGGAGTGATTGTAACGCTCGTTAACCTTCAGCTCTGCACGGATCACCGCATTGTAAAGGGTCGTGGACACCTGACAGATGCCGCCGCCGAAGCTCTCCACCACTTCATCGCCGGAATAGGAGCCGGCCATTTCATAGCCATTTTCCTCCGTAAAGGGTGTGATGGTCTTCAGCATGGAGAAGGTTTCTCCCGGTGCCAGCGTCAATCCGTTGATCATGCCGCAGGCGTTGGAAATGTTCTTCGAGCGGCCGGCGTTGGCTGTGGAGTAGTACGTCGTAAAGGTTCCCAGCACGGAAGTCAACTTCTGCAGGTCCTCTGTCGTGGTAGCAGGAGTTGTCGTCTCCATGTCCAGATCGATGGTAGCATCCTCTCCCTTCCACTCGGTTGTCAGATAGCTGTAGATCTGCTTTACCGACTCATCTTCATTAATGGTAATACCATCGCTTCCATCGGTAAACTGGAAGCCGCCGTTGGCCCGCGTCATAGAAGCATTGACTGCCTGCACATTCCAGGAGGAGCAGTTGTTCTCAATAAAGGTGCGAATCTGGTCCTGATTGAAATCCAGCTCAATGGTAAAATCCGCTCCGTTCACCGCCAGATCCTTTTCCTGCTTGTACCGTGCAATGATGTTGGCCGCATGTCCGTAGTTGATAATTGTGTCGGCAACATCACTGTTGGTCCAGGTCATTCCCAGATTTCCTGCGCTCACTGTCACGTTTTCATCATCCATTCCATGAATGGTAATGATTGCGCTGCGCCGTTCCTCCAGAATGGAGTCTGCGATCGCCTGTACCTGATCCTTCGTCATTCCGCCGACGCTTTGTCCCTCCAGCGTAATGCCGTCCTGAACGGTCCGCTGCGTCTGCGTTTCCGCGGCCGAAACGGTAACCACCAGAAGCGGCACGATCATCGCAATTGCCAGAAGGATGGCAATAACAGCCGCCGCGATCTGACGCCTTCTGGCCTTTTTATTCTGCTGCAGCTGCTTTTGAGTCTTCCGGCTGCCGGTCTTTTCCTGTTCTGTTTTCTTTAATTTATATCCCATGTCCTTGCACCTCGCCCGCCTGCCAATTTCAATCGTGAACTCGCCTGCAAGCAGCGGGTTCACCACGAATAAAAATCAGCTGCTCCGTGTCTGCGCAGTCTTGTTCAGCCCACATCTCGAATTTGCTCCGCAAATCCTCGATGTGGCTGGCCAGAGGCGCTTCGCACCTTGGCCGCCTGCCAATTTCAATCGTGAATTCGCCTGCAAGCTGCCAATTTCAATCGTGAATTCGCCTGCAAGCAGCCAATTCACGTTGAAATTGGCAGGTGCTGAACAGATACAAAAAACGGAAACGCTGAACTACCAGCGTTTCCGTGCATCAACGAGCGACAGACGAGGCTCGAACTCGCGGTCTCCACCTTGGCAAGGTGGCGCTTTACCAACTAAGCTACTATCGCATTCTATATTCTGTCCCGCCGCTGCAATCTGCTCTGCTCTCGAGACGAATGCTATAATACTACATCCCCCCGGGGTCATGTCAATACCCTTTGTAAAAATATGGCAACTATTCAGAGCCAAGCAAAATTGTATTTGCAGCAGCTGCAGCGGCGGAACAGCTTAAAGCTTAAAGAATAATCCCAGCTTCTTGAGAGGCGTGCGCAGTGCCATATAGAGCACGACTACGATCACGGCCGATACCACCGAATTAATCAGAGTGACAACAAAGTTAATGGCAAACGATACCTCCGCCGCCGGCTTGCCCAGAATCAGAATCTTGTAGAAATACCGAAGCAGCGGATCAAAGACTGCATTGAATGCCAATCCTGCAATCGTAGCAACAATAACTCCCAGAAGGACCTTCCGGTTGTCCTTTTCCGTCGTGATGTGGGCCACACGGTGCGCAATCAATCCGACGATAAGTCCGATCAAAAACTTGATGATAAATGTGATGGGAGCCTCTACAATGTATACAGGATCGATGAGGTCAGCAATCGTAAGTCCAAGTGCTCCGCCGATGCCGCCGTACAGACTGCCCAGGAGAAGTGCTCCCAGGACTACGAACGCGTTTCCGAGGTGGACGGACACCTGTCCGGCTCCCGGTGTAGGAATGCGAATGGAAAGATAGGTGAATACGACATAGGTAATTGCAGCGAATACACCGGCAAAGACCAGCTTCTTGATCTTATTGTCCTGGTTTTCCGGAGCCGGTGCGGCCGTGGTAGTTTGTGTGCTCATAATACTCCTCCTCATTATCGATTGTGCCTTATCTGCTGTGCCTGTTCCGGCAGGGATAGCGCATTGCCGCCGTTCATGGTATGTGACAGCAACGCGTCAGCAGCTGTGCTTACTGTTTCATCCGGATTACGTACCAGTATAGTCGCAAGTGGATTGCCCGCAACATCCAAAATATGAATATTGAACCAGTCCACTTTGTGCTCAAGCACGTCACCGCGGAGGCGATCAGTTCTTTCACAGGTCGCAGGGGCGCGGGCTATATATTCATAACTACCATCAAACAAGGGGAATACATACGGAAAGGAATGGAGATATGAACAAGAATAATTTTGCACTTTCTGCACCGAAGGGGTGGAACAGCTATGACTATTACGACACCTCTGTCACCGAAAAGGACATTATGGCCAATGCGGACTATATGGCTGAGCATTTAAAAAGCTTTGGCTACGAATACGTCGTAGTGGACATTGAATGGTATTCCCGGGACGCCGGTACAAGGCGCCCCGAGGTACAGTACATTCCCTTTGGTGACGACGCCATGGATGCCTACGGACGGCTTCAGCCGGCAGAGAATCGTTTCCCGTCTTCGGCAGACGGCAGCGGCTTCACACAGCTTGCTGCCTATGTGCATCAGCTGGGGCTGAAATTCGGCATTCATATCATGCGCGGTATTCCTCGTGCAGCAGCTTTTCAGCATCTGCCTGTCTTCGGCACACAGACAACCGCGGACCAGGTGGCAGACCCTTACTCTATCTGTCCCTGGAACCCGGATATGTATGGCGTTCGGAATACCCCGGACGGACAGGCCTACTACGACTCACTGATTCAGATGTACGCTGACTGGGGCGTTGATTTTATCAAGTGCGATGACATCTGCGATTCCAGAGAATATCCGGATAACTCTCAGACGGAGGTATTCTCCGGCTGGCACGAGACAGAGATGATCCATAAGGCGATTCTGAAAACCGGAAGGGAGATAGTTCTTTCCCTCTCTCCGGGACCGGCTCATGTGGACCGCGCCTGGTTCTATGCACAGAATGCCAATATGTGGCGCATCACCGATGACTTCTGGGACAGCTGGCCGCTCCTTCTGGATATGTTCCGGCGCTGCGAGATGTGGCAGAATCATGTTTCCTGCGGATGCTATCCGGACTGTGACATGCTTCCTGTCGGTGTAATCGGTAAAATCTTCGGCAACGAGCGGCGCTCCGCCTTTACCGAGAATGAGATACGCACGATGCTGACACTCTGGAATATATTCGGTGCGCCGCTTATGATCGGCGGCGAGCTGACGCTTTTAAATGACAATGAGCTGCGTATGCTGACGAACAAGGAGATCCTGTCCTTAAACGACGGACAGCATTTTGGTCAGCAGCTGCAGCGGGATCAGGATACCGCCGTCTGGGTGAGCACCGACTGTCATGACGGATCCATTACAGCCGCAATCTTCAATCTTTCGGACGATGACGGAGAACGGACCGTTTCCTTTGAGCAGCTCGGCCTTCTCTCACAGGACGGTTCCGTTCCTGATGAGATTCGCCTGCATGAGCTTTGGGATAAAACAAATCACACCGCACGCGGCGGTGTGATAACTGCCGATATCCCGGCACACGGCGTTAAAATTTATCGCCTGCTGTAAGGAAAGCTCTGATCGGAGCCTCTTCCACGCCGGCCCATCATGGCCTTACGTATGTCGGCGTGCATGCCACACATAAAGCAACAGTCCCCCCAACGCTGCAATGGACAATACTGCAGACAGCAGTACCCTCGAGGAATCTCCCGTCCCTGCTCCGCGTCCGGCCTGTTCAGGCTGCACGCTTTCTTGCGTCTGCGCCTTTACTTCCTCCGGCTTCGCCTTATTGGCCGCCGGTTTTATCTCTTGCTTTTTAGCCTTTTGGGTTGTCTTCGGATATACCTTACAGTTCCAATCTCGAATGGATAACGTGCTGCCGCTCAGAGTCGGCACCGCCACAATAAGCGGCAGCGCCGTTTCATACGCATCCTCCTTGTCTGCGCTGCTCTGCCAGATCAGGTAGATACCGGCAGACAGACCGCTGCAATACGCATTTCCCGCCGCATCCGTCTCCTGTCTCCTGGGTGTTTGCCTACCCGGCGAAGAGCCAAGCTTCTCCTGAATGGTAAGAAGCTTCTGCGCCGTGTCCTTGCTGCTCCAAAAGGACGGCTCCTGCGGATTCAGGCCGCTCCTTTCATAGTCCGAACGCAGTGTATATACCGCCCCCTTATCATCCAGCTTTGCATCCGCAACACATACCGCAGAAAACTCCGTCCCCTGCACCGCCGTCTTTTGGTTATCGCAGGTGTAGGAGATCTGAACCTGTCCTGTTCTTCCCGCCTGTACCGGCAAGACTGTTCCTGCCAGCAGCAATAAAGACATTACTGCCGGCACTCCCCATCGCACCAGCCCTTTCATACCACACTTCTGCATTTTATTCATACCTTCCTTCTCCGGCCCTTGACCTGCCATTTGCCGCCCTATGCAGCCGGATGCTGCGTGGGCCGTTTCCTTGATAAACTCCCTTTCCTCCCGGCCCGTGCCAAATCAATGGTCCATATCCACCATAAACGGCAGATTCCTGCTGCCGCAGCTGCCGCTGCGCAGCCAAGGATCAGTGCCGGCCGGCGATACCAGCGTCGTTTTACGCACCTGGACGGATTCAATTCATCGGACACATTTGCCGTTCTTTGCACGGTTCCCGCAGTCTCTTCCGGCAGTATCATTTGAGCCTGCTGCAGCTCTTTTTGGCGCGTACCGGTCACCAGCAGCCGATGTGTATTGATGCCATACGGCGTGCAGGTGACCAGCGTCACCTGATCCTCTCCGCCTTCGATTCGCAGGTTTTCTGTTTCCTCCGGCAATACAGTCTGAATTTCGGTCACCGCATAGATCAGTTCCTCTCCCAGGACAGAGATCGTGAAGGTGTCTCCCTTCTCCAATTGATCCAGATCCGTAAATAAGGCTGCCGATGGCAGGCCTCTGTGCCCGGTCAGAACCGCATGCGTTCCGTCTCCTCCGACGGGGAGACTGGAGCCCTCCAAATGTCCCACCCCCTTCGCAAGAACCGCATCCTCTGTTCCGTGATAGATTGGCAGATATACCTGAATTTTCGGAATCTCCAGATACCCCATCATTCCGCTTCTGTCCGCGTTCAACGCGTTCTCATAGCGGCTGTGCTCCTCTTTCGTCGGCTCGCAGCGCATGCCTCCGCCCGCTTTCAGCAGCTCCTGATTGAACAGCTCCGCTGTCAAAAGCATTTCCCGGATATTCCCATCATCTGCATATTCCCACAGGGAGTTTCTGTATCGGACAATCATTCGGTCGGACACACTTTGATTCCAGGCATCACTTATGAGCGGATAAAACCCCGTTGCAAGGATGAGCATCACCATCAAAAGCTCCGCCGTTTTCCGCACAGCGCAGCGCCTTATCGATTTTTCCTTCTCCCTGCCAGCTTCCAAGCCACAAATCCTCCTGACATTCCTGCTGCCGCCAGCACAAAGCCCAGCGTTCCGCTTCCGCCCGCTGACGGAAGCTGCGTAAGCGGCACATTCAGAATTTCTGCCCGATCTCCGGTTTTCTGAATGGCATTTGTAACGCTTTTATCCGCTTCCACCACAGGATTCGATGTATAGGTCATTGTTCCGGCTGTCTTTTCGCTGCCGTCGGCCAGCATTTCCTTCGTCGTCACAGTGTAACTGGTCATAACGCCATCCTCCCGGTAGGATGCTGCGATCGAGATATGGTATTTGCGATCATTTACCGCATAGCCCGCCGGCGCACTGCTCTCCTGCAGGTAGTAATCTCCTTCCTGCAAACCGGTGATGGAAATGCGTCCGTTTTTATCCGATTCTGCCTTCTTTAAGAGCTTTGTCATAGCCGCATCCTGATAGAGGGCAAACTCTGCTCCCTCCAGCGCATGCTTGCTGCGCTGCGTGCTGACAGCTCCTGTCCCGGAATAGGTGGTATTCGTCTTTTCATAGCTGCCGCCTGCCTTTGTAACCTTATTGAGCTCCTCGGTCTCTGTCTGCTGCGCAGCCTTTCCCTCCTGATCGATATTGGCTCCCAGCCCAAAGGTATACTGGTATGTGACCGCTGTTTTCTCCTGCAGGGAACCGGAATTCGCCGGATCATTGGAATACCTCAGGACTGCAACATTCGTGTTCTCCGCATAATTTAATCCCGCTTTGCCGGAAAGCCTGGATGTGTAGCGGATTTCCACAGATTTGGTTCCGTTGGCACGCAGATACGCATCTGTAAAGGAAATGACAAAGGAGGTCTTCCCCGAGCCATAACTCACCTGCCAGGTATCCTTCCCCTCAGATACTGTCTGTCCGTCCACCAGCACCTTCAGGTCTTTTATTTCTTCGAACGCGCCCTTTTCAAGCTCGTCCGAAATCTGATAAACCGGCTGCTTGTAGCTGCTGCTGTAGGAAGGGATCGTCATTCCCTCCATGACAAAGGTCAACTCCTCGCCAATGGCCGCCGAGCAGCCGGAAACTGCCTTCCCGCCGCGCAGGACATATTTGTGCAGATCAGAGACGGAGGACTTCATATACACGCTGTCGGTTCCCTGAAACCAACCTGAAAAGTCCGTACTGCCATCCTGCAGCTTCATTTGATTGGCATCTGTCACATTGACGGATACAACGGCCGGATTGTAAACAACATCTCCGGTGCCGGTTACCAGCACAAGATACTCCCCCGGCTCCGCCTGCAAACTCCATGTACCGGATGATGCATTGGTCATGGAAAGAGTCTGTCCCTTTATTCCTTTTCCCGATCCCTCCAGATAATCCGCAATGTCAGATATCTCCTGCGCCGTCGGATGCTGAATATCCTGCAGCGGCATGTTCTTCTCATCGACCAGAACATAGCCTGTCAGCTTATCCTCTTCAGAATACGTGCCCCGCACCAGCTGATAGGCCGTCACCTTTGCCTTCTCTTCCTTGACATTACTGACGCAGATGGTTCCCTTCGGAATTTCTGCAGCATACGCCGAAAGCGGCACTCCCACGGCAAATGCAGGAAGAAAAATTGCCGTCCCGGCTACCGCCAGCATCCCCCTTACGCCTCCGCATTTCTTCATTGGTTCGGCGCACGCAGCTCGCTCCGAACTCTTCTTCTGTCTTCTGACACAATCGGTATTTCTTCCATTCTTTTCGGCTTTTGTTTCTTTTCTGATTTTCATGCAATACCCCTTTCTGTTCATGCTGTTCGGGCCGGCAGCTGCTCTGCAGCCATTTTCCGTCCCCTGCAGCATCGATCCTCACTGTGTTCTTCGGCTGCCCCCAAGTGCCTCCCAGGCGATCCAGATGACCGTCAAAATTACTGCCGCATAGATGAACATCTCCCATCCGTTTCCGCCGGTATTCGGTAAATCAACCTTCTCCTTCATTGGCTTTTCCATGATGTGAATGACAAAACGTTCGCCGTTTCCTTTGCCTTCCCGCTTCTCGTATCCGCAGCCGGTTTTGCTGCATGTGTGCATGTATTCCGCATAGGAGGTGATATCTGCTGTCAGCTCGGGTCCGGACCTGCGACATACCCCGACAATGACCGGTATATCCTCCTTCCGGGCTGTTACAAGCTGCCCGTTTTCTTCCTTCAGACCGTTCGGAATCGCAATCCGGTATCCCAGCTCCGGCTCCTCTTCCGGGACAGATGCCGTTCCATCCGGGCATTTCCACGTAAGCGCTGTTAAATGTTCGCCAAGGCTTCCTTCCCCGGTGGTATCTCCGGCTGCCGCATCGGCCGGATCCCCCAGATAAACGGTAGAATCTGTAAATGTAAGCTCCGGATGAAAGACATGTACCGTCCCCTTCGCTTCCAGCGAAACCCCATCGTAATGGCCGGCTTCCAGCGGCTCCACCCGGCAGGTCAGAATATACTCTCCGCAGGAAGCGGCCTCCCCGGCCTCACTCTCCCAGACCCAGCTGCACCCGGACAGACTCTGCCCTGCAGGAACATCCATAGCTGCAATTCGTTTCCCGTTTTCTTTGATTTTCAATTCGTAATGGAATGTTACATACGCGTTGTTGGTTCCGTCTGCCTTCCAGTCTTCCGGTATGTTCGTCAGCTCTTCCGGATTGACCGTATCCGGAACATATACATTCTGATCCGTCATTTCGATTCTGCCGCGCAGCTTTAAATCTGCCGCCGGAACCGGATACAGAATCTCCGGTGTCTTTGCATCTGCGCTGGCATAAACGCCCGAACTGCTGCCATTGGTTGGAAGATGATTGCCCCCGAAAATGGTTTGGGGCCGAATGGTAAAAGATATGATGAGTTTGCGTCCGCGGAAGCCTTCTGCACTTCCCGGATGCGATTGTTCAGAAACATAATTGGCCGCATAGTCAAAGCCACTGACCTTCACGACCTCTGCAGAAACTTCTGTCTGCATGCTGCCGGTCACATCCTGCCGCTCTCCCCATGCATCGCCGCCAAGATAGTCGGCGGTGAAAACCCGCACCTGCCGGTCCGCATCTGTGTAAAACGGACTCCGGATAAAATCCCGCACCTGTGCGCTTGTCCCAAGACCGCAGTCTGCCGTTCCCACATCCTGCGCCATCTGACGAAAAACCTCTGTCAGCTCAGAGGCTGTCGCCGCTTTGTAATAGTAACTGCCTCTCTCCTGTGAGGTGGTCTGACCCGAATCCGAACCATCCAGTGCATTCGGTACATCCATATTCTGCGCATGCGGGTTGTTCGAGCTGACCAGATGCATGAACCGGTTCCCCAGCGCGAACATATTGGCATCCGAGGTATTGGCATCCATACCATAATAGGCTGCCGTATAATTCGGCTGTCCATTGGAGACGTAGGTTGGAAGTGCGTCCCCTGCATTGACGCAGGCCTCCGGCTCAATGCTGACGGTGAACAGCTCTATTCCCTTCTCCTTCATGGATCTGGCTGTTGCAAGCGTTCGGTTGGCCGTGTCCATAACAAAGCCGTCATATTCTTCGTTGCTGGGATACCCATCTGTAAAGAGAATCACCGCGCGGCTCCTGCCGGAGTCCGCCTCATTGTTCATAAGCTCCTCTGCATATTGAAGACCTGCGTCCGTGCGGGTACGTCCGCCATAGCTCAATGACTCAATGGCTGCGCGCAGTGCACTCTTTCCTCCGGAATCAACTGAGGTTAAATGATTTCGGATTCCGCTTTCGGCCCCATTGCTGTACTGAACCAGGCCAATGCGGCTGAGGCTTCCTTCTGACGCGTTCTGATTCTGTTCTTCAATCGCATCAACGAAGCCGGCTGCCGCCTGCTTTAACGCCTCCATCCGGTTGGCTGCACCCGGATAATCCAGCCGCATGCTGCCGGATGTATCCAGCACCAGCACAACATCCAGAGGAATACTCTCTCTCCGGTTATTCCCGGTGACCCATGACTCCAGTTCAATCTGAAGTGTGCCGTCCTGATTATTCCTCAGGGATTTTGTGACATGAATTCCATTGCTTTGACTTGATTGTGTTATACTGGCGTCATCGGTGTCTGAGATCGCAATCTCCTCCGCCGTATATTGCCGGAGATCTTCCGGACGTTCTTCCGCATTCGCAGGAAGGATGAAACTCCCAAGTGACAACAGCATCGACACAGCAAGGGCTTTTATTCTGCTGCCTGTACTGGCGCGAATTGGCCGCGCATGCCAAGGTCGTGTTGGAACAATTCTCTTTCGCTTCATTGCTGTTACCCCCATGAAATGATTCAGACTTGACCGGATAGTCCCGGCTTCATTGACTTGATGCACCTCGTGCACAAAATGCATTATAGGGGGTTTTCTCATCGATTGGATACGTTTGGCACCAACTGCCGCCGCAAGGCACCGATTACCGTTTTATGCAGAAAATCCGTATTGAAATCTCACATCTTGCTCCTTCCTCCGTTGACCTTCTTGCCGAAATGCTCCTGACGCTTTCCGCAAGGCTCCCCGAGGACGTCCTGTTCGAGCTGATAGAAAACAAAGAGAGCATCACCGTCCCGGTTTCTCCCGGCGGTCATGCTCCCACTGTAAGCTGTCAGCTTCTTCTGTCTGAAATTCTGTATGTTATTGCCGATCGGCATTATGTCCGGCTATGGTGCCGGCATCAGACGCTCCGCAGCCGCATGCGCTTCTCCGAGCTGGTTGTTCTGCTGCCGTCGGACCGTTTTCTTCTGGCAAGCCGCGGAATCCTGGTCAATAAGGATCACATCCGTTCCTGCTCCGCAGCAGCCTGCACCATGTCTGATTCAGCGCTTCTTCCCATCTCACGCAGCAACCGGGACGCATTCAGGTCCATGCAGATAAACGGTACATCCTTCGCAGAATAACCGGCTTATTGCTCCTCAACAACAATCGACTTCATAACCTGAGGAACGCGCGGGGCATCTCCCCAGCCGGTCTGTACCGATGCGATCTCATCCAGCACATCCAGTCCCTCTGTGATCTTGCCAAAGGCAGCATACTGACCATCCAGATAAGCTGCATCCTGGTGCATAATAAAGAACTGTGAGCCCGCCGAATTCGGGTCATTTGCGCGCGCCATCGACAGAACGCCTCTTGTATGCTTCAGATCGTTGGCAACGCCGTTCGACGAGAATTCACCCTTGATGCAGTAGCCGGGACCGCCGGTTCCGTTGCCGTCCGGATCTCCGCCCTGAATCATGAAGCCCTTGATAATCCGGTGAAAGGTCAGACCGTCATAGAAATTCTCATCACAGAGCTTCTTAAAGTTCTCCACGGTAATCGGTGCTGTCTCCGGATAGAGCTCACCCTTCATAATCTTCCCATTCTCCATGGTAATGGTTACCTGATATGTCTTTGCCATATTCCTCCTCTTTCTGCTGCTGCGCAGCTCTCCTTTGGTCCTGAACAGTTACACGTCTCGATGATGAAAGCTGCACCTTCCTGACGCATAGTCTGCCACAATCTGCCCGTGGCCAACCAGACGGTACTTGTAGGTCACAAGTCCCTCCAGCCCCACCGGTCCTCTTGCGTGAAGCTTCCCTGTGCTGATGCCAACCTCCGCTCCGAATCCGTAGCGGTAGCCGTCCGCAAACCGCGTGGAACAGTTCCGATATACACCGGCACTGTCTACCCGCTGCATAAAGTACTCCGCCGCTGCGTCGTCCGTCGTCAGAATGGCATCGGTATGATGGGAGCCATAGCGGTTAATATGCTCCGCCGCTTCCCGTACATCATCCACCAGCTTAACAGAAATAACAAGATCATTGTACTCCACGGCAAAGTCATCCTCTGCCATGACATTCTCCGCCGCAATCTGCGGCAAAAGCTCTGCCGCCTCCTGCGTTCCCCGAAGCTCCACACCGCTCTCCAAAAGGGCCGTTCCCACCTTCGGCAGAAACTGTGCAGCAATTTTACGATTGACCAGAAGCGTTTCCACTGCGTTGCAGGCCGCCGGATACTGCGTTTTAGCATCAACAATGATCGGTACAGCGCTCTCCTGATCCGCCTTATCGTCCACATAGATGTGGCAGATTCCACTGGAATGACCCATGACCGGTATCTTCGTGTGCTCCATGATGTACCGGACAAAATTGTTGGAGCCGCGGGGAATCAGCAGATCCACATCCCGGTCGCAGGCTAAAAGCTCATCGATTTCCTGATGCTGCTCCGCCTGGAAAAGGCAATCCGCGGGCAGCCCCGCCGCCAGCACTGCCTCCTTGATGACGCCGAACAGAACACGGTTGGTCTCTCTGGTTTCCCTGCCGCCTTTTAAAATGGCACAATTCCCGCTCTTGATGCACAGGGACGCAACCTGTACCATCGCATCCGGCCTTGCTTCAAAAATAACCCCGATCACCCCGATGGGTACGCTGATGCGCTGCAGGTTAAGTCCCTCATCCAGCTCTCGCTCCAGAAGCTTTCTCCCCACGGGATCTGCAAGCTCCTCCAGCTGACGAAGTCCGGCAATGCTGTCCCGAAGCTTATTCTCGTCGTAGCGAAGGCGCTTCCGGATGGCCTGCGGTATATTATCGCCTGCTGCACGGGCAAGATCCTGTGCATTTGCGGCAAAAATAACATCCCGATGAGCCTCCAGCGCATCCGCAATCAGGTGTACCGCTTTATTCCGCTGCCCGGCCGGGGAGGCCGCCATTTCCGGTGCCGCCAGTCTCATCCTGGCAGCCGTTTGCTGTATGCTGTTCATGTTTCTGTTTCCTTCCGAGGGTGTCTGTCCATCTGCCAATCACATATCCACTCAAGGTCCATTTACACAGCCGCCGGTGCGCAGTGCTGTTTTATTTGCCCCAATGGAAAAATCCTTTTTTCTTCTCCGGCTCACCTGTCTCCACCGACAGAATTCTATAGCCAAGCGGATCTACGGCAGCATGCAGTTCGTGCTCGAGCATCGGCTTCGGAAGCGCATTCTCAAGCTGAAATCCGGCCTCACCCTTTCCCGCGGAGGCTGATACCTTTTTGGCCTCCGGGAACTGCTTGCGAATGGCATCTCCCACATGTGCCTCGCACATGCCGCACATCATTCCGTCAATTCCGACTGTTACCTGTACCATGTTCAATCCCTCCTGATGCCCTCTGGTCCCATTGACCCTTCGCCAGTTTCAAACTTTGAAAACCGCTGATTAAATCAGCGTTCTCTATATATCCCCAATGGGTTCCGTCAGGTGCATCCGTAAATTCCGTCACTTTTTCGCCTTAAACCGCTCCGGCACGTCCTTTGTGCTGCAGTTTCCGTGCGATGCACAGCCGCTGCACATCCCTCCGCAGCTGCCGATACCCTTGCGCCGGTCCGAGACAAGCTTCCAGACGCACAGCGCACACAGAATAAGAATAATTCCAAGAATAATGAAGTCAATCATTTGCCTGCTCCTTTCCTATCTGATACTGCCTTCTGCTGCCTCGTCCTGCCGGTCCTGCGTGTCACGGTGCTCCGGCTTTTTGAAAAAGCCGATGACGATACGGATTCCGATGATGAACATAATTGCCAGGATGACTAAGATTATAATATCTGCCTGGTTGATCGGTACATTTATTTTCATAATATTCTTCTTTCCCAAAAAGGGACCCACAGATATCGCATCTGCAGGTCCCTTTTTATTATAGCTGACGATCAGCGCACATTTGTAAGGACGCTGCTGTACAGTTTTATGCAATGATTACTCTGCTTATGCCTTTGCTGCCTTGTTCGGATCCTTGCGGAACAGCAGATACAGAACGGCTACCAGCAGAACACCTGCAACAACCGTTGCTGCGCTGAATGCAACCTGTCCGATGGCCACCCCAACCAGCTGATAGATGATCAAGGTTACGCAGTAAGCTGCAACGTTCTGGAACAGCAGAGAGTACCAGAAGTACTTGCGGCTGCCGACTTCCTTCGCCATGGTAGAGATGGCTGCCAGGCACGGTGAGTCAAAGCAGTTGAATACCAGGAAGGAAACAGCTGCGATGCTGGTCGGGAAGAATGCCTGGAATGCATCGTGCATGGAAACCTCATACTCCTCGATCTCTTCGCCAAGAGAGGACAGAAGAGACATTGTGGAAACGATACCCTCCTTTGCAACAAAGCCGGACAGTGAAGAAGCAACTGCCTGCCAGGTGCCAAAGCCAAGAGGAGCAAAGATCGGTGCCAGAACGCCGCCGATGACTGCCAGCAGGGAATCTCCGGTCTCAACCAGACCAAAGGTGCCGTCAACGAAGCCGAACTTGCCAAGGAACCACATTACTGCGCAGCACAGGAACAGGATGGTTCCTGCCTTCTTAATGAATGCCCATACGCGCTCCCAAACATGAAGGAGAATGCCCTTCAGTGAAGGAAGGTGGTAAGCCGGGAGCTCCATAACGAACGGAACCGGATCGCCGGAGAAGAACTTTGTCTTCTTGAGGATGATGCAGTAAACGATAACCAGTGCGATACCTGCAAAATACATTACAGGAGTCATCCACCATGCGCCGCCCATCAGGTAGCCGGCGATCAGAGCGATAACCGGGAGCTTAGCACCGCAGGGGATCATCGTTGTGGTGATCATGGTCATGCGGCGGTCCTGCTCGGACTCAATGGTACGGGTGGACATGATACCGGGAACACCGCAGCCGGAAGAGATCAGGAAAGGAATGAAGCTCTTTCCGGAAAGTCCGAACTTGCGGAAGATACGGTCCATGATGAAGGCAACACGTGCCATGTATCCAACGTCCTCGAGGAAGCTCAGGAACAGGAATACAATGGCCATCTGCGGAACGAAGCCCATCGGAGCGCCGATACCGCCGATAATGCCGTCAACAACCAGCGAAATAACCCAGTCCGAAGCGCCCATGTTGGTCAGCAGTGTCTCCGCATTGCCGCCGATGATCTCGCCGAACAGAACATCATTCGTCCAGTCCGTCACAACCGTACCAACGGTGCTGACCGCAATATAGTATACAAAAAACATAACTGCCGCAAAAATCGGCAGAGCCAGCCAGCGGTTGGTAACGATGCGGTCGATCTTATCCGAAGTGGTAAGTGCGCCGGGCTGCTTGCCCTTCTTAACCGTCTTCTTGATCAGATCGGTGATGTAGGTGTATCTCTGGTTGGTGATGATGGACTCTGCATCATCATCCATTTCCTTCTCACAATCCTTGATGTGCTCTTCCATGTGGCTCATCAGCGAGGAATCGATGGAAAGCTTCTCCAGAGCCTTGGTATCACGCTCAAAGATTTTGATCGAGAACCAGCGAAGCTCCTGGGGATCCACGATGCTCTGGACGGACTCCTCGATGTGTGCGATGGCATGCTCTACACTGCCGGTGAAGACATGAGGAAGCTCCTCCTTCTTGCCCGCCTTTGCAGCCTCGATGCAGAGATTTGCTGCATCCATCGTGTGCTCGTTCTTAAGAGCGGAGATCTCGATAACCTTGCAGCCAAGCTCCTCGCCCAGCTTCTTGATATCGATGCTGTCGCCGTTCTTGCGAACCAGATCCATCATGTTGATGGCGATCACCACCGGAATACCGATCTCCACCAGCTGTGTGGTCAGGTACAGGTTACGCTCGATGTTCGTGCCGTCCACGATGTTCAGGATGGCATCCGGCTTCTCGTTTACGAGATAGTTACGGGTAACAACCTCTTCCAGTGTGTACGGGCTCAGGGAATAGATACCCGGAAGGTCCTGAATCACAACATCCTTGTGGTCCTTGAGACGTCCTTCCTTTTTCTCTACGGTGACGCCCGGCCAGTTACCAACATACTGGTTGCTGCCGGTCAGGTTATTAAACAGGGTAGTTTTACCGCAGTTCGGATTACCTGCCAATGCGATTTTGATTTCCATTTGCTGCTCCTTCTTTTTTTATTTCTTTGAAAGGGCCGCTCTTTAGGTGTGTCCACCTCTTGCAGCCACTTCACTCACTGCTCCATTCGATGTTCAGGCCATCTCCAGGATGTCTGCATCCTCTTTCCGGAGTGAGAGCTCATAGCCGCGCACGGTAACCTCAACCGGATCCCCCAGCGGAGCCACCTTGCGGACATAAATCTCTGTCCCCTTGGTAATTCCCATGTCCATAATGCGTCTTTTCAGTGCACCCTCGCCGTGAATCTTGACGACGGTTGCTGTCTGTCCGACCGCAACATCCCGAAGTGTCTTCATTCTCAATCCTCCTCATTTTCTGCGGTTGTCCGCATATAACACATGTAACAATAGAACGGATTCGTTGCGAATCCGTTATCTACCGTGCATTCCGATGCCTTCCGGGGAACGCTGATCAAAGCAGTTCCTTAGTTAATCATGATCTTGGAAGCCATCTCCGACGTAATCGCAAGTCTGGATTCCTTAAGATTTACTATGATGTTGCCGTCTCCGCCCGCAGCAATAATCTCCACCTGCGTACCGACAACAAATCCCAAATCCTCCAGATGCTTTTTGGCCTCTACGCTGCCGCCGATTCTGGCCACCAGAACCTTGTCTCCTGTCTTTGCAAACGCCAATGGCATCATGGCTGTAGTCTCCTTCCTGATCCAAATCTGCAGGAAGTTATCCTTCATTTACAAGGAAAAGCCCCATGCATCAAATGTTACAAATAGGTAATCCCAATTAGTTCATCTTAACTAACGTGTCCCACAGTTTACGCTTACCGAATAGGTTTGTCAACCGCCGCGCTGTAATTCACTGCAAAAAGCCAAGGCACCGCCTGCACAGCTCCGCGTTTGTTCGGGATTACCCATGCGATCATAGCGGATTCAAGCTCCCGGCAGGCATTTGCCTATTATTCCGGTATGATATCCGTAATTAATGTCCGCCTGTCAATTGACACAGGCCCGTTCTGTGTTAAACTAGTCCGGAAACGTACCCTTATGAGGAGGTAGTTATTATGGATAAGAAATTTGGTATCAAAGAAGTGGTTGCCATCGGTATCGGCACAGCACTGTTCGTTGTTCTGACCGAGGTACAGATCCCGATCGGCATTCCGAACACATCCCTTCAGCCCAGAATGGCTGTACTGGCTTTCCTGTCTGCTGTGTTCGGCCCTCTGGTAGGCGCGATCATCGGACTTCTCGGACACGCACTCGGTGATGCTCTTTTCTATGGTTCTGTATGGTGGAGCTGGGTATTCCCGGAGGCTGTTGTAGGTATCGCTGTCGGCGTCTTCGCCAAAAAGTTCGCAGTTCGCGAGGGCGGCTTTGACACGAAGAACATCATCTTCTTCAACGTCGTACAGGTCGTTGCCAATGCAGTTGCATGGATTCTGGTAGCTCCGGTTCTGGATATCGTAGTCTATGCCGAGCCTGCTTCCAAGGTGTTCCTGCAGGGCGCATTTGCTTTCCTCGGCGACATCATTATCGTCGGTGTTCTGGGATCCCTTCTCCTGGTTGGTTACTCCAAGGTTGCCGGCAAGTCCTCCAGCCTTTCCAAGGAAGACTGATCCGCACGTATTTCATCAGCAAGCATTTATTGAAGCAGTCGGCCGCATGCCGGCTGCTTTTTTCGTGGTATAATGGGCGTGTTTGTCAGACAACCAGCAAAACTATATTATCCACGGAGAGTCTATGGCTACCATAACGGATTCAGCATCGTCCCGGGAGGATCGGAAACCAATCATCGAGTTCCATGATTTTTCCTTCCGCTACCGGACACAGACCGCAAATTCCCTAAGCGATATCAACCTGAAAATTTATCCCGGAGAAAAAATACTGATTGCCGGTCCTTCCGGGTCCGGCAAATCCACACTTGCGCACTGCATCAACGCACTAATCCCCTGCTCCTTCTCCGGAGAAGCCAAGGGCACTCTTCACGTAGCAGGACTGACTCCGTCCGAGGCCAGAGTCTTCGGGATGTCTAAAAAAGTCGGCACTGTTCTGCAGGATACGGACGGCCAGTTCATCGGTCTTACCGTTGCAGAGGATCTGGCCTTTGCCCTTGAAAATGATGCGGTACCGCAGGATGAAATTCACCGGAAGGTGGATGATGTCGCTGACGAGCTCCGTTTGAAGCAGCTTCTGCATCACGCTCCCGGCGAGCTTTCCGGCGGACAGAAGCAGCGCGTCTCCATGGGCGGCGTCATGGTGGATGACGTACAGATTCTCCTGTTCGATGAGCCGCTGGCCAATCTTGATCCGGCCACCGGTCAGAAAACCATCGCTTTGATCGACAATATTCTCCGGCAGCGAGATCTCACCGTGCTGATCATCGAGCACCGACTGGAGGACGTTCTTTACCGGGATGTCGACCGAATTATCCTGGTAAATGACGGACGCATCATTGCTGACCAGGCACCGGATGAACTTCTGTGCACGGACCTTCTGTCCCGGCAGGGCATCCGTGAGCCGCTTTACATTGCCGCTCTGAAATACGCCGGCTGCACTCTGCAGCCGAGTGACCACCCCATGCATGTAGAGACTATGGAGCTTGACCGCTTCCGTCCGGATCTTCTGCGCTGGTTTCATGCTCAGCCCATTACGCAGAAAGAGACTACCGGTCCTGCAGCTCTCGAGGTCCGCGATCTTTCGTTCTCCTACTCGGCCGGCGAGACCGTTCTCAAAAATGTATCCCTGCGCATCAATAAGGGAGAAATGGTTTCCATTGTCGGCCGGAACGGCGCCGGGAAATCCACGCTATCTTCCCTGATCTGCGGCTTCCACACGCCGGATTCCGGTCAGATTCTGTTAAACGGCAGTGACATCGCTCCCCTCTCCATTAAGGAGCGCGGCGAGCAGATCGGCTTTGTCATGCAAAGCCCCAACCAGATGATCAGCAAGCCGATGATCCGCGAAGAGGTAGGCCTGGGGCTTGCCGTCCGCGGCGTCGCCCCGGAGGAAATCAATCAGCGTGTAGACGAAACGCTGAAAATCTGCGGCCTCTACCCGTTCCGGAACTGGCCGGTGAACGCACTGAGCTTTGGCCAGAAAAAGAGAGTAACCATCGCCTCCATCCTCATTATGAATCCGCAGATTCTGATTCTGGATGAGCCGACTGCCGGACAGGACTACGCCCATTATACAGAAATCATGGAGTTCCTTCGCCGCATCAACCGCGAGCTCGGCATCACCATCCTGATGATCACGCACGACATGCACCTGATGCTGGAGTATACGGACAGAGCTCTCGTTCTCGCAGACGGACAGCTGATAGCCGACAATACCCCTGCCAAAATCCTTACCGACCAGAGCATCTGCAGGCAGGCGGATTTGAAGGCGACATCACTGTATTATCTGGCAGCGCGCTGCGGCATCGAGGATCCGTCTGCATTCTGCGAACGCTTCATCAGCTATGAGCGCTCCCGCCGAGACAACCAGAAGGAGGCCGATTAATGTCCCGTATACTCTCCTACGAAAAAAACGACACCTGGATCCACCGGCTTTCCGGTGTAACCAAGCTTCTCTTTTTCCTGTTATGGTGCACCGTAAGCGCCATAACCTATGACACCCGGATTCTGCTGTCCATGGTGCTCATCAGCCTCATTGTCTTTAAAATGGCGCGGGTTCGCTGGCGGCAGGTTGGTTCTGTTTTCCGTTTTATCATGGTCTTCATGGTGCTGAATCTGGCCGCCATTTTCCTGTTCGCACCGTTCCAGGGCTGTGAGATTTACGGTTCCCGCACCGTGCTGACCCACCTGTTTGGAGGGTACGATCTTACGAGGGAGGAGCTGTTCTATCTCTTCAACGTCATGGTTAAATACTTCACCATTACACCGGCGATCTTCACCTTCATGATCACTACCGACCCCAGTGAATTCGCCGCTTCACTAAACGGAATCGGCATCAGCTATAATATCGCCTATTCCGTGGCCATTGCACTTCGCTACATTCCGGATGTGCAGGATGAATTCCACCGGATTCAGAACGCGCAGCAGGCCAGAGGCATTGATATGAGCAGCAAGGCCGGGCTCCTCGAACGCATAAAGCGAACCTCCAGCATCATCTTCCCGCTTCTGTTCTCCACCATGAACCGCATCGATGTGGTGTCGAACGCCATGGAGCTGCGCGGCTTTGGCAAGAAGAAAAAAAGGACCTGGTACATGGCGAAGAAGCTGACCGTTTCGGATTATCTGGTTCTGGCTGTCGTTCTTATGTTCTCTGTCTGGGCGATCTGGTTCACCTTCCGCGACGGATCAAGGTTTTACAATCCTTTTGTGTCCGTTTAATACGTGGTGCATCGTTTGCAAAACAGGGAAAAGTTCCTGCACGGTTAGTTATGCACACCGTTTATAAAGCCGGCGTCAGACCGGCGAGTGTACTGTAGGCAACGGATTTTCGAGGTGATCGGACATGAATGCAGCATCCAAGCAACCCGTTTCTAAATCGCACGCCCCTCTTCTGGGCGCCGTTCTTACCCTCGCAGGCGGTGCCTGCTGGGGGCTTTCCGGCTCCATGGGACAGTATTTGTTTAATCACGAGGGGATGGACGTGCGGTGGCTCGTCCCCATTCGGCTGGGCCTTGCCGGTTTGATATTGTTGTCCTTCTGCGCCGCCCGGAGCGGAAGACATATTTTTGACCCATGGAAGGATCGCCAGGACCGGCGAGAGCTCCTGATCTATGGTCTGGCCGGCGTGTCCGCCTGCCAGTTTCTGTATTTTACGACCATCCAGCTTTCCAGCGCGGCGGTCGGCACTATTCTGCAGGATTTGTCACCGGCCATGATCCTGGTGATTTCCTGTATTCTCGACAAACGAAAACCGAAGCTGACAGAAATTCTGGCCATCGTTCTGGCTCTGGTCGGCGTATTCCTGCTCTCCACCGGCGGGAGCCTCGAGCACATGCAGGTATCGCCTGCCGCGCTTGCTACGGGCGTCCTCTGCGCGGTCTGTGTCACCGTTTACAACATGGTGCCGGGCCGGCTTATGACCCGGTACTCGGTGCTTCTCCTGCAGGGATGGTCCTTCCTGATGGGAAGCGCTGCCATCGCTTTGATCTTCCGGTCCTGGACCTGGCACTATGTTCCTACCGCTATGGGATGGTTTGGCGTTGGCTTCGTTGTGCTGGTCGGTAATGTGCTGGCCTTCCCGCTCTACATTCAGGGGCTGAAATACATCGGCCCGGAGAAGGGCAGCCTGTACGGCTTTTCGGAACCGGTTACCGCTGCCATACTCTCCGCCACGGTCCTTGGCAGCAGCTTCACCTTCCTGGACGGCGTCGGCTTTGCCGCCATCTTCCTGATGCTGGTTCTGATCTCCGTCTCCGGAAGGAAGGCTGCGTAGCAGTCAATTGTTGAATTTCAAAAAAGGAGCTCTGACCTTTCCGGTCAGAGCTCCTTTCTGATGCAGCTGAATGTTTCTTATTCGATGACGTGAATCCAGCCTTCCGGAGCCTCCAGCTCGCCTTCCTGGATGCCCAGAAGCGTTGTGCGAAGCTTGTTCATCCACGGGCCGATCTCGTCCATGCCGGACGCCAATGCGTAATCGGTTCCATGGTCGTTGATCTTGCCGATCGGGCTGATGACCGCTGCTGTTCCGCAGAGGCCGCACTCCTTGAAGTTGCCGTCCTTTACTTCCTGCCAGTATACCGGGCGCTCGTCTACGGTCATGCCAAGGTAATGCTCCGCGACATACACAAGGCTTCTTCTCGTGATGGACGGAAGGATGGAATCCGACTTCGGAACTACCAGGTGATCATCCTGATCCACGAACAGGATGTTGGCTCCGCCGGTCTCCTCAATCTTCGTTCTGGTTGCTGCATCCAGATAGATGTTCTCCGCAAATCCTTCCTCATGCGCGGTTACGATGGCATGCAGGCTCATTGCATAGTTCAGACCCGCCTTGATGTTGCCGGTTCCGTGCGGTGCTGCGCGGTCAAAATCACTGATCTTCACATAGATCGGCTTTGCACCGCCCTTAAAGTACGGTCCAACCGGGGTTGTAAATACGCGGTACTGATAATCATCTGCCGGCTTTACACCGATGACCGGGCTGATGCCGAACACATACGGACGGATGTAGAGGCTTGCACCGGTACCATAAGGCGGAACCCATGCTGTGTTGGCCTTTACCACCTGGTGGATGGAATCCACGAACTGCTCCACCGGAAGCGGAGGAATCTCCAGACGCTTTGCAGAGTCATACATTCTCTGTCCGTTCATATCCGGGCGGAAGCATACAATGTGTCCGTCCTTTGTCGTATATGCCTTGAGGCCCTCGAATACAGACTGGCTGTACTGAAGAACACCGGCATCCTCGCTCATAACGATCATATCGTCATCAATCAGGGCACCCTCGTCCCATTTGCCGGCCTCTGCCTTATAGTTCGCGACGTAGCGCTTATCCGTCTTCATATAACTGAAGCCCAGATTCGACCAGTCCAGATTCTTCTTCTCCATGATGATCCGTCCTCCTCATTCTGTACTGCGGTATATCCTCTGCAGAGATTCCCTGCGTTCACCGATACTGTTCATCAGTCACTTCACGCCGAATCACTGTGAATTACTGTATTCGTAGATTATATAGCCCATGTCTGCATTTTTCCAGATATGATAGCTTCATTTTGCGAACCGTTTTATAGCTTTTTCATATGATTTATTGATTTGCTCATTGATTCACCCCTGACGCATTATAAAAACACCTCACGGAAACAAATTTTCCCGTGAGGTGCTTCCTCTAGTCTTGTTTATTTGCCTTAATCGGCATCATTCATCGTCCCCGATGTCATTATCCCGAAGTCCGGCCATCTTCTTCCACATGCGCTGCATGCTCTTCGAGGAATATCTCTGGGAATACAACAGGTACAGGCACAGAAGCAGCGCCAGTATGGAAATTGCCAGTGCGACATACACCAGCGGATCGCGCTTTGCGTATCCCTGCACAGCTCCGGCATCTTCGTTCGTCCCGTCGCTGTAGGTAATGATCAGGTGACCGTTCTCATCAAGCCGGGCCGATTCAATGCCGCGGCCGGCAGCCCCGGTATCGCCCTTGTCACCCTGTGCGCCAGTCGCACCGGTGGCTCCGGTATCACCCTTCTCCCCTTGTGCACCGGTCGCTCCGGCAGTTCCTGTTCCGGTCTCCTGCACCAGTCCGGCATCCTCACTCGTTCCATCGCTGTAGGTGATGATCAAATGGCCGTCCTCATCAATCTGGGTTGTTTCAATGCTGCGGCCGGCAGCCCCGGTTCCGTCATCGCTGCTCGCGTACGCCTGTACCAGGCCGGCATCCTCGCTCGTTCCGTCGCTGTAGGTGATGATCAGGTGGCCGGTTCCGTCAATCCGGGTCGTTTCAATGCCGCGGCCGGCAGCCCCGGTATCGCCTTTGTCACCCTTCTCACCTTTTTCACCAGTGGCTCCGGTGTCTCCCTTGTCGCCTTTATCACCCTTCTCGCCGGTGGCTCCGGTGTCGCCTTTATCGCCCTTCTCGCCGGTATCTCCCTTGTCACCTTTCTCGCCCTTCTCACCGGTGCCTCCCTTGATCTGTATCCACTTATAATCCGAAACATTCGTGGAGGCTTCCTTCTTGTGATCCGTATAACTTCCCATCCAGCTGCCAATGTCCGCACCGTCATTGCCGGTAAATGTCTTGCCGCCGTCATCGGAATATTTAATGTGCAGGTACGAGATCTCGCCGGTGTCCGACCCCGTCTCCATAAATGCAAGAGTCTTATAGTTAGAATTTACACTCTCTGTTGTGTTCTCCTTGCCGAGCAGACTGCAGCGCACCGCATATTGGTAAATGTTGCCGTCTGTCGTATCGATCTTGGGTGTGATCTCATACTCTAAGGTGTAGGTGCCATCCGCGTTCTCCACCGGTTTGCAGTTGTCTGCGACCAAATCCTCCGCGACGGCCTCCCAGCCTCCGTCCTCCGACGCGTTGCGCTGATAAATTGCATAGTTCATCTCATCAGCTCTGTAGAATTTTCTGCCGGAGCCATCGTCGGCCGGTGTAGTCCAGACGAGTTTCAATTTCTGTTCGCCGGTTCCGCTTAGCTTCATTGAGTTCAGCTTTAGTGGTGCGAGCGGAGCAGAAAGATCCTTCAGGACATGATGCAAAAGCGGAACATAGGTATCTTCATTCCCCGAGCTTCCCTCTTTATGCCCGATCTTCAATTCGCCGCCGGCAAAGGACCACTTGAAGCTGTATTTGTCAATCGTGGTCTCCACAGCAGCCTTTGCCTTCAGGATCGCTTCCTTATCGATGTTGCCGACTCTGGTTGAAATACCGGATCCGCTTCCTGTCGTTGACGAGGACCCTGTCGTAGTCAGGCCGGAGGACGAAAAATAAGCCCCGACAACAAGTCCTGCCGTAATCGTTGTGTCACCGCTGAATGTCATGCCGGACGTATAGGAACTGAAGCTCTTGTTCAGTTCCGTATCTGTCAGAGAAACCTCCGTACTGCCCGCAGAATGGCCCAGCTCAATCCAGTTGGGGCTTGTTGAAAAGGCCCCTTCCTTTGACGCCATACTGCTGCTGACATAGTAATCGTTTCTTACATTATTGCCGCCGAGCTTCGTCTGGTATTTCCATGGATTGCCGACATTTCCGTCCAGAAAGGACTCCGTTATTTTATCAAAATACACCGGCGAATACTTTTCATCCTTGCTGTCGTCTTTTTTCTTCCGCATAATCGCATTGTAGGAATCAACAATGCTGTTGTAATCCTCCACTGAAATCTGCACATAGTAGGGGGCCTGCCCCACATCGTAGGTTACGGTTGATTTGGTGCCGTCTGCCTCTTCCAATTCATACGTATACCGATAGAACGGATTTCGCCGCAGCACGACGAGATTCTGGTTGGTTGCTGAAAAGGTTGCCGTATAGGTCTTTGTATCAGACTTACTGTTTCCCTTTACCCAAGACTGTTGATAACCAACCTTGAGACGAACATCCCATTTCACCGCCGTGGTACCTGCGCTGAATCCAAAAATGCCGCCAAACTCCAATGTTCCCTTGAAGGAGCTGTTGGTCTCATAGGTATAGCTTCCCGTTATCTTGTAGCTGGTTGCACTGGCAAGCTCATACTGCCGCAGTCCGCCGAATTCCGGAGCAGCCTGTATCACTGCCTGTACATCGGCATCGCTCTCAAGATATTCGATATTGCTGTATTTGATTTTCAAGCCATCATTGTCAATATCAACCGCTACAACACAGCAGCTGAAGCCGTCTTTGATATCACTTTCCTTACATTGGTTCAGGTAGCATTCCCGGCTCTCATATCCATTGTCATAAATGCCTGTGTGCTTCTCATATTTCTGAGATGTGTTAGACCCATCATTGATCGTATCATCATTATCATACAAACCGCCCATGGCAAGAAGTGCCATGGCATCCTCATGAGCGCCTGATTGCTTCAAGCCAATGACAATCATCACCTGTTCGCGGCCCGCATAATTGTGGTCAAAGTTTCCGACGGCAACAGACTGAATATATGTATTGGTAATCGATACACCGCCGGCACCGTTATCTGCCTCATTAAAATACTTTGCTGTCTTAGCCGCCTTGGTCTTAAGGCTAGCGGTATTGTTCTCAAATTCATAGATACTGCCGTCGATGAATAGCTGTTCCTGCGTATACTGGCCATCCAAAGCAATGAATGCTACTCCGGAGCGTTCCATAATGGAATCTCCCTTATGTGCCCCCTCCTTCTTCCATACATTTGTTTCCACACCGGTGTTAAAGCTAAGGGTCTGCAGGGTATCGGAACCACCCACCTGGTAAATTCCAACGACAATATTGTCCGTTGATGTGCTCTTCCAAAGCTTGTCGTCCTTCAACGACGAATTCGGATTGCTGCCCGTTGTAGCCTGCGTTGCTCGGATGCCTGCTACTGCAATTTCCAAGATTCCATCTCCGTTGGCATCACCGACGGACATGCCCGGGCTTCTGGCTGTATCCCACAGATACGCACCGTCTGAGCGTCCGCCGGACTTTTCAACGTACTCACCACTTGTCTTATTCTCCAGAATATTCTGATCGGTTGATCCCATTGACACGGAAAGGTAGGGTACATACAGCGTAGCATCCCCATATTGCTTAACGGCACTATCACCGCAATAGGAAAGCACAGCCAGATCCTCAATTCCATCCGAGTTAAAATCTCCGGTGGCCAGTTCACAGGCCAACTTGTCCTCCGGATGCATATCATATGCCCATGTATTATCTCCATAGCCGTAGCCCACATGCAGAAGACTCGTGCTCAGCGCTGACTGCTTCTTCAATGTAATCTGATGTGTAGTCGGATCCTGCTGCCACTGAAGTTCAACAAGGCCATTGGATTTCTGGCTGTCTCCTCCTGAACTGGGTGCATAGACAATAATACTGTCCGTTGCAAAGCCATAACCCGCCGTTTCATTGACGCCGCCGTTATAGTTACCGGCAGTTATGGCAACAAAATTGGACATCTGCGCATTGGTAAGTGTTGTATCGATATTCGCCCAGTTCAGTGTCGCAAGTTTTACTACTTCTGAACTTTTTCCGTTTTTATAGTCATACAGCCAGGTCATCACATCTACGTGGTTCTGACCGGTGCAGTTAAAGCCAACATACGCTACACAACTGTCGCGTCCCGTACCGAACGGGTCACAGGCCACTGCCTTTACAGCGGAGTATTTGCTGGTATTCTGTTGGGAATCATATCCTGATGTGGTGTTGAAATTAGTCGCACTGTCAAAGTTGTACACCAGCGATCGATCGCCTGCATGGTCAACGTGATTTCGATATGTGAACCCGCCCTGATAAGCAACATCGGCTACCGGTTCATTCCCCTTTATATAATTATCAAAGACCACCGCAGTATTCTGATTGCCGTCATGCTGCAGGTTCTGGTACAGCAGGAGCTCACTCTGTACCACTGCTATGGTTTCCTGCCCCTTCTTGAGCTTGAGCGGGTTAGAACCGGATTCCTCCACTGCCTTATATTCATCCGATTCGTTCGTCTCTGTGAGTTTTTTGATCGTTTCCTCTGTGGCTGCACCATCCGCAACGGATGCAGAGGTCAGTGACGGCTCGTCGTCTTCTGCATCGGCCAGCACGACCGCCGAATCCCAATCCGAGGATGTCAGTGAGGTGCCTTTATCCGCACTGCCGTCTGTGGCAGAGTCTTCTGTACCGGCAGAAGCAGCCGCGTTTCCTGTACTGCTTTTAGTGGTCGTTCCTGTCGCATTGTTGTCGCCGGATGTACTCGACGTACCGTCCGCACCGTTCCCACTTTCTGTGCCGGTTTTGCCGGCAGTCTCTGCCGAGCTGTTCGCACTGCCCGAGCCTTCGGTGCCGGCCGTTCCTGTCGTGCCGCTTTCACCGGTTGTGCCCGACGCATCGCCCTGATCGTTTGTACCCGATGCTGCACCTTCCGAGCTGGTTGTATCTGCCTGCGAAGAACCGACACTCCCGCTTTCTAAGCTTTCATCGCCGGATGTCGGCGTAGTCGCACTCTCTACCGTCTGTTCGATCACACTTTCCTGACCATTCTGTGTCTGCGACGCCGCATAGACCTGGAGCGGACTGCTGCTCAAGGTGCTGACGGTGACCATGACTGCCAGTGCCGCACCGGTCAGACGCACATATCTTGGATGTTTCATAACGCTTTTCCTCCCATGTCTTTGGTAGTGTTCTTTATCCAACCGGGATTCCCCTCAGTCGCATCGACAGCCGGTGCACCCGCCGCACCGGAACAGGGGCCGTGGCCAGGATTGTCAGGTACACTCTGTCCCTTCGCGTCAGATACGGGTTCTCCCGGATATCCTTGCGATTCCGCCGAAGATAGCTTACCACATTCCGGTAGAACGCATTCTGCCGGTTCATATCGGCCACGGGAACGTGCAGCATATAATCCAGCCGCTCATACAGGCCGAACCGGCGCGCTGCTACCTGGAGCTTGGGATAGCGCGGCACAAGGCATTCCTCCACGTAATCCGACGCCTCGATGATCGCAATGTAGGCTCTCGAGAACTGTCCCGCGCTGCGGCGTCTGGTGAGGCTCCCGCTCCGATGCACCACGCGGTATCCGATCTGCGGAAGATTGTATACCCCGTCAATGACGTCCACCAGGTGCGTCTCCAGATCAAAATCCTCACACAATGCTCCCACCTTAAACGGGTGGTCAAGAAGAATCCTCCTGGGCGTCAGCTTCGTGCAAAACGACGCATCTCCCGTGTACAGAAGCATACTCTGAATGAACAACACCGGCGGAATCAGAACCGGCTCCTCCGGGGGCAGAACCGCCGCCGGCAGCGGCTCTCCTTCCTCATCAATCTCTTCCCGTCCGATCTGAACCTGCACGTCCCTATGTCCTGCTGCCTGCATCACCTCCATGCCTTTGCGAAGATTCTCCAGCATATCCGGATGAATCAGATCGTCCGAATCCACAAAGCTGATATACTCGCCCTTTGCCTGCCTGACCCCGGCATTGCGTGCCGCAGACAGTCCCTGATTCTCCTGACTGATGACGCGAATGCGGCTATCCTCTTGTGCCAGCTCCCGACATAACTCTAAAGAGCCATCCGTCGATCCGTCATTCACCAGCAGGATCTCATAATTTGAATCCGTCTGGGCCTGGATGCAGGCCACGGTTTTCCGCAGAAACCGTTCTGAATTGTAGACCGGCACCACTACGGAAATCTGTTCGTTTCCGATCTGCATACTCACTGTACCTCCTCCAGCACCTCTGCCGGTGCACCGGACAGCCGCGCCGCCTTCAGAAACGGCCGCAGCGAAGGATCCAGACTCATCGGCCCTTCCGCCGGAAGGTCCCGGTTCAGCCGCCGCACCAGCTTCCGGATTCTGCGCTTTTTCTGTGTCCGCGACTTCGCCGCCTCACACAAAGGCAGCACCCGCTCTCCGAAGTCCAGAAAGCGCTCCGCCGCTGTATCTGCATTCCAGATCGTCTGAATCTTCCGGAAGGACAGCGCCGCGAACCGCTCGCAGAGCTCCGTGTCCTCCATCAGACGCTCTGTCTTGCGCACAAGGTCGTCCTCATCCCCATCTGCGTACACATAGCCGTTCACGCCGTTCTGAATCAGATACGGCACCGCACCTGCCTGTGCCCCTGCGATGGGTGCACAGCCGCTGTTCATAGCCTCATTAAGTACAGCTCCCCAGCCCTCTCCGTGGTCACTGGTCAGGATGAAGATATCGCTGTGCTCCATCAGATCCCGCACAATCTCCGGATTACAAAACCCGTGGAAAATAACGCTCTCCTCCAAACCGCGCTGCCCGGCAAAACGGTGCACCTCCTCGGCCGCCTTCTCGTTTCCTTCTCCGGCGTCTCCGACAATGTGCAGCAAAAAGCGCTTTCCGTCCTTCTGCAGGCGATCTGCCAGAGACAGCACGCGCTCCACATGCTTGAATCCGACAAAGCGCCCTGCCCACACGAGCTCGGTCACATCCCGGGCTCCCCGGTGACGAATGGGTGGCCGCCCGTCCTCATACAGACGCAGCGGCGGGAAATAGCCCCACCGGTATTTTTTCTCCGGGAAGGCACCGATCAGCCCGTAGTCCGATCCCACATATGCTCCTGCACACAGAAGAAAATATGCACTCTTCCGAAACCGCGTGAAGCTCTTGTATTTATTCGCCAGGCCCCTTGGGGAGAGCGCCTTCCACTGTCCGTCCTTGTAGATCCTTTCGCTGATCTGGAACACCGGCCGCTGAAGCCGGAGTCTCTGGGCAATCAGCGGCTGCAGCTGCGGAACCCACCCAACCAGCAGCAGATCACACGCCATCAGCTCGCGCCTTGCCTCCTTCTGATCCGTACTCCATTTGAGCACCCAGTCCAGCTCCTCCGACTCATCCTTCCATCCCATGTCCAGACGCTCCTTCTCCATTTCCTCCATCTGGACAAAGACAAAGCCGTCCCCCAACCGCCTGACCATGGCCTCACCGAAGGGGATCTGATGATGGTTGATGTAATTCGCCGCAAAGGCAACCGTAGGCATTCTGTTCACGCAATACTCCGATAAATCTCCAAAATCCGCTGATAATTCGTGTTCGGATTGTGACGCACCACCGCTGCCTTGTGCGCAGCACTGGCAAGCCGGCAGGCGAATTGATCATTTTCAAACAAATTGCAGACGTCCTCCGCAATGGCCTGGACGTCTCCCACAGGGAACAGGAGTCCCTCCTCGCCGTTCTTGGTAAGGTCCGGGATACCACCTGCCCGGGAAGCCACCACCGGCATTCCCAAGAGCATCGCCTCGCAGAGCGAATTGGGAGAATTCTCCACCACCGACGGGCAGACGAACACATGGCTTTTCCGGTAGCGCTGCTTCATCTGCTGCGCATCCAGCGAGCCCAGCATGATAACGTGCCCCTCCAGATTTCCCTCACGGATCAACCGTTTTAAATACACGCCGTAGGCCGAAATCCACACCGGCTCCGGCAGCTTCTTGCGCGGAATCACGCCGCCCACATTGCCGATCACCGAATTGCCCGCAACGTACAGCTTCGCATCCGGGAAATGCCGCAGGATCTCCGGCATCGCCTGCAAAACGAAATGAAATCCCTTCAGGGGATAATCTCCCTGGCTTAAGAAAATGGTGTGCCGCTCCACGCTGTTCAGGTCCCAGCGCCCTTCATAGAATTCCGGGCGCAGGGTTTCATTCAGCAGGTGATATACCGCATCCGGGTGAATAGCGGCGGTTCCCTCCCGGTCAAATGCGGTGCGTCCCGTGATGTGCAGCACCTGGCGCAGCGTTTCCCTTTCATTCTCCGCGCGAGCGTAGTACTTCCTCTGCTGATCCCTCAGCGAGTCACGCCGCACAATGTCCCGGAAAGTCCTGGCGCGCTGCACCTTATAGGGGAGCTCTGCCATGTAGGTGTCCGCAATGGCTGCGCACAGTCCCTGCATACCGACCAGCGTCTTTTCCGGCTTTTGAAAGGCACGCACCATCGCCAGCGCATGTGGAAATTCCGTACCGAAAATATGCACGATGTCCGGCTGAAAATCGTTCAGAATCTCCTGAAAGCGCTGCACCAGATGTTCGTCGTAGCGCTCCGGCGTATCCAGATTCTCGGTATAGCCATAGAAAACTGCGCCGTCAATTTCCTTGCGGCACCCGGCCAGCGATGCCGGCACCGGCACGCAGACGCCCAGCTCTAAGAGCTTTTCCTCGCGCCCAGTCTCTACC
>CAVFRZ010000005.1:0-35560 GCA_963624875.1 Anaerovibrio sp.
CATCATAGTCGTGCCGATCACCGAGGCTCCTTTTCCGCAGATGTCATAAAAACCGAAGAACTCCCCCGAGCGCTCTGCAGGAATAATCTTGGCAAAATACGACCTCGACAGCGCCTGAATGCCGCCCTGGAACATTCCGACGAAAATCGCCAGCACCCAGAACTGCCAACTTGCACTCATAAAGAATGCAAAAACAGCAATGCCGGTATATGCCGCAATGGCAATGATGATCAGTTTTTCAGACATTCCCTTTTGGGAAAGCTTCCCGAACAGAATCGCAAACGGGAATGCAACAAACTGCGTCACCAGAAGCGCCAGCAGCATATCCGTAGAGCCAAGGCCAAGGGCTGATCCATAAGCGGTAGACATATCGATAATGGTATACACACCGTCAATATAAAACAGAAATGCCAGCAGGAAGAACAGTATCCTCTTATCCTTCACAATGTCCTTCAGGCTTGTCCCCAGCTGTGAAAGGATACCGCTCTTTTCTTCTCCGCCGGTGAGGTAGTTGGTCTGACGGTAGCTTTTTAAAATCGGCAGCGATACCCCCATCCACCAGACAGCCGTAATCACAAGCGACAGTGAAAGAGCAAGCATCTGCGACATCCCGATCTTGTCACTGCACAAAACCAGCACCAGGCATGCGATGAATGGCACGCAGCTCCCGATATACCCCCAGGCGTAGCCCTGCGATGAAACATTGTCCATTCTCTCCGGCGTTGTTATATCGGAAAGCGTAGAGTCATAGATCACAAGGCTTAGCGAATACACGGATTTTACAATGCAGAACACAATCAGGAAAAACAGCCATTCCTTCACAAAGCCCAGCGCAGCACAGCCGATGGCTCCCAGAATAATGGTAAGTGCAAAGTAGGTTTTCTTTTTGCGTCCCTTATCTGCTGCCGCACCGACAATCGGTCCCAGAACGGCCACCAGCAGTGTGGAAATCGAAATGGCGTATCCCCAGTAGGCCAGATAGTCCACCTCTGAAAGCCCCGCCTGTTTGCCCAGCTGGTTGAAATAGATCGGAATAATCGTGGATACCATCATCGTAAATGCCGAGTTGGCAACATCGTACAGAATCCACTTCTTCTCCAGTGATGTGAGTTTGTCCTTCATTTTTGCTTTTCCCCTTTGATATTATTGCATTGCCACAGTAGTTGTAGCGCATGCACATCAACCGCCTATGCAGTTCCGGTTAAATCCGCGTTAAATCTTCGCTGTGCAGCACCCCCGCACTGCACAGCTTCTTTTTATATTACATAGAGTTTCCGGCTGGTATAGCTTCGCAACTATGACAAGGCCATACGGTCGGAAAGCTCTCCGCCTGCCTCTTCGAATTTGCGAAGAAGATCCGGAACCTTCAGGTTTTTCTTCTCCTCTCCGGATACATCATAAATGATATTCCCGTGAGACATCATAATCAGCCGATTCCCGTGGGCAATAGCATCGTTCATATTGTGCGTGACCATCAGTGTAGTCAGTTTGTTCTCTCCGACAATCCTGTCCGTCGCCTCGAGAACCTTTGCTGCTGTCTTCGGATCCAGCGCTGCCGTGTGCTCATCCAGAAGGAGAACCTTCGGCTTTTTCATCGTCGCCATCAGAAGTGTAAGCGCCTGGCGCTGCCCGCCGGACAAAAGGCCAACCTTCGAGGTCATGCGGTCCTCCAGGCCAAGATCCAGCTTTTTCAAAAGCTCACGGTACTCTTCCTCTTCCTTGTGACTTACTCCCCAGCGAAGCGTACGCTTTTGTCCTCTTCTGGCTGCCAGTGCCATATTTTCCACGATCTGCATATCTCCGGCCGTTCCGGTCATCGGGTCCTGGAAAACGCGTCCCAAGTAAACCGCCCGCTTAAATTCCGGCAGTGCCGAAACATCTTCGCCGTCAATCAGGATCCGACCGCTGTCCACCGGCCAGACACCGGCAATCGCATTCATCACCGTGGATTTGCCGGCGCCGTTTCCGCCGATCACCGTGCAGAAATCGCCGTCCCTCAGAGTGAGGCTCACATCAATCAGTGCGCGCTTTTCATTGATCGTCCCTTTGTTAAAGGTTTTGGATATATTCCGTATCTCCAGCATGATCAGTTCTCCTTTCCCTTTCCGTCTGCTGCATCGCTTTTACTGTTGCGCTTTGCCAGCGCACGGAAGGAGCTCTTGCGCATTTCCTTCAGATAGGGAACCGCAAGGAAGATGGCAACGACAATGGCCGTCAGAAGCTTCATATCGTCCGCAGGGAACTTCAGCCAGAGCACGAAAATATAAACAAAATAGTAGATCACCGCGCCAATCACCACAAAGGTCAGGCGTACAACAAAGCCAAGACGCTTACCCATGATCGCCTCTGCCAGAACCTCTCCGATGATCACAGCCGCAAGTCCGATGACAATGGAGCCCTGGCCCATTTTAACATCGGCAAAGCCCTGATACTCGGACAGGATGCCGCCGGAAAGAGCGACCAGCCCGTTTGCAACGGCAAGGGCGATCACCTTCATCTTGCCGGTGTTGATACCCTGCGCACGGCTCATGTTCGGATTGATGCCGGTAGATCGGATGGCACTTCCCATCTCTGTCCCGAGGAACCAGTAGAAAATGCCGATGATAATCACATCCACAACCAGCGTAAGGGCTATGGTCTGCCCCAGATACCGGATATTCGATGTGAAGTGCAGCGTAACCGCGCCGGCAGGAACCGCCTGGTTCGCCTTTCCCATGATGTTCAGATTAATCGAATACAAAGAAATCTGCGTCAGAATTCCGGCCAGAATATCCGGGATTCCAAGACACGTATGAAGAATTCCGGTGATCAGTCCTGCTGCAACGCCGGCCAGAAAAGCGATCGGCAGCGCAGCCTCCGGGCTCCAACCGCCCAATATCAGCATGACCGTAACGGCACCGCCGGTCGCAAAAGATCCGTCCACCGTCATGTCTGCAAAATTTAAAACACGGAAGGTCAGATACACTCCCAATGCCATAATGCCCCAGATCAGTCCCTGGGCCAGACCTCCCGGCGCTGCATTCCACAGGGCCGTCGGATTCAGTGATGCAAAATAAGCTCCCATTTACGTTCCCTCTCTCACAGTTTTTGTATCAGCCAATGCCTGTTTCTATGCATCTGCAAAACAGCCCGCTACGCCTACGTTTTCTGACACGTACCCTCAGGAAAAAGTTCTGCGTTATTAGGCCTGTTGTTCTGCAAACGATGCACCAGGCAGGATCAGCCGGTACAACTTATAGTGTGATGCGTCAAAAAACAGGCGGTGCAGGCACTTCTTCAGCACCTGCGCCGCCTGTTACATCATTATAGCGCAAACTCCTATGGATTTCATTCCATTAAACCGGCAAAGTGCTGATTTACTCTGCTGCAGGAATAACCGTGTAATCCTCCGGCATCGTCATGCCAATGGCCTTTGCGTAGTCCTCGTTGTACTCCTTTGTGGTGGTAGGAGCGTACTCAATTTCCATCGTGGAGATGTCCTCGCCGTCCGACAGAATGCGGATTGCCTGCTGACCGGCTGTGTATCCGATGTCATAGTAGCTGATGGAAAGTGTTGCAAGGCCGCCCGCTCTTGTCATGTTCTCCTCACCGCAGATAACCGGAATGCCGGCAGGCTCTGTCACGTTGGAGACGATGGTCATGTTGGAGGCAGCCGTATTGTCGGTAGGGATATAAACCGCGTCACAGTCAGCGACTGCACTGGTTACTACCGACTGCAGATCATTGGAATCTGCAAATGTGTATTCCTGATATGCTACGCCGTCCTCATCCAGGTACTTCTCAATCTGGGTTGCCTGGAATTTGGAATTAGCCTCTGCAGAGCAATACAAAATAGCAACCTTCTTCACATCCGGCACCAGTTCAAGAATCATATCCTCCTGCTGATCCAAGGGTGCAAGGTCTGAAGTTCCGGATACGTTCATTCCGGTCACACCGGTGAAATCTGTCATGTTCAGAGCCGTGCCGTAGTCCGTAATAGAGGTGCCAAGGATCGGGATATCTGTTGTTGCAGACACTGCAGCCTGGAGCGCCGGTGTCGCATTTGCAAGAATCAGGTCATAGTTGTTATTAACGAAGCCGGTAATGATCGTGGAGCAGGTAGCCGAATCGCCCTGTGCGTTCTGATAATCGATGGTAACATTGTCGCCATACTTCTCTGTCAGCGCATCCTCAAAGCCCTGTGTCGCTGCATCCAGTGCATTGTGCTGAACCAGCTGGCAGATGCCGACCGTAAACTTCTCATCCGAAGTCTCTGCAGCGTCCTCCGTGGTTGCCTCTTCTGCAGCCTCTGTAACAGCCTCCGTCGCAGCCGTCTCTGCTGTATCTGCAGAGGCAGCAGAATCCGACGAGCTTCCGCAGCCGGCCATCGCCAGCACCACGCCGGCCAGAATCAGTGCCAATGTCTTTTTTTTCATAATAATCTCCTTTTCTCCCGGGATGCCTGCGAAAGTGGTTCGCACCTCCCTGTGTGATTTATTACATTAAAGCGCAAACGCGTTGGTGTGTCAAATTTATTTGGTAACTATTCAGCCCCCCATCTCGATTTTCCTTCGGAAAACCTCGATGCGGTTGGCCAGAGGCGCTTCGCGCCTTGGCCGCCTGCCAATTTCAATCGTGAATATGCCTGCAAGCAGTCAATTCACGTTGAAATATGGCAGGTGCTGAACAGATACGAAAAATCCCTCCCGGAATGCTCATCACATTCCGGGAGGGAACCTCTTGTTTCTCAGTGATTCACTTGTTCAACGTCCAACGCGTGATCTTAGATGAACGGCTTGGAGAAGGGATTCTCGTCCTCGTACAGAACGCCCTCCGGCTTGTTGTAGCCGATCTCGGAAGGATCTACGCCGATGTACTTCAGTGCATCATACAGGTTCTTCGCATAGTGGCCAAACATAACTGCACCGTGGTGAGGATAGTTCTTGCCAACCAGGCAGTAGCGATAGAAACGGCCCATCTCCTTGATAGCGAATACGCCGATACCGCCGAAGGAACGGGTAGCAACCGGAAGAACCTCGCCCTCTGCTGCATATGCACGGAGCTTGTTGTCAGCCGTAGACTGCAGACGGTAGAAGGTGATCTTGCTCGGAGCAATATCGCCCTCGATGGTTCCGTCGCACCAATCCTGCGGGTGAGTTCTTGCCATGATTCTCTGGAAGGAAAGGTGAGGATTGGTAAGCTTGGTGGAGCAGGTATTGCCGCAGTGGAAGCCCATGAAGGTATCCGTGAACTTGTAATCGAACTTGCCCTTAATGGACTCGTCGTACATGTCATGCGGCACGGTGTTGTTGATATCCAGCAGAGTAACCTCGTCGCCGGAAATGCACAGTCCGATGTACTCGGAAAGTGTTCCGTAGATATCTACCTCACAGGATACCGGGATGCCCTTGCGCATCAGGCGGCTGTTCACGTAGCAGGGAACGAACTTAAACATATCCTGGAATGCAGGCCAGCACTTGGTGGTCAGTGCAACGTACTTGCGATATCCCTTGTGCTCCTCCGCCCAGTCGAGCAGAGTCAGCTCATACTGTGCCAGCTTCTGCAGCATTGCAGGCTCCTTGCCGGCCTCATAGCCCATCTCCTGTGCCATATCTGCAGCAGTAGCAGCGATTCTCTCATCGCCCTCATGCTTCTGATAGGACTCAAACAGATCCAGCTCAGACTCTTCCTCGATCTCAACGTCCAGGTTGTAGAGCTGCTTGATCGGTGCATTGCATGCCAGGAAGTTGGACGGACGAGGTCCAAAGGTAATAATCTTCAGGTTTGCAAGGCCGTATGCAACTCTTGCTACCGGAAGGAAGTCATGGATCATGTCTGCGCACTCATCGGCATCGCCGACCGGATAATCCGGGATATAGCACTTCACATTGCGCAGAGCCAGGTTGTAGGAAGCATTCAGAACACCGCAGTATGCATCGCCGCGGCCGTCGATCAGATCGTTCTGTGTCTCCTCTGCTGCAGCGCAGAGCATCTTCGGTCCCTCGAAGTGCTTTGCAAGCAGGGTCTCCGAGATCTCCGGTCCGAAGTTTCCAAGGTAAACGCACAGCGCATTGCAGCCGTTCTTCTTGACGTCCTCCAGAGCGTTCACCATGTCGATCTCGCTCTCGATGATCGTGATAGGACACTCATAAATGTCTGCAGCATTGTACTTTTTCGCATAGGCTGCAACCAGCGCTTTTCTGCGATTCTCTGCCAGAGAAGCCGGGAAGCAGTCACGGGAAACAGCTACAATACCAAGCTTAATTACCGGAATATTGTTCATACCATCCTCCATTTTGTGACTCAATTTGTGAATTATTTCACGTACTGATAGCTTAATTATAGTGCTTGTCCCGAAATTAGTCACTAATAAAAGCTGTGCAACGTGTGCTTATTTTTATTCAAAAAATGCGCTGTCTGCCTGTTTTTTGTCCGCGCAGTTGTCTGCGATGACATCCCGGGGACCGCTGATTGAAAGGAGCATTTTCCAGACTCATCACTCCGGATAGGTCATATGCTCCCCGGTAATTCCATACAGCGTCTGATCCAGATAGCGTGCTGCGAGCCACTTTGCCATTCCCAGGTTCTGATCCAGATAGTTCCCGCAGTCTTTAGCCGCAGCCCCCGGAACATCCCCCTCATAGTCGCGGATGAATTCAAACATTTCTGTGATGACCGGTACGACATCCTCCGCGCTAAGATCCCCTTCAAAAAGGACATAGCACCCCGTCCTGCACCCCATCGGTCCAAAATAGACAACACGGTCCTTCCAGCCCTCTTCATTACGCAGGAAGGTCGCTCCCAGGTGCTCAATGGTATGAAGCTCAGCCGTGTTCATAACCGGTTCCCGGTTGGGCGCAGTCATGCGAAGGTCAAAGGTTGTAATGGTGACATCGCCGAAATGATCCTTACGGGAAACATAAACTCCAGGCTCCAGCTTCAGATGGTTGACAGTAAAGCTTGCTATTTTCTGCATACATTTTCTCCTTGTCCGATAACGCGATATCCGGATTGCTATGCTCTCTCACAATCCTCAAAACACAACATCCGTTTGACTGCCTGCGGCCCGTTCAGCGCAAAGCGCCCGGCAAGGCAAAATACCGCCGCAGCCGCATCATTTGATAAACAGATCCAGATTTACCCTGTGGTGGTCGAACAAATTGTAATAGGCCGCCTTCCGGTACTGATCCAGAAGTGTCTCGTCCCACGCACCGCTGATATCATGTGCATTTCCATCCGCATCATAATACCCCAGAATATTAATAGCCGGATAGCTTTTTCTCACCTCAGAGACAAAGCGGTCATAGGCGCTGCCCTCTATGCCGGCATTTTCCAGAAGGAAGCTGCGAAGATAGCCGGGCGAAATGACTGCTGCCGCCTCCGGCTCCTTGGGGAGATCAAAATTCGCCCAGAGAATGTATGGCACCGTGTACTTCTTCTCCCGTTCCTCCACGGAGGCACCTTCCTCGTACATCTCCGGCTCCAGTGCCTTCAGAACCTCCTCCTTCAGACTGGGCTGATGATCCCCGAACATCAGCAGGATCACCTTGCGGTCCGTCTGAGAAAAATACTCTGTCAGCGCCTCAAACGCCTTGTCACTCTCATAAGCCAGGGAAAGATACTCCCGGAGCTGGGCATACTGCAGATTTTCGTCCTTCGGCTGCACTGTCACGTCGACTGCGGGTACATCTGTATTGTAGCTTCCGTGATTCTGCATCGTGACATTGAAGAGAAATACCGGTCCGTCCTCTGCCTTTTCTTCATAGAGCTTTTCCAGCTGTTTATAGTCCGATGCATCGCTGATATAGGTGCGGATCCGTTCGGTATAGGTCAGCCCGTCCTCCGTCGAAATAAAATCGTCAAAGCCAAGATACGGATACACCTTATACCGCTTGTAGCCCGATTCCAGATACGGATGGAAGGCGGTCGCCGAATAGCCGCGATTCTTCAACAGCCACGCAAGGGATTCCTGCCGGCTGTTAATATACTGCGTATACGGCACTGCCTCTGCGTTCAGAAATGCAACCGCGTTTCCGGTCAGAAATTCATACTCCGTATCCGCTGTCGTCCCCCCAAAGACAGATGAAAGCATCCATCCTTTTTTCACATTGGAGCCCTCGAGCGAGTGGATGAAGGGAAGTCCGTCGCGGCTTGTTTCAAAGCCATACGTTGTCGGCAAATCAGAGAATGCCTCGTTCATCACCACGATCACATCCACCGCTTCCGTGTCGGCATCTTTTTCCTGCGTCCCCTCTGCTTCTTCAGTTTCATATGTTGCCAGAAGTGCTTCCGTCTCTTCGGCCGAATATCCCTGCGGTACCGGCTTTTCCAGGTGGCGTTTGGCAAAGGAAATGTAGCTGAGCGCGTAGCCATGGTGTTTGGTCCCGATGTTGGTATTCCACAGGTTCACGGCGGGAAGGTTGGCGCAAACAAGCAAAGCCGATACCGCGCAGGCTGCAAGTGAGAGCACACGTCCGCCGGTCCGGCGGGCAGGCAGTGTGTCCTTTCTCTCCGTCAAAAGTCCCAGCAGTATCATTGCAAAAGACAGATAGACAAAGAGGACCTCCGGCGTAATCTCCAGCCGGTATTGAGCGATGACATTTTTGGCTGTGCCGGCCATCGACAGATCCGAGAGCTCAAAGGCCTGGGCACGAAATTCAAAATAGTAATGATTGACAATGGCAATGATCATCCACCAGGCCGTTCCCGGAAGATAACCGCTGTGCCGGCCCGGCCGCCGGATATTCGAATCCCCGACTGTTTTTCCGGCAAGGCCTTTTCTGAAAGGCAGCGCCCTGCAGATACCCGTAAACGCATACAGAAGAAAATACACCGATGCGTACACCAGGAGATTCCAGACGATGGACCACGGCTGATCCAACAAAAACCGGTCGGCATACAAAAGCTCCGTAATCCCAAAGCAATAGACGCTAAGAAGCAGAATCCGAAGAGCCGGGAGCTCCAGCTTCTCCTTCGCAGGGCGATGGGCCATCAAAAACAGCAGTCCCTCCGCCAGCAAAGCGCCGCTGTAGTAAATCATCTGCTGCCACGTCCACTCCGCATTCAGATACTGTTCCAGGAACAATCCGCCCAAGGTCACCTGCAACAGCATGGCTCCTGCGAGCATGGCCTTCGGCGGTCTCTGAAAGAGCCTCCGCTCCGCCAAAAGCTCCAGCAGTATCCCTTCCGTAAGAAGCAGTACCATCAGGAGCAGCAGCGCATTCTGTACTTCCTCCCGGACCAGATGCTCCCACGGATTCACCGTGAATGACACCAAATCAAAGGAGACACCTCGAATGGATACCGGTGTCATGGTAATCTGCGATGTCCTGTTGGAATTCCCGGCATCATCAAAATCGATGTAATTTCTGCCATTTTGCAGGAGCACCGATCCCTGCTGCCAGCTGTCGTCAAGGTATATATAGGACCGGCAGTTGGTTCTGGTTGAATTCGAGATTTCAAAGCAGATGCTGCGAATGGAAACCGTGTCATCAAAGGCGAATTGAATTCTGGTATCATCCAAGTCCGAACGAAGTCGCTGCCCGTCCCTGCTGAGATTGGTCAGATTCCGGTCCTCTTCTCCGTAAATTGTCGCAAGAGGCACCTTTACCTGCGGATATTCCGACAACAGAATTCCTGTCCGGATCCCGAAAATAAGAATCACCGCCAGAATTGTCAAAAGGCAGCAGGCATATTTATTTCGCATAGGTTTTATATAAGGCAACATGATCATAAATGCAGCGCCACAGGTTATAGGTCAGTCCTGTACAGGCAATATATCCCGTTCCGTCCTCCGATTCCTGGTAGCTGACCGCGCAGTTGCCGGATTCATTGACAAAGCCTGTTTTTCCGCAGAGCACGGTTCCGCCGGAATCATGATCTTCAATGCGCCGAAGGAACCAGTTGGAAATCTCCACACCATCCGGATTGTCCTTGAGCGCGCCCGTTGTCCAGGTGTGCGTCGAAAGCACCTTCCGGCAAAGCTCGTTATCAATAGCCGCCCGCATAATCACACTCATATCGTAGGCTGTGCTGTAATGATTTTCATCGTATAGACCTACGCAGTTGGTAAAGTGCGTCGTTTCAGAAATTCCCAGCTCCTGCGCCTTCTGATTCATAAGCTCCGCAAAGGCCTCCTGCGTTCCGGAGGTATACTCCGCCAGCGCCATGGCTGCATCCGCTCCCGACGGAAGAATGGCCCCGTACAGAAGGTCCTCCACCGTAGCCGTATCGCCCACACCGTATCCCACAAAGCTGGATCCGGAGCTGTACGACTCATCACAGATTTCCTGCGTAATGGTCACAAGATCCTGCAGCTGACTTTCCTGGTCCTCCATCGCCTCCACGGCCACCAGCAGTGTCATCACCTTTGTCATGGAGGCAGGGACCATGCGTTCAAATGCGCGGCGTTCTGCCAGAATCTCTCCGGTTGACGTGTTCACCAGGATGGCATACTGACTGTCCACATAATCCGATGCCTTTGCGGCCTCTTCCTTCTCCTCATCGCTCATTGTGCTTTCAGAGGTTTGTGTCTGTGCATTTTCGGATGTAATATGCCGCTGCGCATCGTAAATGGAAATGTCCGTCAGGCTCTCTCCCAGCTGAACGGTACCGTCTGTTTCCGTGAACACATACGGTGCATTGGATGCCGCCGTATGTTCGGCGGTATTCTCTGCAGCCGTATCTTCTGCATTATTGTCCGCATTTCCTTCCGTGCTCTCTTCACCGGACACCGTCTCTGCTGCAGCAGTATCCTGTTCAGAAACATCTGTCGCCTTTTCTCTGTTGGACAGGATGCTGTACGCAGCAACTGTTCCAAGGCCCGCAGCCAGAACAATACCAAGCAAAATTACAGCCGCCAAAATCCGTTTTTTTCTCCGAAGCTCCCGCTCTCTTCTGGCTCTTCTTGCCTTGCGAATCCGCCGGCGTCTTGCATTCTCATCCTCATATTCCCGCCTGCTGCGGGGCCGCTCATTTTGTCTGTCCATATCACCCACAAAGATCCTCCGACTGCTGCTCAACGCGGCAGCCGAAACACCGATTCATTCTTTCTGCTCAACCGTCACATTGTATCACTTTGGCCGATGTATAACCATCTCACCCCTGTGGTATAATGAAGCGTCACGGTGCAGTCGCCGGTCAGGCGACAGGGTGACGTGTAAATTGCAGTCAAGACACCATGCAGCCGCCCGACCGGGCGGCAGGGAGAATCCACCTACATGAGTTCCTTTAATCAACAGACAGCCAGTAAGGAAACAGAAAACCTTTCCATGCTCCGCAAGCTATCCTTCGTACTCAATGCCCGGCAAAAACGCCAGTGCGTCGGAATCGGCGTTCTGATCCTCATCAGCGGCATCCTCGAAACCATCGGCGTTTCCATGATTGTTCCGATTGTCACGGCAATTACCTCTCCGGACACCATCACAGATTACATGGATGACTATCCGTTTCTGAAAGACGCCGCAGACGGTCTGGGGCTGACCACCACCTTCCGTCTGACCATCGCCATGCTGGTTTCACTGATGGTGATCTATGTCGTCAAGAATGCGTTCCTTCTGTTCGTAACAAAAGAGCAGAATCAGTTCATCACCAATGCCCGCAACGACATGATCAGCCGTGTCATGCGGGATTTCCTCAATCGTCCGTATGAAGACTATCTCGGAGCCGACATCCCCACGGTTTTCCGCATTACCGACAGCGACATTCCGCAGACCTTCTCTCTGATTCTGTGTCTTTTGCAGATGTCCACAGAGATCGTGGTGTCTGTGTTCCTTGGTATCTTCCTGCTGGCGGTAAACTGGCAGATGACCCTGTTCATCATCATTATTCTTCTGGCCATGACAATGGTCAGCTCCAAGTGCATCAAGCCCCGACTCAACACCATCGGCAGCCGCAACCAGAAAATCCAGTCCCGCATTGCCAAATGGCGCCTGCAGGCAATTTATGGGCTGAAGGATGTTAAGGTTTTAAACCGTCAGGATTTCTTTATCCGCAACTACTACGAAAGCGGAAAGATCGGTGCAGCCGTTGCCACCGATTACGCCGTCTTCAATAATCTGCCCCGCCTCATGATTGAGACGGTATTTATGGTCAGTGTTCTGGGCTTCATTGCTCTTTACATGATCCTTGGCGGAGATGTTACGCTCCTTCTGACACAGCTGACTGCTTTCGCTGTCGCCGCTGTACGCATTCTGCCGAGTGCCAACCGCATCAACACCTATATGGCCCAGGCCGCCTACGAAGAGCCCAGTCTGAATTACCTGTATGACAACCTGACCGAATCCAATAAAACTGAGGGCGAAATGCAGGCTCTCCGGTCACAGATTGCCGGGCCCGCCCTTCACCTGACAGACAAGATCGAGCTGAAGGATATCTCGTTCCACTATCCGGACAGCGACACTTATATTTTCCGCCACGCCAATATGGAAATCCGCCGCGGAGAGTCCGTAGGTATCATCGGTCCCTCCGGCGCCGGTAAATCCACCATTGTGGACATTCTGCTGGGGCTTCTGCACGCAGAAGAGGGGTCTATTCTCTGCGACGGTGCGGATATTTTTTCCAATTATGATTCGTGGCTTTCGCAGATCGGATACATCCCGCAAAGCATTTATCTGATTGACGAGTCCATTCGTGAGAATATTGCCTTTGGCATCGATGCAAAGGACGTACGCGAGGAGCGGCTGTGGGAGGTTCTGAAGGAGGCGCAGCTGGACGAATTCATCCGTTCGCTCCCGGAGGGGCTTGACACGAAGATCGGTGACCGAGGCGTGCGTCTCTCCGGCGGACAGCGCCAGCGCATCGGCATCGCCCGCGCTCTGTACCACAATCCTGAAATCCTGGTATTCGATGAAGCCACCTCTGCTCTGGACAACGACACGGAGGCAGCGCTGATGGAGGCCATCAACTCCTTCCACGGCAAAAAAACCATGATCATCATCGCCCATCGTCTCAACACCATCGAAAAGTGCGACCGCATCTTCCGCGTTGCTAACGAACAGATTACACCGGCCTCGCTGGAGGGCGAGCACATTGTACGCGAAGCCTCCAGGCGGACGGCCATGAACAACGAGGATTCTCTATTATGATCGGTGTTGAATTCATTCCGGGCTTTGGGCTTGGAAATCAGCTTTTTTTCTTCATATCCGGACGATGCATTGCCGAGGATCTCGGTTTTTCCTTCGGATGTGTTAACCCGCAGCAGGTAGGAAATGTTGCGCAGTCCAATAAAGGCATGTATTTTATGGACCTTGATCTCGGAGAGGAAATCCCTCGGGATCAGATGGATCGGTACGCGCGCTTTGACGAGCAGGATGACCGCCTTTATATGGGCAATTCCCGTCATGACATGGCTAATGGCTGCTACATCAGCGGGCCGGACGAGCGGATTTACGGCATCAAGGATCAGACGCTTTTGTACGGGAACCTGCAGGACGAGCGTTATTTTGGCCATCATATTCCGGAGATCCGAAACTGGCTGAAGGTCAAGCCGGAATACGAATCCTATGAATATACGGCAGATGATCTCTGCATCATCAATATGCGAGGCGGTGACTACACGGGCCACCCGGAGCTCTATCTCGACCGGCGCTACTGGCTCCACGCCATCGCCAACATGAAGAAGATCAATCCGGACATGCGCTTTATGATTGTCACCGAGGACGAGGAAGCCGCCAAAAAGGTCCTCCCGGAATACGAATGCCACCATTTTGATGTCGGAAAGGACTATGTCACCGTTAAAAATGCGCGGTACCTCATTCTTTCCAACTCCTCCTTTTCTCTGATGCCGGTGATTACCAGCACGGAGCTTCGCTATGCCATCGCGCCCAAATACTGGGCAAGGCACAATATCAGCGACGGCTTCTGGTCCTCAGAACAGAACATCTACAGCTTTCTGCATTACCAGGACAAGCGCGGCAAAATCTGGGAGCCGGGCGAGTGCAGAAAAGAACTGGAGGAATACAAGAAAACCTCCCGCCTGTATGCACGCCGCAACGTACGTCCCGGAAGGCTGCGTTATTGTTTGCAGATTCTGCGGCGCAAGCTCCTGTACGGGCGCTTTTATCTGCGCAAAATCGAGCGCTCCCTGCTCCGAAGAGCCGGAATTATCAAAACATGGCGGGCATGAGAAGTGCAGCCGCTGCGAAGCGGTATTTGCACGAATAAGCTCCAGGCAGCGTAACTATTCAGCACCATCTCGATTTTCCTTCGAGAAACCTCGATGCGGCAGGTGCTGAACGGATACCAGGCAGCAAAACATAGCAGAAAGAGACAGCATTTCATGAACGACAAAACAGGAAAGCTTCAGCTCCCCAATGTAACACTGACTGCGGTTACCAGCGTGAAGCTCTACGGAACCATAAGGGCGATGGAATACTCCATGCGGGGCATTGATTTCGGAGATGTCGTCCTTGTGACGGACCGTAAGCCCTTCGGTCTTCCATCCGGCATCCGCTTCGCCTGCTGCGATAAAATTGACAGCATCGACAAGTTCAATCATTTCATGGTTTACGAGCTGGCTCCCTACATCAAAACGGATTTCATCCTTCTGGTCCATGCGGACGGCTTCGTCATCCACCCAGAGAAATGGAGCGACGATTTCCTGCGCTATGACTACATCGGCTCCCCCTGGCCGCTGCCGACGAATGATTACGCTTATCGGGATTCTATGGGCAATATCTGCCGCGTCGGCAACAGTGTTTCTATCCGGTCCCGACGTCTTCTTGCCTATCCCACCGAGCATCAGCTCCCCTGGGTTCCCGTCGACGATGGCTTCTATAACGAGGATATTTTCCTCTGCTGCCACTCCAAAAATCAAATGGAAGCTGACGGACTCACCTTTGCCCCGCTGGAAACCGCTGTGCGCTTTGGGCGCGAGCACCCTTTGCCGGAGAATAAGGGAATCGAGCCTTTTGCCTTTCATAAATGGCGCGGCGAAAACGCTTCCTACCCCCGCTTCATCTCACCGTCGGACCGGGTTCGCAATGCCGTCCGCCCGCTTTTGTTCTGGCGAAGGAGTACATACTGGAGAAATAAGCATGGTTATTGACTGCATTCCTTTTTTTAATGAACTGGATATTCTGAATCTCCGCCTGCATGTGCTGGACCCTTATGTCGACCGCTTTGTAATCGAAGAGGCCACAAGGACCTTCTCCGGGGACAAAAAGGAGCTGTGCTTCGCGGCACACAAAGACATGTTCACCCCCTTCCTGCACAAAATTGATTATGTGGTGGTAGACGATGATGCCCTTTCCGAAGACGGCATTCACGTAAATCCCGCTGCCGCAGCGTACGCTCCTGAGATCCCCGGTCAGCCGCTCACGCATCGGCGGGATTATTTTCAGAAGAACCATCTGATGGATCACCTGCAGGGGCTTTCAGACGAGGACGTGATTTTGTTCGGAGATCTGGATGAGATCCCCAATCCCGCTGCCCTTTCCCGCATTCTGGCGAATTATGACCCATCCAAGGTCTATCATCTGGCTCAGCGGAACTTCTATGTCTTTTTGAATATGGAGGAGCAGCCGGTGCGGCTTCATTCCATTACCGGAGAATTCCCGGAGATTCCGGAGGATCAGAGGAAATGGCTCGGCACCAAGATCTGCAGCATCGGCAGCATTCCGCCGGAAGGAATTGTCCGTCTCCGCGATCTGGTTCCGGTCACAGATCCGCGTTCTGTTCGCATAGAGGACGGCGGCTGGCACTTCGGTTATATGGGGGGACACCGGGAAACCAATGTATTAAACCGCATCGGGACCAAAATCCGTGCAGCCGCCCATCAGGAATACAACGATGCGGAGATCATTGCCGAGACCATGGACAAGCTGGTTCTGGGGCAGGATATCTTCGGGCGGAATGCAAGCTTTTGCCGTGTCGAACTCGATGAGACATATCCGGCCTATCTTCTGGAGCACCGGCAGGAGTATGAATACCTGATCCTGCCGCCCATCACGGCATGGACAAGGCTTACGCATCGCTTCGATCTGACGGTCGGGCGGTTCTGCCGCAAGGCCGTTCGCAAGGTGCGGCGGACAATGCAGGTACATCCCTGATCTATATCGATATTTCTTCAGCTGCCGGAGTGTCGTAGACACTCCGGCAGCTGATTTTTGTTTGCGGCGGCGTTTGCGCGCAGGCATGGTGGTTTCGGCCGAGAACAAACGCACGGGATGCTTTTCATCGGCATCCCGTGCGTTTATTTGTCCCCACATCCTTCAAACGGAATCTGTCCAGGAAATATCCTCATCCGCCTTCCCTGTCAGCAGCCATTTTGCGGGTTATTTCGTTTATTCTGTGTCTTTCTGTTCCGGTATCTTCTCTCCCTCATCCGGGGCATTCACCGGCTGTACCTGTCCGGTCTCTGCTGCCTTCGACTCTGCAGCCGTCTGCTCCGCGAGTCTTCGTACTTCCTCCTGCAGGTGTGCAATTTCCTGCGCCTGCTCTGCGAGCTGCTTCTTCATCCTGCGCCATTTTCTGGACTTTCTAACCTTCAGCACTATGAGCAAAACAATGACCAGCACTACAATGACAATGATAACAACCGTCTGGATATGAATGCTGCCGGCCGGCTCCGCATAGCCAAGGTCCGGAAGCTCAGCGCCCGTTTCCTTGTTCATCTCAGCATCATCCGAAAATTCAAGATACGCTTTGATCGGGAAATTGTCATACACATAATCGGTATATTCCGGATCCTCCTCAAAGGCTGCAAGAATGTCTGAGAAGTCCGTCCAGCCGCCCACTTCTTCTGCGTAGAAAAAGCTCTCTCCGGGATTTACAACACCAACGCTGTAATAGCCCAGCAAATCTTCCTCATAGTCCGAGAGTTCGCTTCCTCTGTTCTCATAGTGCACCTGCCGGTTGTACTCTTCGACATACGACTTGCTGTTCATGGAGGAATTGGTGGAGACGGCATAGCATTCCTCTCCGTCCAGAGAAACGTGCTGCGTCACAACCACAGAATACTTCTGTCCCTTGGCGATATGGACGGAATTATCTACGTCCACTCTGTGATATCCGGCGTATTCGAAGCTTCCGCCGGCCGTAGCTGCCAGCTGCCCATCCTCCGGCGATGCCGCATTATCATCCAGAAGATATACCGCAAACTCTACGTCCGTATTCTCTTCATCGGTTTCACAGGACAACGACTCCAGCTCTTCGTCATATTCTGCCGTGAATACGTTGGCCATTTTCATCTTTCCGTCGCTGAGCCATCCGGATGTTCCGTCCGACTGCAGATAGTCATACTGATCGATGATGTAGCCGGTCTTATCCTCGCTGCCGGTATCAAACTCGAAAATCTCCGGTCCCACAAGACTTCGGTCATAGTAGGAGATGTAAAAATATCCGGTTGCCTGACCTTCCTCATTCTCAATGCCCCAGCTGAACTTATTCGGGAATTCCTCGGTATCTGCGCCCCAGCTGTTCTTGACAATCCATGCGCCGTCCCCTTCCGGCTGATACGCATTTCCGTCTCCCCATACATCGTCCGAATGATCCAGGAAGTCGGTGCTCTTGATGGTATCATCCCAGCCGACAATGGTTACTGCATGGTTAGCCGGTGCACTGTCATAGGTATAATGCGTCCATTTATTGTCTTCTGTATTCAGATAAACCGGATCCAGATCATCATTCATTGCATCCGACGGCATATAGGTGTCCGCCGCAAAGGCAACCGATACCGCCTTTCCCTCCATGAGGACCTTTTTGATCGTATCGGTTGCGCTCTGATCATACCCAATGTACGCCGCGTTTCGCACATCCAGATCCGTCTCCTCCATGACATCACAGTCTGCCGAGTAAACCGCCGGAGACGGAAGAACATCCGAATTGATCAGCTCATACAGCTGCAGAAATTTATAATCATCCGGAATTGTCCAGTCATCATCCTCGCTGTAATAGACGTTGTGCAGGAAGCCCTCTGCCTTACTCTCCTTGCCTCTGTAAGGGACCGTATCCTCATCTACAACGCCGATTCCGCTGGAAAAGATCGACGTAGCCGTGAACATCATACCACCCGCATTCAGGAGATCCATGCCAACATCCTCAATCATATGGATGCCCTCTCCATCCTGCGAGGAACCGTCATTCATGTAGCTTCTTGCAAAATACGCCACATGATGCTCTGAAAGATCAAGTCCGCTTTCCTCATACGTCGTGCCAAGGCTGCTCAATATGCTCGTCTCGGCTGCTGCTATCGCAGCAAATCCCCAGCAGGTTCCCCACGGATTCTGAAACTTCACGGGAGTCACTACCCCCTTATCCCTCAAATCGAATTTCTCCGGAAAAGTCTCCTCGGATCCGCTCTCTTCAATCTGACGTCCTACTTTTTTCTGATTGTTCTGAAGATAATCCGCCGCCTTTGCACCGTCCGCACTGCCCTGTGCACAGGCAGTGATCGGATTCAGTGCCGTCATGCAAGCCAACACCCCCGGCAATAGAGTCCCTAATAATTTTTTCCTCATAAGCACCCTTTTATCGCTTTCTCATAGTCAGTAGCAGGCTTGTACCACAGCCCTTATTCCTCTTCCTTTTTAGCCGGGAACAATGCCGTCAGAGCCTTCATAATGACAATCAATACAATGGCCACAACGAAGATTCCCAGCATACCAAAGCCCATTACCTTCAGCGATTCCATAAAATTCGCAATCATTTACTGTTCTCCTTTTTGTATCAAGCAACTTCTTTCATTACAGCTCTCCGGCCTGCACCGGGTTCTGACGAAAGATGCAGAATTAACGTAATTCTTCCCCTCTTTTGTTACATCAGCGGGATCAGACTCAGGAGAAGACCTCCTGCAATCACCGACGCAATCTGTCCGGATACATTGACACTGGTGGCCTGCATGATCAGGACGTTGGTCGGATCCTCCTTGAGTCCCATCTGCGTAATAACACGGGCCGACATCGGGAATGCAGAAATACCACAGGCGCCGATCATCGGATTAATCTTCTTTTTCAGGAACAGATTCAGGATCTTTGCAAACAGCACACCGCCGGCCGTATCAAAAATAAAAGCAACCAGTCCCAGCAGAAGAATGAACAGTGTCTGCACATTCAGGAAATTCTCTGCACGCATCTGGGATGCGACTGTGATGCCTAAGAGCAACGTGATCAGATTTGCCAGAGTTCCCTGGGCGGTATCGGAAAGTGAATCCAGAACGCCGCATTCACGAATCAGATTGCCGAACATCAAAAAGCCAACCAAAGCCACGCTGCGCGGAGCAATCAGTCCTGCCACCACGGTAATGCAGATCGGGAAGAGAATCTTTGCCGTCTTTGACACGCTTCCTGCCTGGTAATTCATGTGAATGGTTCTCTCTGCCTTTGTGGTGATCAGTCGGATCACCGGCGGCTGAATGATAGGAACCAGGGCCATGTAGGAATACGCGGCAACAATGATTGCTCCCAGATACTTGGAGCTGTAGTAGTCCGCCACGAAAATGGAGGTCGGACCGTCTGCCGCACCGATGATGCCGACCGAAGCCGCATCCTGCAGAGAAAAGCCAAAGAGCGTTGCCAGGCTCAGGGTAAAGAAAATACCGAACTGCGCCGCAGCACCAAAGAGCATCATCGTAGGATTGGCCAGGAGCGGCGTAAAGTCAATCATCGCGCCAATACCAACGAACAAAAGAAGCAGGAACAGCTCGTTGGAAATTCCGGAATTAAACAGAATGTCCAGCGGGCCCTCCGTAAGAATGCCGTCGATGGTCTGCGTAACCGCACCTGATAAGGGCAGGTTGACAAAAATGGCGCCGAATCCCATAGGCACCAGGAGCGTAGGCTCCATCTCCTTCTTAATTCCAAGCCATATGAGAATTCCTCCGATTCCCCACATGGCGACCATCTGCCACGTCAGATTGGTCACGTTTCCGAATAAATCCATTAGCTGCTGCATTTGCTACCTCCATAGATGGATACATGTGTTCCGGCAAAAAAGCTTTGCCCGCTGTGATAAGGGACTCCTACTCTTATGCATTCCTGCAATGTAAAAGCGGCAAGACCTTTATCGCAGTTATCTGCAATAAAAGTCTTGCCGCCAGAATTCACAAGCTCTCCTCTGTTCCGGCACCGGGCCTTGGCCGTGTATTGACGACACCGGATCCTGATCTCTTCGCTTCTCCATTCGTATCTGACACTTCCGATACAACGCCTCAGAATGAATCATCCCACATACGACGAAGCCTCGCAGCGATCAGGCAGCTACTCCCTTTTCATATTCTCAACCTTACATTCCTGCGTGCAGAACGTCAAGTTAAACTTTCAGCATCGGATCCATTGCTGCTTACTCGCCGGCAAGTGACGGAATCTGAAGGCTCCCTGCGTGATCGATCGCTTCCTCCGATATACCCACACAGTTGTCCGCAATACGATCCACATTGTACAAGAGCTCAGAATAAATCCCCGTCATCTCCTTCGTGCACTTGCCGCTTTCGATGCGCTTTAGGTGTGCTTTATTGAACTGACGCACCACCTTATGGAGCTTATTCCTGGCTTTTTTAATCTGGGACGGATCCGTCTCGGAAGATTCCTGCTCATACAGAAACTCTGTTGCCAGCTCATACAGCCCGCCTGCAGCCGCAAAGCACTTCTCCACCTCACCAACTGCTTCTTTGGATAGTTTTTTGCCGTCTTTATGCAGTGTTGAAATTGCTGTCACGATATCACTGCAGCGGTCTGATATGCGGTCCACATTGGTAATGACTGCCAAAAAGCCGGAGGCCTGATCCGCCTGCTCCGCCGTAAGGGAACCACTGGTGAAGAGCTCTGTGATATAGGAAATCACACTTTCCTGCACCGCTTTGCAGCCCTTATACGTCTGATAAAATACCGATTCTGCCTTCCGCTCCCCGGCCGGATCCGTGTTGCTTTCAAGGTTTTCAAGGATCGTTGCGTGCATATCCGGAATCAATGTCTTCGAATTCCGAATACAGCGGTCAATCTCTCTGGAAACCAGAATAAGCGCTGCTTCCGGCTGAGTCACCATACGAAGATCCAGATACATCGGATGTCCCTCCTGCTCAGCAGAAGCTCCGAGAACCGGACGATCCGGCACAATGCGGCAGACAATCTTCACCATCAGTGCGATCATCGGCAGCCACACAAGGGTGCAGACAACATTGAAGGTGGTATGTGCATTCGCTATTTGCCGGGAAATCACCTCCACCTCCGGGCCCTTCGGAGAAATCCATTCCACAAACTTTGCAAACCACGGGATCAGGAAAATGAATACTGCAGAGCCGGTAATATTGAAGCAGGAATGGGCTACCGCGGTCCGCTTGGCATCCTTGCTCTGTCCCACTGATGCAAGAAGGGCCGTAATGGTGGTTCCGATGTTGTCTCCCAGCAGAATCGGAATTGCTCCGGTAAGTCCGATTACACTGGATACGCCGTCCGGCCCCGCTTGTGATGCAAAGCTCTGAAGTACCGCAATGGTCGCTGAAGACGACTGTACAACCAGCGTCATGCATAGTCCCAGTAAAACGCCAAGGAGCGGAACATCACGAACCTTTCCCATCAATTCGGTAAAGATTGGGCTCTCTGCCAGCGGCTCCATCACCGAAGACATAATCTGAATTCCTTCAAACAAAAGACCAAAGGAGAAGAACACCATAGCAACATTCTTCACCCTCTCGTTTTTGGACAGAAACTGAACAAGAAACCCGATGAACAGGATGGGATAAATATAATCACCGATATCAAAGGCAATGAGCTGTGCGGTCATCGTGGTACCGATATTCGCACCGAAAATCACCGAAATTGCCTGCGGCAGCCCCATAAGGCCCGCACTGACAAAGCCGATCACCATGACCGTTGTGGCGCTCGATGACTGCAGAACCGCCGTTACCAACGCCCCCGCCAATGCCCCCATCAGCGGATTTTTCGTAAGAAATCCCAGAATGCTGCGCATCTTCTCCCCGGCCGCCTTCTGCAGAGACTCGCTCATCTGGTTCATTCCATACAGAAATACCGCCAATCCGCCCAGCAGTCCGAACAGTGTTGTTACAAGATCCGACATATGATCTCTCCTTTTTTATTCCCTGATTTTCTTCTTACCCGAAGGTAGCATATAAAATCCGCGTTAAATCCATGTCGGCTTTTTGTAAAATCCGTGTAAAGTATGTAAAAAAGACGTAACGACTCTTGCGGTCTTTACGTCTTCTTAACTGCGAGCACTGCCGTACTCATTCTCATTGTCCGTTGCTTTCTATTTATCCGGTTATTTCCGGTCCAATCGAAACCTCATTCCTCCTGCGGCTTCGCTTGCGCCAGCGTTCCGTTCCCTTCTCCCTTTGTATCATGGAATACCAGTTCCATTCGAGTTCCCTTCCCCAGCTCCGAGGTCACCTTAATGTCTGCGTGTGAGAGCTCTGCGCCATGCTTCACAATGGAAAGTCCCAGTCCCGTCCCTCCGGTCTCCTTGGAGCGGCTTTTGTCCACCCGATAGAAGCGCTCAAAAATCCGATCCTGCTGGTCCTTGGCAATGCCAATGCCGTTATCCGTGACAATTACCTCCGGCGTGTTCATAAGCTTTCCAACCCAGAGCGTCACGCGTCCTCCCCTGTGGTTATATTTAATGGCATTCTCCGTCAGATTGTAAATCATCTCATCCAACAGCCGCCGCACGCCGTATATGCTGCAGGATTCTCCCGTCAGCTCCACGTGCACGCCGCAGTCCGTCGCCTTGCTTCCCAGCCGGCTGACAATGTCGTGCGAAAGCTCGAAAAGATCCACCAGCTCCTCTGACTGCTCCAGCCTCCCCTCATCCAGGCGGGACAACTGGATGATGTCATCAATCAGCGTCAGCATACGCTGGGCCTCCCGGTATATGCGGTCCGAGAACTTCGGAACATCCTCTGTTCGCACCAGACCGTCACGCATGATCTCCGCATAGCCGGAAATGGACGTCAGTGGTGTCTTCAGCTCATGCGAGACATTGGCCGAGAATTCCTTCCGCATCTGTGCCACAGCCTCCTTGGCGCGATTGGATTCCTCAATGCGCTTCAGCAGGGGACGCATTTCGTCATAGATTTCATTATTCAGCGGCTGATCCAGATTCAGCTGATTGATCGGCTGTACCAACGCAGTTGCCTGGCGTTTGGCGACAAGGTAGGAAAGTGCCAGCATCACGGCAGCGATCAGCCCCATCACCGGCAGCAGTGTCAGTGCTGTATCGGTTGTACTGCGTACCGCCATGGACACGCGCAGCACATTCCCATCGTTCAGACATATCGCACAGTAAAACATGTCCTGCCCCACCGTATCCGAATGACGGACATCCTGCCCCATGCCCTTGGTAAGGGCATCCTGCACCTCCGGTCGATCCTTATGATTCTCCAGCGTATATTCATCCTGCACACTGTCATAAAGAACGGTACCGTCTGATCCAATCAGGGTAATACGTGTATTCTGTTCCACATCATCCAGCTGCCGCAGATACATTTCTCCGGAGATATTCACAGCTGCCGCCGTGTATTCTGCCACTCTCTGAATGCTCTCCTGCGCCAGAGAACGGATTCGGCTGTAAACGAAAAAAATGGTGATGGTGTACGCAATTGCCAGCGTAACACCTACCACCATGAACATGCTTTGCTGAATTTTCTTTCTCATGAATTCATCCTTCCGGTGCGTTTTTCTCCGGCGACACCGATAAAACGCTTCCCTGCTGAATTCAACGTAACTATTCAGCAATGGAAGCACCTTATCTGTGTTCCCTATGAAGAAGTGCCGTCATGTCCGAATGCGATATCCCACTCCCCTTACAGTCTCAATTCGCTCGCCGGCCGCGCCGAGCTTCTGACGCAGGGTCCGCACATGTACGTCCACCGTGCGTGTCTCCCCGTCAAAATCATACCCCCAGACATCCTCGAGCAGCTGATCCCTTGTCAGGACCACCTCCGAATTCATCAGAAGCTTTTTCAGGAGTTCATATTCCTTCAAAGTCAACGCCACCGGCTCCCCGGCTACACTCACCTGATGTCTCTTGGTATCCATGGCAATCTCGCCCAGCGCCAGAATGTTCTCTTCTCCGGCTCCTGCACCGCTCCGGCGCAGCACAGCCTTGATGCGGCTGACCAGCTCCATCATTCCAAAGGGCTTTGTCACATAGTCATCCGCTCCCAGATCCAGCGCCTTTACCTTATCAAACTCTGCACCCTTGGCCGTCACCATAATGACGGGGATCCGGGAGGTCTCGCTCCCGCTGCGGATCCCCTTCAACAGTGCGATTCCGTCCTCCCCCGGCAGCATAACATCCATCAGTACCAGCTCCGGACGTTCCATACGGAGCGCCTCCCGGAAGCTCTGGCCATCGCCGAAGCCCTTGGCCTGAAAACCGGTATTCTCCAGTGTATATACAATCAGATCGCGGATGTTCTCATCATCCTCTACGCAATAGATCATTTGCCTCTGTCCCTTATACTCACCGCCAGGATTCCCTCAGCCACATCCTGCGTGCGAAACGCTTTTATCAGCGCATTCTTAGATTATGCCTTATCCAGCTCAAACGGAGGCTTGGTGTCGAGCTTTGCCTCATGTACGCCGGTAATGGAGAAGGTAACCCACTCCGCAATGTTGGTGGCGTGGTCGCCGATTCGTTCGAGGTACTTGGCAATCATAATCAGGTCAATGGCCTTATGTGCTGCCTGCCCCTGGTTCTCTCCGATGTAGTCGATCAGCTGCGACTTCACCGAATCAAACATCATATCCACCACATCATCACTGGCCTCTACGTGCCCTGCCAGCTCCAGATTCTTGTCCACGAAGGCCTTGATGCTGTTCTCCACCATGTGCGTAACTTCTACGCTCATCTCCACAATCTTCGGAAAATCAGTAGCCTCCGCCATCTTCGCGCTGACCACGATCTCCGCAATATCCGAGGCCTGATCCCCGATGCGCTCCATATCAGTAATCATCTTCAGCGCCGCAGATATCTGCCGCAAATCCCTTGCCACCGGCTGCTGCTGCAATAGGAGCGTCAGGCACAAACGCTCAATTTCCCGCTCCGCCTGATCAATCTCCGCATCCGCCGCCATGACATCACCGGCCATGTCTATATTACCATCCTGCAGTGCTTTTGTCGCATTCTCAATGGCAATCCCGCACAGATCCCCCATATGGATCAGCATTTTGTTCAGCTGCTGCAGCTGTGCATCAAAACGATTTCTCAATGTAGTACCCTCCCGGCTCAGCCAAAGCGTCCTGTAATGTAATCCTCTGTTCTCTTATCCGAAGGAATGGAGAAGAGCTTCTGCGTCTTGTTATACTCGATCAGCTCGCCCAGAAGGAAAAAGGCCGTGTTGTCCGAAATGCGGCTTGCCTGCTGCATGTTGTGTGTAACAATGACGATCGTGTAATTGCGCTTGAGCTCGATGGCAAGGTCTTCAATCTTGGATGTTGAAATCGGATCCAGCGCAGAGGTGGGCTCATCCATCAAAATGACCTCCGGCTCCACCGCCAGGGTTCTGGCGATGCAAAGTCTTTGCTGCTGGCCGCCGGAAAGTCCCAGAGCACTCTTGTGCAGACGGTCCTTCAGCTCGTCCCAGATGGCTGCCTGTCGAAGGCTTCTTTCTACAATGGCATCCAGCTCCGATTTTTTATGAATGCCGTTGATCCGCGGTCCGTAGGCGACGTTCTCGTATACACTTTTCGGAAACGGATTGGGCTGCTGGAACACCATGCCGACGCGCTTTCTCAGCTCAATGGCATCCATATCCTTATTAATATCCACACCGTCCAGCTTCACATCACCGTCAATTCGGACTCCATCCTCCAGATCATTCATGCGGTTCAATGTCTTCAGAAACGTAGACTTGCCGCATCCGGAAGGACCGATCAGTGCCGTGATTTCATTTGCCGGAATATCAATGGAGATTTTATGCAGCGCCTGAAATTCTCCGTAATACAGATCCAGGTCCTTAATCTGAAACTTCATGTTCTCTTCCATCTCTTTTCCCTTCTCCTTACTGCTTGTGAAGCTTTTTCTGCGTACCGGACTGCTTCTCATTGATGCGACGCGTCATAATTCTTGCTATTAAAGAGAAAGCAAGAACCAGCAGCACCAGTACCATCGCTGAAAAGTTTGCTATGTTCTCCGAATTCGCATTCAAAGCGCCCTCGGTTCGCATCACCCAGATGTGAAGCGCCAGCGTTTCGCCGGGACGGAACGGATTTAACGGGCAGGTTTTGGAGGTCAGATCCCAATTGCTCCAGTTAAGTCTCGTGCTCTGGCCTGCGGTGTACAACAGTGCTGCCGCCTCGCCGAAGCCTCGTCCCGCCGCCAGAATGACTCCCGTAATGATGCGCGGAAGGCAGGCAGGAAGAAGGACCTTCACGATGCTGACCCAGTGCGTTGCGCCCAGAGCCATTGAGCCCTGCTTGTAGCTCTTAGGAAGAGATCGCATCGCATCCTCGGTCGTTGTTGTAATCGACGGAAGGCTCAGAATGGAAACAGCCAGAGCTCCCGCCATCAGATTCCACTTGGCACCTGTCATCAGAATGAACACAAGGTATCCGAACAATCCGACAACAATGGAAGGAAGGGAGGACAAAGACTCGATGCAGATTCGAATGAATTTCGTCCCCTTGTTGTTACCCGCATACTCCGCCATATAAATTCCCGCCAGAACACCGATCGGAACACTGATCAGGAGCGATAGAAATACAAGATATACCGTATTAAACAGCTGATTTCCGATGCCCTCTGAAGTAAAGGACAGGACACCGGGATAGTAGCTGAGAATTCCCCGCACAATAATGTATCCCGCCAGCGCCAGTATCAGCATCAGGAAGAATCCGCCGACGCCGTAGAACACACCGGTCATGATATTGTTGACACACTCCGCATTGCGGATGCGTCGTTTCATGGTTTCATTCATTGTTACCTCGCTCTTGCCGCAGTCTGCAGCAAATGTTCTCGTCACGTCTCTGACAAACAGCATTCCGGCTTTTACACGCCCATCTTTTTCTTGCTGCGCGCATCAATCCGGTGAATCAGGAAAATAAAGAACATGGAAATCAGGAACAACAGCAGTGCCATCGACCAGAGCGCCATATTCTGCTCGCCGCCGCTGGCTGAGTTGCCCATGTCGGCAGCAATGGCCGCCGTGAGATTGTTGGTCGGGGACAGGATATTCTTGGGGAATGCTCTTGTTTTGCCGATGACCATTGCCACTGCCAACGCTTCGCCAAAGGCTCTGGCAAGTCCCAGAATGATACCGGTAAAAATGCCGGACTTTGATGCCGGAATAACGATACGGTAAATCACCTGCCATCTCGTCGATCCGAGTCCGTAGGCTGCCTTGCGGTAATGCGCCGGAATGCTGCGGATGGCATCTGCTGCTACGGTTGTAATCGTGGGGAAGATCATCACCGCCAGAACTATGCTGGCCGCCAGTACCGAATAGCCGCCCATTCTGGCATGAAAGACATCCCGGATAAACGGAACCAGCACAGTAAGTCCGATCCAACCATAAACGACAGAGGGAATGCCGACGAACATTTCAATGGCCGGCTGGAACAGCTTTGTGCCGGCTTCCGGAGCGATCTCCGTCATAAAGATGGCCGCGCACAGCGCAAACGGCGTCACGATGAGAAGCGCCAGGCCGCAGGTCATCAGCGAGCCGGCGATATAAATGGCACAGCCAACCTTTCCGCCGCCCTCGGATGCCGTATCCATCGGCGCCCACTCACTGGAGAAAAGGAATTCCAGAATTGAATGATGAAATTTCGTAAAAGTTCCGGTTCCCTGATAGATCAGGAATGCGCCGATGGCCAGTGTCAGTGCGATGATGAAAAAGCCGGAGATGGTAACAATCCCCTTTCCCAGTCCTTCCTTACGGAAATGCTCGAATCTGCCGGTCCTGGTCTTGACATTCGGACGGGCCGTGGGACAGCTTGCCATATTTGTAAGATTGGATGCCGCTTCCGTCATAATAGTCTCCATTTGTATCTATTCAGTACCTACCGCATTTCCATGTAAATCCTCTGCTTGCAGGCAGATTCACGATTGAAATCGGCAGGAGATCGATGTGCAAGCAGCAGCGGCTCATCTCTGCCGGCAAAATGAACCCGTTTCAGAGATGAGCCGCCGTAGTCTGTCTTACTTGATCACTTGGTTTCGTGTGCTGCCAGAGCCTCGCTGCTCATCTTGGAGGAAACGCCGTAGCCCATAGCCTCGATCTCGGTGCCGAACTCATCGCCCATCATGTAGTTGATGAAGGCCTGCGCCTGCTCGGAGCCGTCTCCGTTTGTGTACATGTGCTCGAAGCCCCATACCTTATAGGTTCCGTTGTAGGTGTTCTCCAGTGTCGGCTCTACGCCGTCGATGGAAACGGTTGCAACGCTGTCATTGTCTACCAGGTAGGAAAGTGCTACATATCCAATGGCGCCGGTGTTCTGCTGAACCGTCTGAAGAAGGGTGCCGGAATCATCGGTCTCGAGTGCCTCATTGGAAGCCTCTTCTGCGCCGCCGATTGCCCAGTTCTTGAACAGTGCACGTGTTCCGGAGGAGCTGGGTCTGGTTACAAGGAGGATCTCCTCGTCCGGTCCGCCGACCTCTTTCCAGTTGGTGATCTTGCCGGTGAAGATATCGGTCAGCTGCTCGGTTGTAAGATCCGTTACGCCAAGATCTGCATTTACAACCGGTGCCATGGTGATGACGCATACCTCATGGTCAACCAGTCCTGCTGCCGCGCCGGCATCGAGCTTTTCCTCGGCATATACGTCCGAGTTGCCGATGTCGATGGCGCCGTCTGCAACCTGCTTCAGGCCCTCACCGGATCCGCCGCCGTTTACCGTAACAACGCAGTCCGGATTGATATCCATGAATTTCTCTGCTGCGGCCTGCGCAAGAGGAAGAAGTGCAGAGGAACCTGCAGCGGTAACCTCACCGCTTACGCTCTCTGCGGCAGTCTCCGTGGAAGCCTCCTCGGCAGCGGTCTCGGTGGATACAGTCTCTGCTGCCGTCTCTGTGGATGCTGCTGTTGTCTCAGCACCGGTATCTGCTGCGTTTGAAGAAGAGCACCCGGCCAGCATGCCGGCTGCGAGTGCAGCTGCAATCATCGTTCCCGTCAGTTTCTGAAGTTTCATCATAATCTCCTTTTTCTGCCGCGCCTTTGCGGCAACGAACGAAATACGTAAAAAGCACCGCCGTGCAAGCGTCCAGGTCTTGTCAGACCTTGCTTGCTCGACAGTGCTCATCCTAAAGGAGCGTTGTTAAATTCAGAATCGCCGGAATGTAAAGGTTATGTTAAACCGTATCAACCCTTTACCGCGCCGGCTGTCAGACCGTCAACGATCTGATTGCTGAAGCAGCAGTAAACAATAATGGTCGGAACCACCGCCAGAACGATCGCAGCGAACATCTGTGAATAGTTGGTGTTGTACGGTCCAACGAACTTGGACAGCGAAACCGGCAGCGTCTTTTTGGTGTCATCGGAGATAAATACCATTGCCAGCAACAGCTCATTCCAGTTGCCTACAAACGTCATAAGACCGGTGACAAAGAATCCGGTTCTCGCCAGAGGAAGTGCTACCTTACCAAAGATCTGGTAAATGTTCGCTCCGTCAATGCAGGCTGACTCCACCAGCTCATGAGGCATGCTGCGGAAAAATCCGGTCATAATGAAGATGGTTACCGGCAGGGAGAAGGTCAGATACGGAATGATCAATCCGATCAGACTGTTGGAAAGTCCCATTTTGGCAAAGCGCGTAAAAAGCGGAATGAGCACGCAGTGCACCGGGATCATCATTCCCATCATGAAATAGGTCAGCATCGCAGCGGAGCCCTTCCATCGCATCACGCCAATGGCAAAGGAGATCATCGCCCCCAGAACCATGGAAAGCGCCAGCGTTACGACGCATACAATGAAGGAGTTCATTGTTGCAGTCCCCAGGTGACCTGCGGTCCATGCAACGATATAGTTGCCCAGCTGAAGCACCGTCGGAAGTGCAAACGGCGCATCAAAGATTTCCTTGTTGGTCTTAAAGGATACCATCAGCGTCCACAGGAGCGGAACCAGATAAATTACCAGCATAAATGCAAGCAGAATGTAAATCAGCACCAGCGCCGGCGTCCAGTGTATTTTTTCCTTTACCTTATGTTCCTTTGTTTTCTTTGCAGCATTCACTTTTGTCATTTTATTCTTCCTCCCCTCACGTATTGTCATCCTTAAAAAGCTTGTTTATGAGGAAGGTCACCAGGAGACACAGGATCAAAAGAACCACGCCGATGGCGCTGGCGTATCCGTATTTAAAATACTTGAAGCCCTGTGTGTACAGGTGTGTTGCAAGGACCTCGGTCTTGTGATTGGGACCGGCTTCGGTCATGTTGTACACCAGATCAAAGAATTTCAGCGATCCGATCGCATTCAAGCTCATCGCCGTCCCAACCATCGGCTTGATCAAGGGAAGCGTGATATGACGGAAGGTCTGTACCTTGGTGCATCCGTCAATGTAGGATGCCTCGTACAGGGATTTGTCAATGCCGGAAATCTGGGCCATGTACAGCATCATGGACTGTCCGACATACTGCCACAGCGCAACAAAGGCAATGACGCGCATCGGAAGGATGATAAAGCCCTTCGTATCCATCAGCCAGAGCGGGCCATCCATTCCGAATTTCTGTAAAAGCTGATTGATGCCCAGCTTCGGACTGAAAATGAACATCCACAAAAGTCCCAGTGCCGAGGACGAAAGAACACAAGGAAGATAGATTACGTTCTTAAACAGATTGCGGCCTCTGGGAATATTCGTCAGAAGTCCCGCCAGTATAAGGCCCATGAGCAGCTGAGAGACACAGGAGAAGATCAGGAAAAACAGGGAATTTTTGAGCGCCAGTCCCATGGTCTCATCCTTTAAGAGCTGCTGATAATTCTTCAGGCCGATCCACTGCGGCGGTGTCAGCGCATTGTAATCACAAAAGGAATAATAGATCGACTGACAAATAGGAATGAACAGAACCAATGTGAAGAGTATGAATCCCGGCCCCACAAAGAGGGCAATTGCTTTTTTGTTCCGTAAGAGCTTATCCATCTCTGCTCCTTTATCTATCTCCCCAAACTGCAGGAGTTTATTGCTTGTTGTCGTATACCGATTAACCTTGATGAAAGAAAGCGGAACCGCCGATTGCTCGGTCGGTCCCGCCGCTTTATTTGTACCTGTTCAGTACCTGTCACATTTCAATGTGTCCCCCCTGCTTGCAGGCAAATTCACAACAGGTACCTTCTTATTGCTTTACCCGCGAACTCCGCCGGGGTTGCTGTCTGCATACCAGTCCTCGATGGACTGGAAGGCTTCTTCCGGTGTGTAATCTCCCAGGTACATGGAAACCATGGTGTCATCAAACTTGGAGCCGGCCTCTGTTGTTGCCAGAGACTCATTGTAGAAGCCAAAGGTTGCCGAAGCGTTCTGGAATACATCCATTACATAAGACAGCTGCTGAGGTGCCTTGGAGGCATCGTACTCAACATTGGTTACCGGAATCTTTCCGCCAACCTCAGCGGTGTACTTCTGAGCGGTCTCATCGGTGAAGTACTTCATGAAGGCAATGACCGCCTCCGGATGCTCCGTGGTTGCACTCATTGCAAGAGAGTCAGACTTTGCAATGACACGTCCGGAATCGTTGCCGCCATCGATGGCCGGGAACTGGAATACGCCGCACTTTGCTTCGATGTCAGGGTTGTTGCCGTTCATCTGTGCGATTGCCCAGGAGCCCTGAATCAGGATTGCAGCCTCTTCATTGTAGAAAGCTGCTGTTGCTACATCGTTGGTGTCGCCCGCTGCTGTAGGCTGGAAGTACTGTGCCAGCTCCAGAAGCTTCTCACCGGCTGCTACCGTCTTCTCATTGTTCCAGCTCTCCTCACCGGATTCTACTTTTGTAAGGTCTACGCCCTCACGGTCGCAAAGATATCCGGCCAGCATAGACAGGCACCATGCTGTTCCTGCAGAAATGGTAACCGGTGTGTAGCCGGCATCCTGTAGCTTCTGGCAATCCTCAATCAGCTCGTCCCAGGTTGTCGGAACCTCGCATCCGGCCTTCTCAAACATCTCTGTATTGTAGAAAACGCAGGCAGCTGCAATGTTCAGCGGAACTGCATAAATCTTTCCGTCGTAGGTCTGCTGTGCAAAAACCGCATCACTGGAGAAGGAATCTTTCCAGCCATCAGCCTCAAGATAGCTGGTCAAATCTGCTGCAATCCCGGGCTCAACGTATACATCCAAGTTCGGTCCGGGGCTTACGATGAAGACATCCGGTGTCTCACCCGAAGCAACCAATGCATTCAGTTTCGTGTAATACTCCTCCAGATTCGTGGTAATGGGAGTCACATGATAAACGCCCTCATAATCCTTGTTGAAGCGCTCCACCGTCTGCTGATATCCCTGAGAGATCAGGTCTTCCGTTGCTGTCAGATCATCCCAGAACATCCAGGTGATTTCTTCAGCCGTGCCAGAAGAAGAAGTCGAATCAGTGGATGCTGCTGCATCCGCCTCTGCAGATTCCGAAGCGGCCGCATCCGATGACGTCCCGGAGCTCCCGGTATCCGTAGAAACAGCACAGCCCGCCAGAAGCGACGTTGTCATTGCTGCCGTCAATAATAATGCGATTTGTTTCTTCATTGTCTTCCTCCCTTGCTATGCCTAATGGCATTTTGTATTGTCCCGCCTCAGCAGAACGAACAAATTCTATGCACCATATGGTAGCAATCTTTTGCAATATGCGCATAAACTATCTTGTCCTATATTTGTCATTTCTTGCTCTCAATCCATTTTAAATCATAGCATATGGTCTAACATTTTCGTTTATCTGTTTATTTAATTGTGTATTATTTATGTACCATGCCGTTTACACCCCAACAGATGGTACTGTTTTTTCTTATTTTCGACAAATTCTCCGTGTTTTTTGTTATTTTGTGTTATAACTGGATGGCAAGATTTTACTTTCCAATTCTTGCTCTTTCAGACATCAGCAATACTAACGCCTGTTGCAGAACGCCGAAACTCTTTGATGCATCCAAAATCAATGCTGCTCAGACAACGCACACACTTACACAAAGACGAAAGAAATACGCCATGATTGAAACCCTGAACGGTACTCATGAAACCGTCAACTACAAGCCCGACACTCATATTCGACTGTATGTAAACGATGAATGTGAGCACTATCCTCCGCACTGGCATACCGATATGGAGGTGCTGTGCCCGCTGCAGGACAGCTACTGCGCCATCTGCGCCGATACGGCTTACCTGCTGCAGCCCGGAGACATGCTGTTCATTGCTCCCGGAACCATCCATGATCTTCTGGCCTCGCCCAGCGGAATACGCATTATTTTTCAGATCAGTCTGTCTCCTCTTCGCGAAATCAGCGGCCTGGAGACGGTTCTGTCCAGACTTTCGCCCTGCTGTCTCATTACGCAGGAAAACTCTCCTCTCATCCACGACCCGCTTCACCACTCCCTGCTGGAGATCAAAGACCTGTATCTGCAGAGTCCGCTTCTGATGGAGGCCTCCATCTACGCAAAAACCCTGGAGATGCTCTCCCTGTTATCCCACAGCAGAATACTGTCTGCGGAGGCATCCAAAAACAAAATCGATCATTCACGTTCCCTGGCACACAATGAAGCCATGCAGCAGATCTGCAGCTATATTTCACAGCACTGCAGCGAAGATTTGTCATTGGATCAGGCAGCATCATTTGCCGGTTTTTCCAAGTTCTATTTTGAGAGGTTGTTTCGTGATTACACAGACATGTCCTTTTATCAGTACCTCCTGAGCAAACGAATTACACTGGCAGAGCAGCTTCTTATGGATCCGGCCATTTCCGTCACTGAGGTTGCCTTTCGTTCCGGTTTTTCCTCCAGTGCCGCGTTCACCAAAGCCTTCCGAAAGCAAAAGGGTTCTTCTCCCTCCGCATTCCGAAAGCTGCAGTCCAGTGATCTGTAGACATCTTTATCATTCACAGCGGACGTTCAGGATGTATGTTAAAATTGTGCTAAAGAATTTGCCGTTTCACAGCACAAATCCATTGAAATTGGTATCTGTTTAGCACCTGCCATATTTCAACGTGAACTCGCTACTTGCAGGCATATTCACAATTGAAACCGGCAGGCGAACAAAGGGAAAGGATTGTTATGGAAAAGGAAACGATGAAAACCAAATGGAATAAATGGGCGGACTCGCATCCGGTGCTCCATGTCATCGTCCTGATGATCTTGTACATGCTGCTGCTCGAGGTTTTCTACTTTGCTTTTATGCTGGTATTCAACCTGATTGCCGCCCTTGTGTATCTTCTGGGCGGAGACGGAACTCTAAGTCCCGGCTATGCCTCTGATATGGAGGTTCTCACCTCCATCGCAACAATTGCAGCTCACGTACTCTTCGTACTGATTTTCTGGCTGCGGCGGTGCGGGCAGCTGCACCGCTTTTTCCGCATCGACAATACCGGCAAAGGAATCCTTCTGGGCTGCAGCGTTCTGGTGACTGCAAGCATTACATTTATCCTGTCCATCATTGAGCAAGCCCCCTTCGGAAGCCCCTGGACTGCGCTGTTTATGGGCATCGAGCCCGGCATCACCGAAGAAACTCTGTTCCGCATTATCCCGATTTCCATTGCGATGAGAAGCCGCAAGCGAGAGCAGCTGGTTCTCCCGGTCTTTTTATTCACCGGCCTTGGCTTCGGACTGATCCACAGCATAAACCTTTTTGCCGGAGCAGATCCCGTCAGCACACTGGTTCAGGTGATCTATGCCACCGGTGTCGGCTTCCTGTTCGCTGCCATCTATATGCGGACCGGCAACATGTGGATCACCATTTTCCTGCATGCCTTTAACGATGCCATAGACTTCCTCTCGCTGGACCTGCAGACCAGCGGCGGTGTCCTGACCAACGCGCCGGATGCTTCCGGCCTGATCGGAGTCCTTTTATTCGCAGTCCTCTACTATATCAATGCCTTCTACATCTTCCGAAGTTGCAAGCGCGAATCCATTTCGAGCACATGGGCCGATATCTGGAGCGAGTAAAAGGCCTGATCCCCCTTGCCGCTGTGGGTGCTGTGCAATCCGGCGCAGCAATTCACTACCATAAAAGCTGCGGCAGCGTATACCAGGACATTCCCGGTATACGCATTTAACCTGATTCTTACAATTTCATAACCTCGCTGCGATAGTTTCTGATTCTTCCCTTCTCTAGACTAAAGAGGACGACGAGATCCCGCAGGTTCTGCACAAGATCCGCCGCCAAAGGATCCACGGATTGCATCTCAATCGGATCCCAGAAAGGGGAACGTCATGAACAATCGCTTACATACATTTCTGGCTCTTGGCCTTTTGGCAGGTCTCTTCATCGGAGCCTGCACCTGCATGGTGATGGAACAGGTTTTACTGCTTCATCCGCAGGAAACTGTTATCCTCCTTGCCTGCTCCGGCTGGTGCGGCATTGTTTTTTATTTTGCAAGGCTACTGTATCTGGCCATCTCTTGCTCCCAAAGCTGCGTGAATTAAAACGTTTCCGTTTGTAATTGCTTCGCACGAATCATATTCTTAAACTTCCCACACGGAAAATGCCGTTGTTCCTTGAAAACTCAATAGTTTAGC
>CAVFRZ010000006.1:0-29697 GCA_963624875.1 Anaerovibrio sp.
TATGTGATTGAGAATGTTCTCATGCATCTTTCGATGCTCACCTGCGAGGCAGGTTTCGTTTGCTGCTCTCGTGAGCCGCAACTCTGATAGGATATCATGTGATCTTTTCTTTGTCAACACCTTTTTTCATTTTTTCTTGAGATTCAACTCAGATTTCAATGAATCCGTGTTTCTTTCAAAGATCACTTCCAAACAGCGTGTTGTATAATACCACACCGTTTGATGCTTTGCAAGCACTTTTTTGCTTGCCAGCGGAGTAAGCGGGATTTGAACCCGCGCGCCGGTGTTAACCGACCTACACCCTTAGCAGGGGCGCCTCTTCAGCCTCTTGAGTATTACTCCAAAGCCTGATTCCAAGGTTTCCTTGGCCAAGTTTTCTTTATCACGTTCCCTCGTTCGAGAGAACGTGTCTAATTATACATTTGCCACTTTTGAAAGTCAATCGCAAGATATAGTGCTATTCATAACTTCCTGATACAAATTCGTTCCCTCCGTATCTATTACAACGATTGCCGGAAAGTTCTCTATCGTCAGTTTTCGAATAGCTTCTGTTCCAAGATCTTCATATGCAATTACTTCTGCCTTTGTGATGCATTTAGAAAGCAGAGCTCCTGCACCTCCGATCGCCGCGAAATAAACTGCACCATTGCGAACACAGGCATCCTGCACATCCTGCGTTCGTTTTCCCTTTCCAATCATACCCGCCAGTCCCAAATCCAGAAGCTGCGGTGTATATTTATCCATACGGCTTGCTGTCGTAGGTCCCGCAGATCCAATCACTGCTCCATCCCTGGCAGGAGAAGGTCCCATATAATAGATAACATTTCCGTTCACATTGAACGGAAGCTCTTCTCCTTTTTTCAGCGTTTCATACATTCTTTTGTGAGCCGCATCCCGTGCTGTATAAACCGTCCCCGACAGATATACCATCTCGCCCGCTTTCAGCCCGGATGCCTCTTCTTTACCAAACGGCACCTGTAAATGCTTCTCCATACTTATCCTCCTACAATGCTATATGGTGCGCGTTACATGACGATTCACATGGCAGCATATATTTACCCCAACAGGCAGCCCGGCAATATGTGTCGGATATGTCAATATTCTTACACTCATTGCTGTTGTCGTACCACCAAGTCCTGCCGGACCAAGTCCAAGAGCATTTATTTCTTTCAGAATACGATCCTCTAAACGGCGTATATGATCCTGATCAGAATGTTCACTCACGTTTAAAGTTAAGGCTCTCTTGGCCATGATTGCACATTTTTCAAAATCTCCGCCAAGCCCGACTCCAACCACCATCGGTGGGCACGCGTTAGGGCCTGCATCTTTTACAGCCTGGACGACAGCTCTTACAACGCCTTCTTCTCCATCTGCCGGTTTCAACATGAAAACACGGCTCATATTCTCACTTCCGAATCCCTTTGGCGCAACTGTAATACCAATCCTATCACCATCGACAATCGTTGTATGTACTATAGCCGGTGTATTATCTTCTGTATTTTTTCGAATAAGAGGGTCTGCAACAACTGATTTACGCAGGTATCCATTGATGTATCCTTGTCTGACGCCTTCGTTTACAGCGTCTAAGAGACTTCCTCCGATAAAATGAACGTCCTGGCCAATCTCCATAAATACAATCGCCATACCGGTATCCTGACAGATTGGTATGCAATCCTTCGATGCAATCGTAAGATTCTCCTCCAGCTGTTGCAGGATTTGCTTACCAAGCGAAGATTCCTCTGTCTGCAGTGCATTATCCAGAGATCCCTTCATATCGTCTGAAAGTCCATAATTGGCTTCAATACACATATCCCTTATTGCTTCTGTAATACAGGATACATTAATTTCACGAAGCTTTTGCATCATTAACCTCTCTTATGTCATCGGAGAATATTGCTCAACATTCACTGTAAGCCTTCTACAATCGTTTCACGTACTGCATCCAACTCTTCGTCCGACGGATTACCAGGCTTCCATCCGATGGTCTGTCCATCCCCTTCATATCGCGGAATCAAATGAATATGAAAATGTCCCACCGTCTGTCCTGCTGCCGTACCATTATTCTGAACAAGATTCAAACCGTCTGCCTTTAACGTATCCTTCTGCGCTTTGGCTATTTTCTTTGCAAGTTTCATAGCCTCTGCTGCGGTCTCCTGCGGCAGAGCAAACAGATCTGCATAATGCTCCTTCGGAAGAATCAGAGCGTGTCCCTGCGTCGCCGGCCCTAAATCCAAAATAACACGAAAGTTCTCATCCTCGTACAACGTTCTGGAAGGAATTTCTCCATTCGCTATTTTGCAAAAAATGCAATTATCATCCTTCATACCGTTCTCCCTTCTGGTGCTTTGTATGCTTACTGCACTTGTTTTTTATCATAGCACACAGAGGAACTAGAATCTCCATATTCTACAGCCGGTGTCATTGCGTTTTTCCGCTGCGTATCCCTTTCTTCCTCTGCTGCCGCAATATCCCGCCGGGCTTTTTTCCACGAGTAAATAATTCCATATATCGCTGTAATCATTGTCATCCCCAAGCCGAACACAATTCCGGCTCTTACAGCAAACATCTCCTCCCGGGTCAGCTTTACCAGCATTCTTACCGCAAACAATCCCGCGGACATGCATCCAAATAAAAGTGAAATCAGCAAAATTCCGATCGGCGGCATTCCCCTTTTAGCCGTAACGCTTTTTTTATTCCTGCGTCGGAGTTCTTTCTCCTCCAACTCCTCCCATTCATCCCGGCTCTCCTTTATCGGCACTGGTTGTTCATTGTCCGTAAAGGGATCATCCTTCTCCCGTTTCTCCAGCTGTTCCTCATCCGTTGTTCCCCTTGCCGCGGAATACTCATGATCCAAAAGCTCTGCACTTAGAACAAATCCGTCTTTATCCGATAGCTCGCACAATCGAAACGCAACAATTCGTGCAATTTCATCAACAGGATCAATACGTTCCGCTAAATATTCAAAGAGCGCACACGGTTGATTATTACTTTCAATCCACGGGAAATAAGTGAAGCAATACTGTTCTCGAGATTCATCATAAAAAATATATTCCGGATCCATTATTATCCGAGCTGTATCAAGAAGAAATTCCGACAGGGATTTGACCATAGCTGCAGCGGCATACAGAAATGTTTTCAACTGTTCTTCGCCTATAGAGCAATGTTCATATTTTCTTGCAAGACTTTGCTTGGAAGTGATGCAGTAATACAAAAAGCTCTCTCCATCAATAACACGTGCACTGCAGGTAAGCAGCCCCTGTATCCGGTTAACCGCAAGCATGCGATACTGATAATCTTCCCTTCCATCTTCCGGGCATCGAAGAATCAGATAATTTGACATTGCATCTGTGTATAATTGGTAGTTTTGCATGTTTTTCTCCCGCCATTTGTTTCATATAACGTAACTATTCAGACCTTGAAATGAGATTCCCCGCCACATATATTTTTCTTCGAAAGCTTCGAATGCTCCACGGCGGATCCGTTTTTCTGGCAGAAGCACGAAAGGTTGCATTCCATATGCTCTTCGGCATTAGTCCATCACTGCCAAAGGATGTCGGAAGAACCCGAAAGCTGCCTTCGTATGTGCAACAGCTGCCTTCTGCATACACCTCCGTTGTCAGGCTGCTGACTGCAAAATATTTAGTGCCAAACTGGTGCTGCTCGTTTGATTTTAGCCGCTCTGTGTCAACCCGCGGAGCACCATCCTCTCTTTGTATGCTCTCACGAAGGCACAGTACACGCGCATCCTGCGCAAATACACACCGGTCATACAGTAAAAAGGCAGCATAAATTATGATAATAAAAATGCAAAGCACCATCGGCATCACAAATGCAGCTTCTACCGTCATATATGCAGTAAGCTTTCGATCATCATAAAATTTCTTTTTCATATCATAAATCCGACGCGAAAACGCCAAGTGATACCGCCGTCATCCACAGTACAGTTCCCGCAATAGAAAATGGAAGAAACGGAAGTCTCGTTTTCTTTCCGGCTCGTTTTAAAGCCAATACCCCAATACTCCATACGAAAATTAGAAGCAAGCTCACAGCAAAAGCTCCCAGGCAATCCGCACTGTCCCATAAAAATCCAACAATCAGCCACGTAAAACCATCCCCAACGCCCGCAGCTCCGGTAAAGTATGCCACAAGCAAAAGACATACTCCCGGGAGGATTCCACACAGTAACCCCTGTATTGTTAGCTTTCCGAAACATATCTTATAAATATCCAGGCTAATTCCGACTGCTATCCACAGCTCGATCCATCTCATGGAAACGGTTCGGCTGCGATAATCAGAAATACTGCCAACGGATAAAAACAAAAAAACAGCGGCTGTTGAAAGTATACTTCCTATGTCCCACTGCACTTCGAACAGGCCCTCCTTGTATTTTTTATATCGTTCAAAGAAACAGCATGAATATCCCTTTGAATGGACGTACAGTCTGCCGAAGAATGATATCGGTTTCCTTCCGATGTAATCACTACATTGCCTGCCGACACCGGCTTGCATCGTTCACAGGCATAATACTTAGAACCATCCTGACTCCGTGCAGACGCAAGCTCTGAAGCCGCTATTATCCTGACCGACGGCTTTAGATACGTACAATCCGCATGCTCGTGATACACAACACCGGTCGGTGTGATATAAACCGTCTGTTCCTCCTCTTCTGCATTTTCCCCGTTGCTTCCACCCTCTCCTCCGGAATATCCAACCCATGCATGCCCGTAATATCCGGCCTGTGCAGACATATTTTGCAAGCCAAAAACCGGAAGGAATGGCTTTATACGGTAATCTGCTACCAGTTCCACAATATCGTCACCAGCCAATATTCCGGACTGCAGATACGAAATTCCACCGGAACCACCTTCGATACAGGAATTCGCAAGCCAGTCCTTTCCAAGCTGCCTGGCCACATTGTCTCTTACGTAGGTCTCAGACAATGCCAGTGATGTCCATTCGCTTCCTCCCACCAAGCCCTGCAGAATGTCAGAATGCATTCCCCCTTGCTCTGCAGCATTCCCTCCATATCGCAGATAATATGCATATTCCGAAATCTGTGTCCCCGTTTCATGCAGTGCTGCCAGCATGCTGCACTGCAGACGCACCATGTCGAACAGATATAACATCTGCGCAAAGAAAAACAGGAAGAGAGGCAGCACCAGAGCCGCCTCCACAGTCATACTTGCCTGCAAAAAAATACCCGAAAACCATACTCTCCCGTTCACTGCATTCCGGAGAGGCCCTGTAACTGTTTTCCTGATTTTTATGTGTAATCGTCGAGAGTATAGTTTTCGATCCGTCATTCATACCCTCCTTCCCTTTGTATCTGATATGAATAGCCAAAAGCACTTGAAACCACCGCCTCCACAAGAAAAGAATCCATGCAGCCATCCATTCGAAACGAATTGCTTCCCTCTGCTTTCCGAATATCCATTTCCATCACATCCATGAGCCGATAGTCTCTGGTATCTCCGTTCTCCATAAACAGCAGTATTCGAAGATACCCTGTATAATCCAGACCACTTCCTCCCTTTCCGCCGCTTTCCTGCCAGAATCCCGGTTTGAAAATTGACAACAGCGATGTTTTCCAGGAATCGGATGATTTCATAATTGGTACACTTCCTCCTGCAAACAGCGTTCGAAGATCATATACCGATTCCGCAAAGCTCCATCCCAGTAAAAGAGCATTGGTGAATGCCTCTTCCAGCTCCGGATTGAAGCACAGCAATGCCAGAATGATCCCCCATGCCCTGGCTTCATTCCTTTTAGCTGCATCATTCATCACAAACATAGTATTTGCCGCCAACCGAATAAGCAGAAGCGTTTCTGCTGTCTTCTCGAGGTTTTCCCGATCACTTTCACGGCCGTGCAAAAGATACTCCATCTGGTAACACAGCTTCCCCTTTTCCAGTGGATGTTGGTAATTGCCACATTTTTCTGCGATGTACACATTCATTCCAACTGCGTCAGCCTGCGTGTAATGATGGCTATTCTCCGTCACATATCCGGTCCCCGTATTCCAGGATCTGGATGATAGCAGCTCTCCTGTTGAAACGGTTTCGCTGCTGATACTCCCGTCTCCGCCCAATGCCAGCTTTAAAACCGGTGTCTGCCAGGCTGCGTTTATTTCCTTCCAGGGATCCGCTGCATGTTCCTCATCAATACCACTGCCTTGCGCGGTCTGTCTGGCCTCCTCCGATTTTCTTATTTCCTCGGCGTCTTCTTCCGTTTCGCCAATCGATTCCCTTCGATTCCTTGCTTCTTCCAGCCCTCTTTGTATCTCCTGTTCATTTTGACTTTTTCTTCGTGACCACTCTGTCAGATCAAAACCAAATCCGTTATATCCGCTTATATTCTCCAGGAGAGAGGATGTAAGATTTCCAATCGGTTCTGCGGATAGATATGCATTCACCTGCTCTCGCAGGACTCCGCACCCTTCATCAAGAGCAAATCTGGTCTGACTGATATGGACAGATGTCAGCGCTGTGCGCGTAAAATCCGCACGCTTTATCCCTTGGATCCCTCCCGAAGACAGATTTTTTTCGAAGTACTTCTGCAGATGCTGACAGGTATTCTCCGCAGAAACTCCTCCTGTTCCATAGGTCGTATCTATCATAAGAAGGTCATATTGCGATAAAAGCTCCTTATTAAACTCCGCCAGTACAGAGTTCACAGCAGTATCAGCTGCAAACTCTGTCTGAAGGCGGACCGCATTGCGCCTCGCCCCATCCAGTAATACAAATATAAGAGAGAGAATAATCGGAAGCGAAAGGGCAAGAAAAACCGTCAGATATCCACCCGTTTTTCTGTTTTTCTTTTTTCTGTCTCTGTCGAGGAACCGTCCGGAAACTCTTGCCAACCTAGCCAAGGACATCGTTACTTTTGCTGGTAATTGCTTCAAAGATCGTATTAACAAGAGAGGTCAGCTGCTTCTTGAAAATAATGACCAGCCCGATCAGCACAACAATAATCAGAATAATCTCTACTGTCCCCATTCCGGATTCATCTGCAAGTAGCGATTTTTCTTTCTTCCTGCTCTGTAAAAAATCCTTTATTTTCCATCCTGCAGTATAAACAAACATTGGATACATACTTTTCTCCCTTCATCACCTGCATTACAACGAAAAACTGAAATAAGCCGGGATCATAATGATAACCAGCGTAATTCCAAGCATCATCAGCATGGGCAACAGAAGCCGTGTCCCTGCCTCTTCTCCCATTTGCCTGGCAATTCCCCTTCTTTCTTCAAATGAATGCTCCGCTTCTTCCTGAAGTGCCTTCAAAAGTGCGCCATTCCCTTTTGTCAGATTCGCAGTCAAAAGAGCACTCAATTTCGAATACTGCCGCGATCGGCATCGCTTTCCGAAATCAGCACATGCAGCTGTTTCGGATATACCGCTGTCCAATTCGCGGCAAACAAGCAGAATTTCCTCATAGACATATCGCTTTGCACCCCCTTTCCTGCGTTTGTCTTTATATTCCTCCCCCAATCGATAGAAAATATTTCGTATACTCATGCCGGCTCCGAGGAAAAGTGTCATCTTACTGATCACAAGCGGATAATCAAGTGCCAGCTCCCGTTCTCTCTTTCTCAAGCTTCGATGGATTTCCTGATCCTTACTGCAGGAGGCCAGTATTCCCGCTGTTACTATTAAAAGGAAAATAAGAAAACTGGTCTCCTCCTTTTTCTCAGACCATTGAATCGGAACTCCTGCAATACTCGACGGGAGCATTAAATATTCGTTTTCCCGGCTGACTGCGTTCTCCTTCTTCAATTCCTCCTGCACCAGCTGCTGCGTCTTTTCTTCCTGGCTTGTACTTCTTGGAAACAACAGAATTTCATAGTCCCGACTCCATCGATCCTCTTCATAGGTAAGAATCGCTGTTACTGTCACCGGTATTGCCTGTCCCGTTTCCACTCGTTCTGCGTGCACAGTTCCATCGGAATCAACGAGATCATAGCTGCTACTCTCCCATTGAATACGGAATGGATACCCCTCCGCCTCTGATTCCAGATTTAAGTTCTCTGTTACATAGGTAAGATCACGATTTTCTCCCTTCATTCGTTCCGGCAGGATTGAAAAAATATCCTCTGCAAGTTTCTGTGCCTCTGCTGCAGTGTACCGGCGCTGATTCACCTGGATTTGATATTCTCCATAGGAAACCTCTTCGCCCCCGGCAGATTTACTTAGTGCGTTGGCCGTAACCATAATCGAACTTTCCGTATAGGAAGGCCGCTTAATCGTCCCGTTTGGCTCAATGCTTCCCTGATTCCAATCCGATATCCACAGCGCACAGGCAAGAATATCTGCTGCCAATACGAAGGTCACCAGAATCTGTATTTTCTCAATTTGGTGCAGCGCTGCAGCTCTTTCCGGCCGCATGGATGGATTCAAAATAACAAGATCATTGCGTGCAGTTTCCAAAAACAAAAATCGGTGTCTTCCGGCGGACAGCCTTCTGGTTTTCCTGAGCTTCTTGTACAGATAAACCGCAATTCTCCGTAAAACTGCCTCTACGCCTTCCATCGGTTCCTCTGATAAAAGAGGTTCCTTTCGTGCAAGAAGTGCCAACATCAGCATTACCAGCAAATTTCCAATATAAATCGCAAACTTTATCATAGTTTTATTGTGACTGTTCAGTACCCATCAGATGCGTTCGAGTGCACTATACTTCAATCGCTATTATCTTTTCCGACAGCCAGAATGCGGCGCCGTAAACAACCAGGCATACTGTCATAACCGTGATTCCGGCTGCATTGTGATACATCACATCAAAAAAGCCATGTGCAGAAACCCCAATGTATGCAATGATCCCAAAGGGAACGATATCCATGATTACCTGTTCCAACCGCTTACTGCTGACAAGAATACGAATTTCCCGCTCAACATCAATTCTGTCCTGTATTTGTGAAATTGTTCGGCGCAGAATTTCAGCCATATCTCCTCCGCTGCGTCTTGCGACAGTAAATACCTCTGCAAAATCCTGAATTTCTTCCGATCGGCTTCGTTCCGCAAACTGCATCAGAAGCTTTTCCAACGGAACATTGTTATCCAGACCGCCTGCAATCAGACTTAACTCCTTTCCGATTTCACTCCCGCATCCATATAAAAATTCCATTTCTGTTCCTGCTTCACGAAAAGCGTTTTCACAGGAATATCCCGCTTTCAGTGCAGTGAGAATACTATTCATACATTCCTTAAACTCCAGCACCAGTTCCTGCTGCCTTTTTTCTTCCATTCGTCTTTTGCGTCTTTTGTAAATCGGTACCAGAAGCGGTGAGAGAAACAGAACTGCCCAGACAGATGAATAAAAAACTTCAGCGATTACCAAAAGGATCAAAAATCCCTCCAGCAAATACAGAAATGACTTTCTATTGCTTTGCAAATCGGATGCCAGAAAGTGCAAGCTTTTCTGTCCTTGCAAGCGCATTCTTCTGAACCCATTCACCTTCAATCCTCCCATTTCTTTCCTCTTTTTCCTGAAAGGCAAACAGCGTCTGCAGTTGAATCGCCCCTTCCTGAATTCCTGTGATCTCGGCAATTTCCAGGAGTTTGCGGCTCTTATCTCTTAGGCGACCAAGGTGAACTACTATATCGATTGCGGAGGCAATCTGTGCACGGATTGCAGGAACCGGAAGATCTGCTCCCTCCAATACCATTACTTCCAGCCTCGACATCATGTCCTTTGCGCTGTTGGCGTGTCCTGTGGACATGGATCCATCGTGTCCGGTATTCATGGCCTGAATCATATCCAGCGCTTCTTGTCCTCGAACCTCCCCTACAATAATTCGATCCGGTCTCATTCTGAGCGATGTTCGAATCAGGTCACGAATACTGATGGGTATGCAGCCCTCTACATTTGCGTTTCTGGCTTCCAGTCGTACCAGATTCGGAATATGACGAATCTGTAGCTCTGCGTTATCTTCGATGGTAATTACTCGTTCCTGTGTTGGGATTTTTGCAGATAGTGCGTTTAGAAAGGTTGTTTTGCCGGAACCTGTGCCGCCGCTGATAAAGATGTTATATCCAGCCTCTACAAGGCAGCCAAGATACTCTGCCAGCTCCTCCGAAATCGAACCGAAGGCGATTAAATCTGCTATTTCAATTGCATGCTCCGGGAAACGGCGAATTGTCATAATCGGACCATTCAGCGCGGCAGGCGATAAAACAACGTTCACTCTGTCTCCGTTCGGCAGTCTTGCATCCGCAATGGGAGACGCTTCATTTACAACACGGTTACATCCGGAAACCACTCTTGCCACAACATCCAAGAGTCTTTCCCTCGATGAGAACCTCATCGGAATTCTCTGTGTCCTGCCCGCTCTCTCAATAAATATATTCTCCGGTCCGTTAATCATGATTTCTGTGATCGAAGGATCATCCACAAGATCCTGCAGAATATCCAGCTTTCGCAGCGAATGAAATACATCCTGCCGAAGCTGCGTCATTTCCCGCAGGTAAAGCCCTTGTCCGGCAGAAAGCTCTGTTATCTCCTCATCGATCAGCTCCAGAACATGTTCATCGCTGATTTCATTGGTAAAATCAATTCTTGCAAGGACACTTTCGCGTATCCTTCCTCTGCAGGATCGCAGGAATTCCTCCCGTTCAATCCTATCTGTCAACATGCCAGCCCTCTTCCTCTATCATGCGGCAAACAAATTCCGCCAATTCTCCATGTGTCAAATGATCCAATGCCGCCGGTAATGCCTGAAATACCGGAAAGCGGCATCGTCTTGTCTTCGCCGCAATATCTTCTCCATGACTTGCCTTCAAAAGCTGTTCGTAGGCATCCATCTTGGCCCGTGAAAACGCATCATCCCTCATTATTGTGTAAATAAGCTCGCACGCCCGCATCATTTCAAACAGGCCCTCTGCTGATTCCGATAAATCCAGAAGAACATATTCATACTCCGTCACTCTCTCAAACGATTTGAATAGAGAAAGCCATTGCCTGCATTGGACAGAATGCAGCTCTTCAAAGGATCTCATTGGCGGAATATAATCCAGACCGTTCATGTTCTTAATCAATAATCCCAACTGAGCCGTCAGCTTTTCCCTTGCACATTCGTTGTAATACAAAAGATCAGCTATCGTTCCTTGTTCTTTGCTCTGCATCAGAAAATCAAATCCGGCGTAATTTTCAAAATTCAGGTACAGTACTCTGTGTTTTCTTGCCAGGAGCTGTCCGAATGTAAGTGCAAAGGTTGTCTGCAGACACCTTGTAATCGGTGTATAAAATCCAACCAGTTTCATTTGTGTTCCGTGTCGTATCATTCCCGGGATTACATCGGCTTTTTTAAGCGTCAGCACACGTACCATCTCAAGAACAACGTCCATAGACTGGTACTTACTGATGCTGTGAATATCTTCCCCAAGATCTGTTCCCGTTTCATTCAGAATCAGGAGCTTTTCAGTTGGCGGTGACTTTTGCGTTTTTCGAAACTCTCTCTCAGAAATAATGACAAGAGAGGTTTTCTCCATCTGGCTCAGTTCTTCCAATTTCACAGCTGATGTGTATCGTTCAATTTCACATGGAAACGACAAATTGATATTCAGATATTCCACCAGCCGTTCGCCGTAGCGTTCTTCACTGTCACAAACAAGTATCTTCTGAAGCTTCTCCGTTTCGTTGCCCTCGGAGTTATTGTTTTGTTTCTGTGCATAGTCCATCTTGGCTCTCCTTGAAAAGAATCAGGCAACCGGACGATTTCCTCCGTCCAATTGCCTGATCAATATTTATCCTCAATCCGGCAGAAAGAAATGGTACGAGATAGGGCCGCACTGCAGATTCTCTGCTTCGTGCGCAATATGGTGCAGGATATGGCTGCAAATGTGAAAAAAGATGTGTTCTCCCGGAACGGATTATCAAAAAAGGTCAGCGGTACCCACCCAGACCACTTCGGTGCTGCAAAATACCGAAACGGCATAGGAACAAGAACCCTATATACTTCAAATACATGGATCAAATGCTGCAACGTATGATCAGTGTCACAACATGTCGGAAGAATACCGACGATTGATTTGTTTTGACCAGATGAATATTATCTCTTATCAGGTGAAATCCCTGATGAGATGATCGAATCGTAGCAAAGGTTTTCCGGCATTTCAATCACATTTTTGATTGTTTCCGGCTTTTCGTTACTTCTGTATAATTCACTATTTGTTTAATTGTTCGGTATTTTCATTTTATCCACATAATTCACATTATCCACCCGTAAAAAAAGGAGCCGCCTCGTAGAGGCGACTCCTTTAGATTCCTTTGATAGACTGTAGTATTGTGTATCCGTTACTGGAAATTAAGCACCAGCGATACAATTCGCAAGGCGAACAACGTAAATACCACCCACATCACAGGACTGATTTCCTTTGCTTTATGCTCCAACGTTTTAATGATAACCCATGTCATGATGGCAAACATGATGCCTGTAGCAATGGAATATGCAAGAGACATCATCAAAAATGCCATGTATGCACCGGCTACATCCGCAAGATCGCCATCAAAATCCACCTTACGAATGGAAGAAACCATCAGCATCCCTACATACAGCAGCGCCGGAGCCGTTGCAAACCCCGGGATGGCCAGGAAAAAGGGTGAAAGAAGCAAAGAAACCAGGAACATCACACCGGTAGTAAACGCAGTAAGTCCGGTACGTCCGCCGGCAGCTACACCTGCACTGGACTCCACAAAGGATGTAATGGTGGAAGTACCCAGGCACGCTCCTGCACAGGTTCCGATCGCATCCGCCATCAGCACTCTTCCGACACGGGGAAGCTTGCCCTCCTCGTCCAGAAGACCAGCCTTGTCCGCAACACCGACAACCGTTCCGACTGTATCAAAAAGATCTACATAAAGAAATGAAAACACAATTGCAACAAACTGCAGAAAATGAGAAGCCGCCCATGTAAAGTTAAATTTGAACGCCGTATTAGCCAGTCCTCCCAGCTGCAATCCGCCGGAGAAATCCGGGAAAACGCTCGCCACACCGGCCGCTGCATCCGGTACATACCAGCCGATCTTTTCTGCTACCATGCCAAGGACCCAGGTAGCCAGAATTCCGATCAAAACACTGCCTTTCACGTTGTAATGAACAAGAACAATAATGATCAGGAATCCAATCAAAGCAAGATCCACTCCGGCGGAGCGAAAGCTTCCCAGCTGCACCAGCGTGGAATCACTGTTAATAATAATCCCGGCATTCTGCAGTCCGATAAAAGCCACAAACAAGCCGATTCCTGCGGATATTCCGTTTTTCAGGCTTGCAGGAATTCCGTTGATGATCTGCTCACGAACCTTAAACAGCGACAGGATAATAAAAATAATACCCTCTACCAGAACCGCCGTCAGAGCAATGGTAAATGCATTCTCTGTATCTGCCAGTTCGCTAAGGCACACCGTATATGCAAAATAAGCATTCAATCCAAGTCCGGCGGATAATCCAATCGGATAATTGGCCAGAAATGCCATGATAAATGTGGCAATTGCCGAAGCAAGGGCTGTTGCAACGAATACGCCGCTTCTGTCCATTACGGTTCCCAGAATATTCGGGTTAACAGCCAATATGTAGGCCATCGTAAGGAATGTGGTAAGACCGGCGACCACCTCTTTGCGTACTGTGGTACCGTGCTCCTGTAAATGAAACACTTTTTCTAACATGAATTCCCTCCTCCAAGAGTAATCTTTACACAACTCTCTTAATTTATCACATTCATAATATCAGGAAAATCCACACCTGCAGACATGCGTCCAAAAACACGCTATAATAGCAAGTATCTGTGTGTTATTTTCCAAAGGGGGCACTCATTATGAAGAAAATTATAGTAACCGGCTGCAACGGACAGCTGGGAATTGCAGTGAATAAGCTGCTCGGAGAAGATGATCAGTATTGTCTTGTCAATACGGATGTATCAGATCCCGGTTTCGTGAAGGTGGATAAGCTGCTTGATATCACGAATATTGAAGAGGTAGAACAATTTGTCAGTGAGGTAAAACCGTATGCGGTTATCAACTGCGCGGCTTACACGGCCGTAGACGCCGCCGAAACCCACCTGGATCTTAATTACAAAATTAATGCTCTTGGTCCCAGAAATCTTGCAATTGCCGCAGAAAAATACGGTGCAAAGCTTGTCCATATTTCGACCGACTATGTTTTCCCCGGCACATCCGAGGCACCTTTAACAGAATTTGATCCCGTGGGACCGAAGAGTGTTTATGGAATTACGAAGCTTGCAGGAGAGAATTTTGTAAAAGAGTTTTCCAGCCACTATTTCATTATCCGCACTGCATGGCTTTACGGTGAGGGTAAAAACTTCGTTCGTACCATGCTGAATGTAGCCAAAACCCATGATGAAGTTACCGTCGTAGATGACCAGTTTGGCTCGCCCACCAGCACGAAGGAGCTTGCAAAGGCGATTGCCTGCCTGCTCCCCACAGAGAATTACGGTCTGTTCCACGGAACCTGTGAAGGTTCCACCAGCTGGGATGAGTTTACCCGTGAAATTTATCGTTTGGCGGGCGTAGCAACCACGGTAAAGAGTGTTTCTACCGAAGAGTATCAGGCAATCAACCCTCAATCTGCTCCCAGACCGCATTATTCGATTCTTGACAATTATATGTTCCGGCTGACGACAGACCACCGCTATGCGGATTGGAAGGATGCACTGGACGTCTACATGACTGAAATGGGGTATAAGGCCTGAATGACTGCTTTTTTTTACGGTATTACTCATAATCCGCTTTTTGTTGCAGCCGCCTGCAGCTGGTTTACGGCTCAACTGGCCAAAACCATTCTCTATGTGATCATCAATCATAAATTCAGCTGGGAAAGAATCGTAGGAGCCGGCGGCATGCCCAGTGCACATTCCGCAACCGTCTGTGCACTCGTTGTTGCCACCGGTATGGTCTATGGTGTTCACGGATTTGAATTTCCGATGGCTGTCTTTTTTGCCTTTATCGTTATGTATGATGCCATGGGCGTTCGAAGAGAAACCGGCGAACAGGCAAAGGTTTTGAATGAAATTGTATCCCAGTGGTTTGAGATGGGTAATAAGCTTCAGACCATGGACCCCATGGAGCAATTCAAGGAATTTGTGGGACATACACCGCTGCAGGTACTGATTGGTGCCATTGTCGGATCCGGTATTGCAGCTCTTGTCTGCAACATGATGTTGTAAGTAGTTACGTTAACAGTTACATTACATGCCGCAGCAGTCTGCGGCAGGAAGAGGTGTAAATGAAAAAAATCACTGCTGCTTTAGTAACCGGCATTGCTTCTGCTTCCATGCTCCTTTCCGGATGCGGAAGCGAAGAGACAGAAAGGTATTCCATTGCAGAAACCATTCCGCAGGAGGAGACTTCCACGGCCTCCACAGAGGAGACTTCTGTAGAAGAAACCGCTCCCGAAGGAAAGGTTCGCAGTCAGTTAACCAATGAATGGATTGATGAGGACCTCTATGATCAGCGTCCCATTGCTGTCATGTACCCCATCAACCAGGAAGCTATGCCGCAATATGGCTACGACAAAATCGATATCTTCTATGAGATTCTCGAGGAAGACGGCATGAGCCGCCAGATGGCCATCATGAAGGACTGGAAGAATCTTGAGAAAATCGGCAATATCCGCAGTATCCGTGATTATTTTGTCTATGCTGCGCTGGAGTACGATCCGATCATCGTTCATTTCGGCGGTCCTGTTGTGTATGTGAAGGACATCCTTACACGCGACGATGTACAGAATATCAACGGCGTAGGCGGAGAGCTGGGAGACAGCTACGATGCTTTCTTCCGCGATAATCCGGATGGCCGCGCTTCTGAGCACACCGCATATACCTCCAGTGAGCTTTTGTTGTCGGCTTGCGACACTGCCGGCTACTCGCTGAGCTATCGGGATGATGTTTTCTCGGATTACAAGGACAAGTCCCATTATCAGTTTACAGATAGCACCAACAAGAATACGCTGGAACAGTATGATTCCGCTGCCTCTGTAACATCACTCGACTTCTCCGATGCGTTCCCTCACGATGCTCCTACTTTCGAGTACAATGCGGACGATCATCTGTATTACCGCAGTATTTACGGTGAGCCTCAGGTTGACGGTACAACCGGGACCCAGCTTGCGTTTGAGAATATTCTCGTTCAGTGGGCCTATTATGAGGTTCGCGATGACAATGGATATCTTGCATTCCAGATGCATGACAAGACTCACGACGGCATGTTCATCACCGAAGGCAAAATGATCCATGTTACCTGGGAAAAGGACAGCGACTACGGCCCGACAAAGTACTACGATGACAACGGTGATGAAATCACCTTGAACACCGGCAAGACTATGGTCTGCGTACTGGAAGATGACAAGCCTTTTACAGCAGACGGAAGCAGCATCAATCCTTCCAAGTATTGATGAGAGAAGGGCTGCATAGAATCCCTTTCAATCTTTCAATCATTGCCACCAAAAAAGTCGGCAGCAACCAGAACGAACTGGTTTGCTGCCGGCTTTTTCATATCTGCTCTGCAAGTGGCTGTTTCCCTAATACTCTCTGTAATCATTCCAATCATCGTTCCCGTAATACGGATCATCCCGCTCATAGCGATGATTCTCATAATAGTCATTTCGCTGACTGTGTGCTCTCCTGGCTCTGCGCCTGCGCTGCCTGGCTCTTTCCCGTGCTTCCTTCATTGCAGATTGGAAACGGAAAAACAGCGCTGCCGCTGCAGAAATCACCAATACAGTAATCAGGAAGGAAGAAACATTGATATAAACCGTATCATTCAGTCCAAACGTAACATACCTGGAAGCTATGCGGCGGAGGATTGAGTAATTCTCCATCTGTCTGGAATAATTCTCTGTCATCTGTGTTGCAATGGAACGATCCGTTATACCGGAAAGACTGGCCGGAACCAGTGTTGTCGTGCCGACAACGGTTCCGTTTTCTTCTCCGCCAAAATAATAAGTGACCGTGTTTTCCTGTCCACATACAGCAGTAAGATCTTCTGCCTCTGTCCCTTTCGGTAAAATTACCTTCCCCCCCGATGCCACGGTAAGCGCCGGCGTACTGCTTCCCAAAAGGTCCATTCCCTCTGTCAGAAATGAAGCGGCATCCGCAGCAGCAAGAGCAGAAGAGGAGACGGACGCAAGTGAAAACTGCTCATATCCATAATCAAACAACGTGGCCGTATCCTCAAACTGTGCAGGATCATCCTCGCGCATAACAACGCAGATCAGCTCCATTCCGTTTCGCTCGCAGCCTGTCACAAGATTTTCATGAGACTGGCTGGTATAACCTGTTTTGCCGCCGATAATGCCGCTGCAGGCGATTTGTCCGGTAATCAGCTCATGCTTATTCGTCAATGTAAAATCATCCGGCTGTGTCTGTGTCGCCTGAAAATGGTAGGATGCACAGTTTCCGACCCGCCGGCAGACTTCATTATCAAAAAAGGCCTTTGCTATCAGACACAGGTCATGTGCACTGGTGTAGTGATTATCATCATACAGTCCGTTTGTATTTACAAAATTCGAATCGCTGCAGCCAAGCTCGGCTGCACGGGTATTCATCAGCTGCACAAAGGAATCGATGGAACCGGAAACCTTTTCTGCAAGCGCATTTGCACATTCATTGGCGGAGCCAACCATTAATCCATACAGCGCTTCCTCTACGGTAATGGTTTCTCCTACGCTCATTCCGATGTTAGAGCCGTCCGCCGGTACGGCAGCAATTGCAGATTCTGAAAACGTGATGGTATCACTCAGCTCTAAATTTTCTGCTGCCAGAAGACAGGTCAGAATTTTCGTTGTACTGGCCGGATACATTCGATCATGAATGTTTTTGGCATAAAGCACAGTTCCTGTTTCGCCATCCATGAGCATTGCGCTCTTCGCCGTAATGGCCGGTCCCTGCGGCCATCCGCTGATTGCATTGGTTTGTACTGCCTCTTCTTTTTGCTCCGCTGCCTGTGCTTCATTGATGACATGCCCATCGGATGTCATCACGTCACCGGCGGAGCTGTCAACCACCGTATCCGAGTAAGCATTGTCCGATACCGATGCAGCGCAAACCGCAAAGCTCTGCGTAACGCAAAGAACGCCGCTGCAAACAGCGGCGCTCATGGCAATTCCAAGGCGTATCCGGACCTTTCTTATATACGTCATAAACTTGTGATGCATTCCGATTCTGATCATTTACGAATAAGAGCTTCTATCTTTTCCTGAAGCGCATCCTTGGTGATGAGTCCCACACTGGTTCCTACCAGCTGGCCATCCTTAAAGAACAGGAGAGTAGGAATTGACATTACATTATACTGTTCAGCAATATCCGTAGAATCATCCACGTTGAGCTTGCCGATCTTCACCTTTCCCTGATAGAGCGGTTCCAGAGCTGCCACAAAGGGAGCCAGCATCTTGCAGGGACCGCACCAGTCCGCATAGAAATCCACAACAACAGGAAGATTGCTCTTTAAAACTTCCTCTCCAAAATTGGCAGATGTAAAAATCATACTATTCTCCTTTCCGATTACCGCAGATTATATCACAGCTTCTTTACGCTGCAGAATGTACTTGTTGATTTTATTGCCCTTGGCGGAAAACTTCTCTTCATATTCCGTCATGATATTTCCCTGATTCAAAACCGGATCTGCATGAAGATCATACGTAAGAGTCACGATGACAAACGGACTGAACGGAACCTCCTCTACTGCAAAATCAAACAGCTCCCGGTTGTCCGTTTTGAATTCAATGCTTCCCTCCGGCGCGAGAATTACATCATACCGGCGAAGAAACTCTTTTGAAGGAAGACGCCGCTTGGCATTTCGCTTTTTAGGCCATGGATCCGAAAAATTAAGATAGATCTTCCGGATTTCCCCTTCCGAAAAATATTCCGTAATAAGTTCTGCCTCTCCGCGGATAAAACGCAGATTCGGAAGCTCCAGTTCATTCTGACGGTCCACACCGCGAAGAAGTACGCTGGAATACTTTTCTATGCCTATATAATTGATTTCCGGATTCTGCTGCGCAAGCTCGAGAATAAATCTCCCCTTTCCCGTTCCGATTTCAAGATGGATCGGATGATCATTTCCGAACACCTCTTTCCAGCAGCCCTTTTCCTGCTCCGGAGTCTGCACCACAAAAGGACTGTCCTGAATCGTATCGCGTGCTCTTGGAATATTGCGAAGTCTCAAACTATTTTCCTGCCTTCTATTTTCAAAAATCACTGTGCCTGTTTAATCGAGTGCATTGTAACATAGCTTTTACCGGTTTGTAACTGCTTAGCACCCGCCAATTTCAATCGTGAATTTGCCTGTAAGCAGTCAATTCACATTGAAATTGGGCAGGTGATAAACCACTACAATCGCTTGCAGGCTGAATTACAAATAGAGTATGATGCCTAGAGATACTGTACATGTTTCCTATATCGTAACTATTCAGAGCCCATTCGCAAAATCGCTGCTACGCAGCTTTTCTTTTGCTCATGTGGCGTTCTCGCCAAATAAAATTTCAAAATCAGCCTTAGAAATGCAAGCATTTCACGTCTGATTTATGAAATTTTGCTTGGCTCTGAATAGTTACCCCATATCATTGAAAGCTAGAAAGGATTCAAACCAGATGGCAAATCATAAGGAAATTATTGAATTTCGCTACGATACGCAGCTTCTTTTGGACGTTTACGGATTGGATGATGATGCGTGCGATGACCTTGTCGATGAGGCAAGAGACTACATCCTGGACAATTTTGAGGGTGACTGCCTGATCGTTGCCGGAGATACCGGTGAAGATGAAATCGGCGGAGAAAAAGCAACGCTGAAGCTTCATTATCACACCAACGAGCCTTGGCTTGTTCTTGCCTATTTCCGTACACTTGGCGAAATCTACGATATTGTGGTAGAAGATATGCAGCGCCAGACCGACGGCCTGCATGGTTAAGTTTGTATCCCATTTTTCCTTTTGATTATGAGCAGACGATTTTGATAATAAATCGTCTGCTTCTTTTTTCTTTACAAGATACCCCTACTGGGTATATAACTGTTGTAGATACCCCAGAGGGGTATATTGCTAACAAAACTTATATCTGTTCACAGCGGACCTACGTCAACGATATTTGGCTGTCTGCAGGTAATTTGTATCATTCACAAGCCGGAGAAAATATGACATCATCCAATCACAATTCTGATTACGTATCTGATACACAGATCATCGCCGAAATGGAGCAGGCCGAGCAGGAAACCCTTGCAGCAGCCTGTCCCTGCTGCCGCAAAAAGGATCGTTCAGACTCTGAAACAAAGGATCTGATCCGAAGACTGAATCGTATAGAGGGTCAGATTCGCGGAATTCGCCGAATGGTAGAAGAGGAAACATACTGTATTGATATCTTAACGCAGGTTTCTGCTGCGTCCTGTGCCCTCAACAGCTTCACAAAGGAGCTTCTGACCAATCACATCAAAACATGCGTCACAGAGGATATCAAAAACGGCAAAGAGGACAAGGTTGATGAACTGGTTCGGATTCTTCCGAAACTGATGAAGTAAAAGAGGATTCCTTCATCCTCAGATAGGAGCTATGTATGGAACAATATACTGTAACCGGCATGAGCTGTGCGGCATGCCAGGCACGAGTTGAAAAGGCCGTAAGCAAGGTTTCCGGTGTAACCTCCTGCTCCGTGAGTCTCCTCACGAATTCTATGGGTGTAGAGGGTACAGCAGCCCCAAAGGATATTATACAGGCAGTGGAAAATGCCGGATACGGAGCAGCAATTAAGAGTAAAAAGGATTCATCTGCGACCGGGTATACACAGCGCATGGCACAGGAGGAGGACGCGCTTCGCGATAAGAGTACTCCAATATTGAAAAAGAGATTGGTGTGGTCCCTTATTTTTCTTCTGATTCTCATGTACTTTTCCATGGGAGCACATATGTGGGGATGGCCGGTTCCGGGATTTATGAAGGACAACCACGTTGCCATGGGACTGATGCAGCTTCTTTTGTCCGGCATCATCATGGTAATCAATCAGAAATTCTTTATTTCCGGATTTAAGAGTCTGTTCCATGGTGCTCCGAATATGGATTCCACCATTGCACTTGGTGCCGGTGCTGCTTTTGCTTATTCTACAGTCATGCTCTTTGCTATGACGCGGGCCCAGGTCGATGGCGGCAGTGTGGCAGCCATGCCTTATATGAATGAATTCTACTTTGAATCCGCCGGCATGATCCTCACACTGATTACTGTAGGGAAAATGCTGGAATCAATTTCAAAGGGACGCACCACCGACGCTCTGAAGTCCTTGATGCGTCTGGCCCCCAAAACGGCAACACTGCTGCGCGATGGTAAGGAGGTTACAGTCAGTGTAGACGAAATCGTCATTGGTGATTTCTTTACGGTTCGTCCCGGTGAAAATATACCTGCTGACGGAATTGTTGTGGATGGAACCAGTGCCGTGAATGAATCTGCCATTACCGGAGAATCAATTCCGGTTGATAAAGAGCCAGGCTCTGCGGTAACCTCCGCCACCACCAACCAAAGCGGTTTTTTAACCTGCCGTGCCACCAGGGTAGGAGAGGATACGACACTTTCGCAGATCATTTCCATGGTTAGTGATGCTGCAGCTACAAAGGCACCGGTAGCCAGGCTTGCGGACCGAATTTCGTCTGTTTTTGTTCCTTCGGTCATCCTGCTGTCCGTCATCACCATCGTACTCTGGCTCCTTCTTGGAAAGGATGTTGGCTTCGCACTGGCAAGGGGCATTTGTGTGCTGGTGGTTTCCTGCCCTTGTGCTCTTGGTCTTGCTACTCCGGTTGCTATCATGGTTGGAAACGGAATGGGTGCCAAATCCGGTATTTTATTTAAAAACGCCGAGGCGCTTCAGGAAACCGGTACTATACAGATCGTTGCTCTGGACAAGACAGGAACGATTACAAATGGTACTCCCGTCGTAACGGATGTAATCCCTTGTGAAACACATACAGCAGATGAACTGATTTCCATGGCTGCCTCGCTGGAGGTTCGCTCTGAGCATCCGCTGGCAAAAGCGATTGTTTCCTATGCAGATGAGCATGCGGTGAAAACAAACGACCTTCAGGCTTTTCAGGCTCTTCCCGGAAACGGATTAACGGGCACTGTGCACGGAATTCAGCTCTTCGGCGGAAATGCCTCCTTTGTTGAGTCAAAGATTAGCCTTCCGCAGGAGATAAAGGAAAAGGCAGCTGCTCTGGCCGAAACCGGAAAGACTCCCATGTTTTTTGCAAAGGAAGGCGAACTTCTTGGCATTATTGCCGTTGCTGATACAATAAAGCCTGATTCTCACCAGGCCATTGCCGAACTGAAAGGCATGGGCATTCATGTAGTCATGATCACCGGTGACAACCCGAAAACCGCAGCTGCCATCGGAAAACAGGCAGGCGTCGATGAAGTTGCTGCAGGTGTTCTTCCCGACGGAAAGGAAGAAATCATCCGCACGCTCCAGAGAGTCGGAAAGGTGGCTATGGTTGGTGATGGTATCAACGATGCGCCTGCATTGACACGTGCCAATATCGGTATTGCAATTGGAGCCGGTACGGATGTAGCCATTGATGCAGCAGATGTTGTGCTTATGAAATCGAGACTTACCGATGTGGCTGCTGCCATCCGTCTGTCCCGTGTGACATACCGCAACATTGTTGAGAATCTGTTCTGGGCATTGATCTACAATGTTCTGCTGATTCCTCTCGCAGCAGGAATTTATGCACACTGGGGATTTACCATGAATCCGATGTGGGGTGCTGCAGCTATGAGCTGTTCCAGCTTTTTTGTCTGCATGAATGCACTCCGTCTTAATCTTTTTAAAATGTATGACAGCATCCATGATCATCCGGGAAAGCATGTCTTGCATGTTAGCACTATACTTTCTGATCCTGTCGGTCAGAATGCAGACGGTCTCTTCGGAAAGGAGACAGAAAAGGAGAATACTATGACAAAAACAATGAAAATCGAAGGAATGATGTGCGGTCATTGCGAAATGACGGTTAAAAAGGCTCTTGAGGCACTGGATGGTGTAACACTGGCTGAGGTTTCACATGAAAATGGCGAGGCAGTCCTTACACTTTCCAAAGATGTAGAAAACGATCTTCTGAAGAAAACAGTAGAGGATAAGGATTACAAGGTTCTGTCTGTATGCTGATCGGACGATATGATACACTGTAGAAAGCATTCAGCAGTTTCATGGAAAAGATGCCGGAAGCTTTTGGCATCTGCAGCATTACAATAATCGGAGGTATGTAATGGCAGAAGTAAATGAACAGGAACAGAAGAGCAATGAGCCCATTCGTTCGGATATGATTGTACGGGATGTTATCCTGGCACATCCGGATGCAGCTGAGGTTCTTATGCGGGTAGGCATGGGCTGCATCAGCTGCCCGGCTGCTCTTATGGAAAGCCTTGCAGACGCCTGCATGGTACATGGTCTGGACGGCGAAGAGGTGGTTAAGTATCTGAATCAGGAGCTGAATCTTCCTCAGGCTGAATAGTATTTATCTCCTGTATCCCGGCACGACCGGTGCCTACGCAGCTTTTGTCTGCGTAGATTGGTTGGCAGCAAAAGTGGCAGCATGGACGATATTCCATGCTGCCACTTTTTATCCTGATCTATTATAATCCTTCGTAGCCACTTCCCTTTGTTCTTAAAACCACCATGCCTGCTTGCGCAGGCACCACCACAAATAAAAATCACTCTTCGGATTCCTCGATCTCTTCCCGAACCTTGGCAATCTTCACGACCTTGACGCCTTCCTCCAGGTTCATCAGCTTCACGCCGGAGGTAATACGGCTGTGAACCGGTACCTCATTCATGCGGATCTGTATGATGATACCTGCGGAGGTGATCATCATAATCTCATGATCATCGTTCACTGCTTTGATACCAACAACATTTCCCGTCTTTTCTGTAATCTTATAGCACTTAATTCCCTTTCCGCCGCGGTTCTGAATGCGGAAGTCATCAAGGGCACTGCGCTTTCCAAGGCCTTTCTCAGACACAACCAGAATGGAATCTCCCTGTGAGCTAAGCTGCATGCCTACAACCTGATCTCCATCTGCCAGTGCTATGCCGCGAACGCCCATACTGGTACGCCCTGTGGCGCGAACCTGATCCTCATGGAAACGAACGGCCATTCCCTTCTCCGTGACAATGATAATATCATCATCCTTGCCCGTTTCCTTAACCTCAATCAGTGCATCACCCTCCTGAATGGTGATGGCGTTGATGCCGCCGTTGCGGATATTCGTAAACTCCGTGCATTTCGTCTTTTTCACGATACCGTTTCTGGTGACCATGAACAGATTCTTATCCTCGCTGATTCCCTTTACCGGGATCAGTGCGGACACTTTTTCATCTGCATCCAGCTGCAGAAGATTCACAATCGCCGTACCGCGGGAGGTTCTGGATGCCTCCGGGATCTTGTAGGCCTTCAGCTTGTACACACGTCCCTTATTGGTAAAGATCAGCAGCATGTCCTTGATGGCGGTCATCAATAAATCTTCCACATAATCGTCATCGATGGTGTGAGCACCCTTGATTCCTCTGCCGCCGCGGTTCTGGGAACGGAACTCATCCGCAGAGGTTCTCTTGATATATCCAAGACTGGTTCTGGTGATTACACAATTCTCATTCTGGATCAGATCCTCCAGCTCAAGCTCCGAAAGATCCGCATGCATATTGATTTGTGACCGTCTTTCATCTCCGTACTTTTCAGCAATGACATTGAGCTCACTCCGGATTACACCCAGCAGAAGATTCCGGTCGCCCAAAATCGCCTCCAGCCTTGCAATGGTCTTTAAAAGCTCTGCATGCTCGGCCTCCAGCTTGTCATGCTCCAAGCCGGTCAGCGCGCGAAGACGCATATCAACGATCGCCTGCGCCTGTGTATCGTCCAGGCCGAACCGCTCAATCAGGCGGCCTTTTGCCTCCTGTACGGAAGAAGAGGAGCGTATGATCCGGACAACCTCGTCGATATGATCGATGGCAATCAGCAATCCCTGTACAATATGATCTCTTTCCTTTGCCTTATTCAGCTCATATTGCGTTCTGCGGGTTACAACATCCTCCTGATGCTTTAAATAATTGGTCAGCACCGCCTTTAGGCCAAGCACCTTCGGTTCACCGTTTACCAGCGCCAGCATGGTAACACCGAAAGTATCCTGCATCTGCGTGTGCTTGAAGAGCTGATTCAGGATGATATTCGCATTCACGTCATGACGAAGCTCAATAACAACCCGCATTCCTTCACGGTCTGACTCGTCACGAAGATCGGTAATGCCTTCGATTTTTTTATTTTTAACAAGATCAGCAATGTTTTTGATCAGGTTTGCCTTATTGACCAGATAGGGCAGTTCCGTAACAACGATGCGGTTCTTGCCGTTGGCCATCGGCTCAATATTGGTCACAGCCCTGGTAATGATCTTGCCTCTGCCTGTCAGATATGCGTCTCTTGCCCCCTGCAGGCCCATAATAATTCCGCCTGTAGGAAAATCAGGAGCTTTTATGATTTCCAGCAACTCCTCATCATCGGTCTCTCTGTCCTCCTGGACCCGATTGTCGATCATTTTGGTGCATGCGGCAATTACCTCACGCAGATTGTGCGGAGGAATATTGGTTGCCATGCCTACAGCAATACCGGTAGTTCCGTTTACAAGAAGATTCGGAAATCTTGACGGCATTACGGACGGCTCTTTTTCGGTACCGTCAAAGTTATCGGCAAAATCAACCGTATCCTTGTTGATATCTGCCATCATCTCTGTAGAGATCTTTGTCAGCCGCGCCTCGGTATATCGCATAGCTGCTGCGCCGTCACCATCCACAGAGCCAAAATTACCGTGTCCGTCCACCAGACAATACCGCATAGACCACGGCTGTGCCATGTACACAAGGGCACCATAGATTGAGCTGTCACCGTGCGGGTGATACTTACCCATCGCATCACCGACAATACGTGCACACTTACGATGTGGCTTATCCGGCGTATTTCCAAGCTCACTCATGGCCCAGAGAATTCTTCTCTGAACCGGCTTGAGACCATCCCGCACATCCGGAAGCGCTCTTTGCACAATGACACTCATTGCGTAATCAATGTACGAGCTGCGCATGGTCTTATTCAGATCCACATCATGTATTCTGCTGTCAAACACGTTGTCTTCCATGAAGATTCCTTTTTATACATCCAGATTCTGAACAAATCTGGCATTCTGCTCTATAAATTCACGTCTTGGCTCAACCTGATCGCCCATCAGCGTATTAAAGGTCAGATCAACCTCGGATTCATTCTCCTCGTCCACATATACCCTGCGAAGAATGCGGCGCTCCGGATCCATTGTTGTCTCCCACAGCTGCTCCGGGTCCATTTCACCAAGTCCCTTGTATCTTTGAATTCGATTGCTGTTGTCTCTTCCAACCTCATTCAGAATTCCTGCAAGCTCTTCATCACTATAGGCATACCACACCTTTTTATTGCGCTCGAGCTTATAAAGGGGCGGCATAGCAAGATATACATGTCCCTGACGAATGAGCTCCGGCATAAAGCGATACAGGAAGGTCAGCATCAGGGTATCAATATGTGCACCATCTACATCAGCATCTGTCATAACGATGATCTTGTCATAGCGCAGCTTGGAAATATCAAACTCCTCGTGAATTCCCGTTCCAAAAGCTGTAATCATTGCCTTAATTTCTTCGTTGGCATAGATTCTGTCTTCCCTCGCCTTTTCCACATTCAGAATCTTGCCGCGCAGAGGGAGTATAGCCTGCGTAAAGCGGTTTCTGGCACTCTTCGCCGATCCGCCTGCCGAATCACCCTCAACAAGGAAAATTTCACACTTTTTCGGATCCTTATCCGAACAGTCTGCCAGCTTGCCTGGAAGCGACATGGTCTCCAATGCAGTCTTTCGCCTTGTAAGATCTCTGGCCTTCCGTGCAGCCTCTCTTGCCCGCTGCGCCAGAAGAGCCTTTTCACAGATTGCTTTTGCAATATCCGGATGCTGCTCCAGATAATAGGTCAGCTTCTCACTGACAACGGAATCCACCGCACCGCGAGCCTCAATATTTCCCAGCTTCTGCTTGGTCTGTCCCTCAAACTGGGGATCCTCCACCTTTACAGAAATGATTGCCGTCAGTCCTTCCCGAATATCTTCTCCGGACAGGTTCTGCTCACTTTCCTTCAGAACGTTATTTTTTCTTGCATAATCATTGAACGTCTTCGTCATTGCATTGTGGAAGCCGGTAAGATGCATACCTCCTTCCGGAGTATTGATGTTGTTGACGAAGCTGTATTCAGAGGCGTTATATGCATCATTGTGCTGCAGAGCCACCTCGACGTACACATTGTTCTTGGTTCCGTCAAAGTAGAGGATGTCCTCATACAAAGGCGTCTTGCTGCGATTTAAATAAGCAACATATTCCCTGATTCCACCCTCAAAATGGAAAACCTCCTTCCTCGGATTTCCATTTTCGTCCATGCCTTCTTCACGAAGATCCGTAAGGGAAATTTTTAAACCCTTTGTCAGGAAGGCCATCTCACGAAGACGGGAGCGAATGATCTCATATTCATAAACGGTAGTCTCCTGAAATACCTCCGGATCCGGCTGAAATGTTACACTGGTTCCGGTATCTGTTTTGTCACATTCCCCTACTACCTTCAGAGAATCGCTCACATGACCGCCGTTTTCAAAACGAATCTTATGGACCTTTCCGTCCTGACGAACGGTTACCTCCAGCCACATAGAGAGCGCATTTACAACAGAAGCGCCTACTCCGTGGAGTCCGCCGGAAACCTTGTATCCTCCGCCGCCAAACTTTCCTCCGGCATGAAGAATGGTATATACAACTTCTACGGCACTTTTTCCGGTTTTATGATTGATTCCAACTGGAATTCCGCGGCCGTTATCCGTTACCGTAATGCTGTTCCCGGGATTGATAAAGACTTCAATATGCGTACAATACCCTGCCAGCGCCTCGTCGACGGAATTATCGACAATCTCATACACAAGGTGGTGCAGACCTCTGGATGAGGTTGTCCCGATGTACATTCCAGGACGTTTTCGTACAGCCTGAAGTCCCTCCAGAATCTGAATGTCATCTGCCGTGTAGGATCCGACGTCCTTTGTGTCCTTGACGTTATCATCCTTATATTCCCTGGAATTCTCAGCAAATTCCTGCACAAATTCTTCATCCTCGGAGAGCTTTTTCTCCTCCATCTGCGCCTTCTGATCTTCCTCGGCTGCCTTTAACAGGTTTTTAATTTCTTCTGCTGCCATTATTACCTTCCTACCGTTGCCTACAGTATCGCAATCTATACCTGCCACCGATCCTGTTCAGCATTCTGGTTTGTTTCTGCCACCTGTCCGTTTCGAATTTTGTACAACCGGTCAATCGAAAACCGGTTATTTACAAATTCATCCAACCCGGTACATGTGATGAACGTCTGGATTCCTCCAAGCGAGTTGATGAGATAGTTCTGACGGCTGGTATCCAGCTCCGATAAAACATCATCCAGCATCAAAACCGGCTCTTCCCCAATCTGCTGCTTTACAAGCTGCAGCTCTGATAACTTCAAAGACAGAGCACAGGTCCTTTGCTGTCCCTGTGAACCGTACCTGCGAAGATCAATACCATTGCACACAAAGGAAAAATCATCTTTATGAGGTCCAATAGCTGTAGATCCCATATATTTTTCCCTCTCACCGATACGGTTGAGCTCCGCTTCGAAATGATCCTCGGTAACATTCGGCTCATAAAGAAGCTCCAGGCGCTCTGCACCGCCGGAAAGTTTCCTGTGCATTTCTCCGATGATTTCATTTAAATCCTGCAGGAAACTGCGGCGCCTTTTAATAACCTTTACTCCATAATCCAAAAGCTGATCATTCCAGATAGAAATGGTGGATGCAAGTGAAGGCATCTCCTGTATCTGACGAAGCAGCTTATTGCGCTGCTCAACGACTTTATTATACTGACTTAAATCGTGCAGATAGGATGCATCCAGCTGACACAGTTCCATATCTACAAAACGCCTTCTCTGCGACGGTCCATCCTTGACAATGGACAAATCCTCCGGAGAGAAAAAAACAATGTGAAGAAGGCCAATGAGCTCCGATGCCCTTTTTATTCTCTGCCCATTGACAGCAATTCCTTTTGCCCGGGCTTTTCGGAGATGAAGGTCAATCTGATAATCAAGTCCATTTTTAATTATGACACTGCGAATATGTCCCTCATCACACCCAAAGCGAATTAAATCCTTATCAAAAACACCTCTGTGGGATTTCGTCGTAGCAATCAGATATAACGCTTCAAGGATATTGGTCTTGCCCTGCGCATTATTTCCGTACAGAATGTTGGTTCCTTCCGAAAAATCCATAGAAAGAGTCTCATAATTCCGATAATTTTCCAAACGCAATGACTTAATATACATCCTGCTCACTCAGCGGATCTAACGGTAAATTCCTTCCCATCAGCCGCAACGATATCACCATCCCGAAGCTTTTTGCCGCGGCGTGTATCAACCTCACCGTTCACCAGAACATTTCCTTCTTCAATCATGTACTTGGCTTCTACACCGGACTGGACAATACCGGTCAGTTTCAGTGCCTGTCCAAGCTTAATAAATTCATCTCGAATCTTTATTTCCGTCATTGATGCCTCTTTATTTGTATCTGTTTAGCACCTGCCATATTTCAACGTGAATTGACTGCTTGCA
>CAVFRZ010000007.1:0-27921 GCA_963624875.1 Anaerovibrio sp.
GAGCAGATACGAAAAGGCTGCGATGCGCAGGTATTCCGAGCCAAGCTCTATGAGCACAGTCTCGTTCGTGAAGAACCGCATCAAAAGCTCCGGAAGGAGCAGGCATGCAAGACAGAACGCAAGGGAAACGAGGCCGCAGATACGCAGTGCCAGACAGAAAATGTCGTCCACGGTCCGTGTGTCCCCTTTTCCCCAGTACTGGGCGCCGAGGATGCTAAGGCCGGCTGTGCCGGAGGACAGGAACATATTTTGAATAAACTGAACCTGTGTAGCAAGGGAAACGGCAGACATGTAATTCTGGTCCAGTCCGCCGAGCATAAAGGCGTCCCCTACGGCCACCAGGGCCAGCATCAGATTCTGGAGCGCGATGGGAATCATCAAGCTCCAGAGCTTGTGGTAGAAGTTGGATCGATCCGTTTCAGGAACGGAGGCTTTACGGATGTTCATATCATGTACCCTGGTAGACAATCCTCCCGCCTGCAATGGTCCAGCGAACAACACCGGGAAGTGTCATGCCGATAAACGGTGAGTTGTGCGACTTGGAATGAAAATCTCCTGTAATGGTTCGGGCTGCCTTCGGATCGAAAACTACAAGATCCGCGGCAGCCCCCTCCTGCAGTCTTCCTGCCGGCAGGCCGTAATAGTCTGCAGGATTGCAGGTAAGAAGCGCCAGCATCTGCCGCATGGTGAGGTATCCGGGCTCCACCAGCTCACGGAGCGCAAGGGAAAGCGCCGTTTCAAGGCCGAGCATGCCGCTGGGCGCCTTCCAGAGGGGCTGAATCGCCTTTTCTTCATCGCTGTGCGGGGCGTGGTCGGTGGCGATGATGTCAATGGTTCCGTCCTGCAGTCCCCGGATGATGGCGAGACGGTCCTCCTCTGTTCGAAGAGGCGGATTAACCTTGGCCTGGCTTCCGGTCCGGAGCACGGCCTCCTCCGTCAATGAAAAGTGATGCGGCGTGGCCTCTGCGTGAATCAGCGGATTGGATTTTCGGGCCTGGCGGACCAGCTCGACCCCCTCTCTGGTGCTGATATGCTGAATGAGAAGCCGGGCGCCAAGGGAGGCGGCAATTCCGGTGTCGCGTGCAATCATGGAAATCTCTGCCTGACGGCTTGAGCCCCGGATGCCCAGGCGCGCTGCGGCAGGGCCGCCGGCGTTGATGCCGTTTTCGCTGATATAGGCAGGATCCTCCTCATGAAGACTTACCGGAATGCCGAGACGATTGGCATGGGAAAGCGCCTCGGTGAACACCGCTTCCTCCAGAATCGGTTTGCCGTCATCGGTAAAAACAACGGCACCGGCAGCGGCCAGTGCATCCAGATCGTTCACCTCCCGGCCGGCCATATCACGGGTGACATTGGCGGCACTGTAGAGATGGATCTTTTCATCACGGCCTCTGGTGAGAATATCTGTGAGAACCGCGGGAGAGTCCACGGCGGGCTTTGTGTTCGCCATCAGAACAATGGAGGTGTATCCGCCGGCAGCAGCGGCAAGGGAACCGGTATGCAGGTCCTCCTTATAGGTGAAGCCGGGATCGCGGAAGTGAGAGTGTGTGTCTACAAGCCCCGGTGCAACGATGCAGCCGGCAGCATCCAGCGTCTTTTCTGCAGACAGGGAATCCGGCGCAAGGAGGGCGGTAATGGTTCCGTCATCAGCAAGAAGCACATCGAGGTACTCCTCAAGACCGGACTTCGGATCAATAACAAGACCGTGTTGAATCAGCAGCATAGGGCTACAGCTCCTTTCCGATATTCAGTACATCCTGCACCAGACTTTGACGACGCTCATCCAGAAGAAGGAGTCGATTGTATTTAAAGTACGCATCATTTCCGCACTCATTGACAAAGGAGAGGGCATGCGCATCGGAGGAAAGCTGTGTCAGGAACAGAACCATCTCCTGCCCCTCACCAAAGCACCTTGCCAGAAACGAAAACGCATGTGTTACGTGGTCACCGGTTTGTGCAATCTTCTGCTGCCGCAGCGCTTCCTTATGATCAAACCATGTCCTGCAAAGGGTGAAATCCGCATGGCTGTCCCCGGTTCCCTTCTGTGCCAGCTCTGACTGCAGCGCAGACAATTCCATAAGAAGAAGATGGTGGACGTGCTCCTGTACGCGGGTGAGCAGGCGGGCATTTTTCTTCTCCTCCAGAAAGGAGCGCCCATCCTGAATCAGCAGAGACAGCGCCTCCGTGGCATTTTGCCCGAGCTTTAGCCGGGAAACGAGCTCCTTAAGGTTGGAGAGAAGGAGTGTTTGAACCTCTTTGGCTTCCACGTAGTCCCGGAATTCTCCGCGCAGGGCATCGGTTACGAGACTGATGAGGGAGAGCTTTTCATCGAAGGGGGCATTCTTGACAGCAAGCGATTCCTCACGGATGTGCCCATCCAGGATTTCCGGGATGCAGTAGATGTTGCGGTATTTGTTGTACAGCTCATAGTAGGAGGCGAAGTCCTGGGCGATCTCAGGATCCTGAATGTATTCGCCGATAAGATTCTCCGTAACGGGGAGCGAATTGGCCTCATACACCTTCATGATGCGCGAGAGATCCTCCCAGCCTCTTGCTGTGACAAAATAACGATTCTCCACATCGGTTCGAATGGAGTAAAAGTGGTCCTTCCGTATGGCCAGATAGGCCATGATGGAGCCGTGAACGCCGTTCTCACTGGCGTAGCTGCGCCAGGCGTCAAGATCCTCTTCAATGGTAATCTTCCGGATTCGATCCAGCGTTACGATGTCAAAATCCCGTACGGATTTGTTGTACTGCGGAGGATTGCCTGCTGTGACAATGACAAAACCGTCCGGGAGTCGATGCGTTCCGAACGTCTTATATTGAAGAAACTGCAGCATGGTCGGGGCAAGGGTCTCGGAAACACAGTTGATTTCATCCAGAAACAGGATTCCCTCTGAAATCTTGCTCTTCTCGATCTGATCGTAGACAGCGGCAATGATTTCACTCATGGAATATTCGGTGACGGTGGTTTTGCGGCCGCCGTAGGTGTGCTCCTTGAGAAAGGGGAGACCGATGGCGCTTTGGCGCGTATGGTGCGTTATAGTATAGGAAACAAGATTGACGCCGCAGGCGGCAGCTGCCTGTTCCATAATAGCCGTCTTTCCGATGCCGGGCGGTCCGATGAGAAGGAGCGGGCGCTGCTTCTCCGCCGGAATGACATATTCACCGGCAGCATTCCTGCTGGTGTAGGCTTTTACTGTACGGATAATTTCTTCTTTGGCTTCCTGAATGTTCATATCTTTTCTGATTAACCCTATTCGTGCGCATCGATTAGGCGCTGGATTTTGGGATCCCTGGAGGAGACGGCGCCGCCCCGCTCGCGAATTCGCGTCAGAGCCGCCAGGAGAAGATCGTCGCGGACACCCTGTCCTTCCAGTTTCGGCGCCACATAAAGGCGTGTGATCCGGTAATCACCCCGCGTGATTTCCGGAAATTCAATTTCGGCGGAAATGGTTCCGTCCGGTTCCTTTCGGTAGATCCGGTAACGGGATTCCTGGTACCGGATGCGGTTTTTCCGGCGGGTGAGGTTCTGCAGGTACATAGATCTAAGCAGGACCTGCCATATTTCGGTCCGGACATCGTGCAGGAGCGGTACCGGCGTGTTCTCGGCCCTGTGGTCATAGACAAAGCCGAGTGCCTTCTGTACATGGCAGGATCGTTCGTTTCCTTCGTAATACCCGCAGGTAAGATAGTCCAGCTGCAGCTCATCGAAGGCGCGCTGCAGCATACGCAGGCCGGCCTCCTGCATGTAGCCATGCCCCCAATAGGGGACTCCCAGCCAGTAGCCAAGCTCTGCGTGTCTGTCGGCATCCAGGTAGTCTTCATCCTGTATATTCTTCAGGCTGATGCTGCCCAGCAGCGCCTGGTCCTCTCTGCGAACAATGGCATAGGTTTCGCGCTCGGATAAGACACCTCGGATGATCTGCAAAGAGTCCTCCGGGTCTGCGTGAACCGGCCAGCCGGCAGCAGGGCCGACCGACGGATCTTTGGCCAGCAGATAAAGAGACTCTGCATCCTCGTCGCGAAAGGGGCGAAGAATGAGCCGCTCGGAGTAAAGCTCACATGGTACGTGCATGATTCCCCTTTCAGCTGCCCTGCGCGACAGCCATGGATGAGACGTTGTATTCGGCGTAGTTGTCCTGAATGACCTTGTAGACGAAATGGTCTGCCACCTTGGTGCAGCCGGCAGCGTTCAGGTGTACGTCATCGGAGAGATAGTCCTTGTAATTGTTCTCGTTGACGGAGCCGTAGTAGTTATCCAGGAAGGAAACGCTGCTGCTGCCGCAGGTGTCATAGGCCCACTGAAAATAATTGACAATGGTTCCGTTGCCAAGGTCGGTGGTTCGGCTGCTTACTCCATCGTATTCCGCATAGTAGGGTGACATGAATACAATGCGAATATACGGATATTTGTCCTGAAGAAGCTTAAAGGAGTTGGACAGGGAACCAACGTAGGTTGTCAGCTCATCCGGGACATCCGGGTTCTGCATGGCCATGCCATTGATGTAATCGGTGCCGTCGTACATGATGGCAATAACATCAACCTTGCTGAAATCGGTATTCTTCAGTGCATCCACCGACTGCTGATACGCAGAATCCTCGGTATGAGCAGATGCAACCGTTTCCAGAGAAGAGAAGTCACCGATGGAGATGGCATAGGATACGTAGAACAAATTAAAAATATCATCCATGCTGTCAAGACTGTCGGTGCTGTACTTCGCGTTTTCACAGGTCACCTGCGAACCCGGGAAAGCCGCGTTAATGACGTTGCAGCTGCCAAGAGACGCAATCTGTCCGGCAAGTCCGCTTTCCGAGGTGTCCTGCGAAAAGGGTTCGTTGCCAAGGCATAAAATAGTGGTTACACCGTCATCCTCGTGTCCCTCCAGCTTGGAGTCGGACAGGTAGACCATGTTATCGTTTACTTCAATAATATATTTGTCTGTGTTCTCACCGATCCGGACCTTTAGCTCTACGCCCTTGTTCCAGACGAGAAACCGGATGACGGCAACAACAGCCAGCACGACAATGGCTGCCAGAAGTGCCAGATGCAGCGGGAAGGGCTGTTTTTCATCCTCAGAATGCTTCGGCATCGGCTGCCTGGGAGCAGTATGTCCCTGCCTGCCCGGCCTTGCTGTTTTCGGAGCATTCGGCGAAGCCATGTCGATATATTCGATTTCCGGAGCGTCTGCGCTCGCCTCGTCTATGCTTTTTGTGGGCACAGACGTTCCGTCCTTTGATGCTGGCTTTGCCGCATCACGCTGCTCTTTTGCCCCGGAATCAGGTTTTACGGGACTTTTGGAAACGGATTTTGCATTATTTGCGGGCGCAGATTTTGCAGGGGCAGTTTCCTGTTTCTCGGGGACCGCCTCCTGAATGGGGGTGTTCTCTTTTTCGGAATCGGACTCAGACAGAAGATCGTCCAAATCCAGAATTTCAAGCTCACTGCTGTTATTTGCCATAAGCGCGGCCGCGCCTCCTTCTCTGTACACATACAATCATGAATTGCTGTCCCGAACATGATATCCCACCTTGCCGGAAAAAGCTATGCCGGAGGGGGCCCTCCGCCATCGTCTCTTGGACTGCGGCGTAAGGCGCCTGCTGAGCGGTAACCGCTATCGCTCATATGGATTGTATGTTATACTCTAGGTTGTCTTATGCTGTTTACTGATATTTATAGAAAACAATTCTTTTGTGAGAGGGATCGTACATGAAAACGTTTTTGGTGACTGGCGGTGCCGGCTTTATCGGTTCAAATTTTGTTCATTACATGCTGAACAAATACGGCCGGGACATTCGAATCATCAATGTGGATAAGTTGACCTATGCCGGAAATCTGGAGAATTTAAAGGATGTGGAGAATCTCCCGAACTACACCTTTGTAAAGGCAGATATCTGTGATAAGGAAGCCATCCGCACGATTTTCCGTGAGAACGACATTGACCGCGTGATTCATTTTGCGGCAGAGTCTCACGTGGACCGTTCCATCAAGGAACCGGAGCTGTTCGTTCAGACCAACGTCATGGGAACAGCGAACATGCTGAACTGTGCCAAGGAAGCCTGGGAGCTGGCAGAGGGCCCGGACCCGCTTGGCAACTACAAGGAGGGGAAGAAGTTTCTCCATGTATCCACGGATGAGGTATACGGCTCTCTTCCGGAGGATCCGGATGCATATTTTTATGAAACAACGCCCTATTCGCCGCACAGCCCGTACAGTGCCTCCAAGGCATCCTCGGACATGCTGGTGAAGGCCTATATGGATACATACCATTTCCCGGCGAACATTACCAATTGCTCGAACAATTACGGCCCGTACCAGTTCCCGGAGAAGCTGATTCCGCTGATGATCAATAATGCTCTGTCCGGCAAGCACCTTCCGGTATACGGAGACGGCAAGAACGTTCGTGACTGGCTGTATGTGGAGGATCACTGCAAGGCAATTGATATGGTACAGGAGAACGGCAGACTCTTTGAAACCTACAATGTCGGCGGTCACAACGAGAAGCAGAACATTGAGATCGTTAAGACCATTCTGGAGGTCCTCAGGGAGGAGCTGGATGATGCCGATTCCAGAAAGGCAAAGATTAACGAGAGCCTGATCACCTACGTTGAGGACCGGAAGGGACATGATCGCCGGTATGCGATCGCACCGGACAAAATCCATAAGGAGCTTGGCTGGGAGCCGGAAACCATGTTCAAGGAGGGCATCCGTAAGACGATTGCCTGGTATTTTGATCACATGGACTGGATGGAGCACATCACCAGCGGGAACTATCAGCAGTATTATGAAACGATGTACGGTGACAGGAAGACGCTGAAAGCATAAAGGCAGCGCGCAGGCTGCGACTGGCGAATGCCTGCGCAGCCTGCAAACGGAGAAGATGATGAAGGGAATTATTCTTGCCGGAGGATCCGGCACCAGACTGTATCCACTCACAAAGGCAATTTCCAAGCAGATCATGCCGGTCTATGACAAGCCGATGATCTATTATCCGCTGTCCACACTGATGCTGGCAGGCATTCGGGATGTGCTGATCATCTCAACACCCCGGGATCTTCCGGTGTTTGAGGATCTTCTGGGAGATGGAACGCAGCTTGGAATGGACATTTCCTATGCGGTGCAGGAGCATCCGAACGGACTTGCAGAGGCGTTTATCATCGGGGCACAGTTTATCGGAAATGATTCGTGTGCACTGGTACTGGGCGACAATATTTTCTATGGGCAGAGCTTTTCGAGAGTGCTGCAGAATGCTGCCGAAAGGGAAAGCGGAGCCACGATTTTCGGTTATTATGTAAAGGACCCTACTGCTTACGGCGTGGTGGAATTCGACGAAGCAGGAAAGGCCATTTCTATTGAAGAGAAGCCGGAAAAGCCGAAGTCCAATTACGCAGTACCGGGACTGTACTTCTATGACAATGATGTTGTGGAAATTGCCAGGGATGTAAAGCCCTCCGCACGCGGAGAAATCGAGATTACCAGCATCAATAATGCGTATCTGGAAAAGGGAAACCTTTATGTGGAGAAGCTGGGACGCGGATTTGCCTGGCTGGATACGGGAAGCCACGATTCTCTTTTGGATGCAGCAAATTTCGTTGCGACCTTCCAGAAGCGCCAGGGGCTGTATGTCTCCTGCATTGAGGAGATCGCATACAAGCGCGGCTTCATTGACAAGGGTCAGCTTTTGAAGCTGGCAGAGCCGCTGATGAAGACGAACTACGGCAAATACCTTGTAGAGGTAGCAGAAGGACTTGGCTGAATTGCGAATGCATGAAAGTGACCTGTCAGGAGGAAGGCAAAACGAATGGGACAGATACAGGTAGAGGATAATTGCGGCGGCATTGAAGGACTGAAGGTGATCACACCGACGGTGCACGGAGATGACCGCGGATATTTTATGGAGACCTACCAGCAGCGCGATTTCGCGGCGGCCGGCATTGACGTCAATTTTGTACAGGACAACCAGTCATCTTCCAAAAAGGGCGTGCTGCGTGGTCTTCATTTTCAGATTCAGTATGCGCAGTCCAAGCTGGTTCGCGTGGTGCGCGGAGAGGTGTTCGACGTAGCTGTGGATCTTCGCCCCGGTTCCGCGACCTTCGGCAAGTGGTATGGCGTTCGGCTTTCTGCAGAGAATAAAAAGCAGTTCTTCATCCCCAAGAATTTCGCCCATGGCTTTTTAGTTCTTTCGGACGAGGCGGAGTTTTGCTACAAGGTGGATGACTTCTGGCATGCAAACGATGAGGCGGGAATTGCGTGGAATGACCCTGCTATCGGCATTGTGTGGCCGGAGGTTACCGGAGAGTATGCAGGGACACCGGCTGCAGAGGGCTATGCACTGCAGGACGGAACCGGTCTGACACTTTCGGAGAAGGATCAGAAGTGGGCTGGACTGGATGCATATCGAAAGGAAAGAAATTTATAACTCATGGATCCGAACCGCAGAAAGAAACGGACGATTCTGCTGATCGTCTGGGCAGCGGCGGCTGTCCTTATGACAGCGCTTTTGCTGCATAATAATACATTGGAAGATCCGGATACAGCGAGGTTGAAGAAAATCTCCGGCTGCCTGCTGCTGGGCGCCGGCGTTTTTCTGTTTACGCTGTTTCAGGATCGCGTCATGTCGCTTCCGACGGAGCTGTATCAGAACCGTCGCCTGATCTGGCGGCTTTCGCGAAATGATTTTAAAAAGCGCTATGCAGGATCCTATCTTGGAACGATCTGGGCGATGGTGCCGCCGGTTGTCACAGTCGGCATGTACTATGTCGTATTCGGAAAGATTTTCCAGTCGGGAGAGCAGGCAACTTATACCGGGGGCTCCGTGCCGTACGTGCTGTTTTTGACGGCCGGGCTGGTCCCGTGGTTCTTTTTCTCCGATGCCGTGATGGGAGGCATGACCTCTCTTCTGGAATACAATTATCTGGTGAAGAAGGTGGTATTTAAGGTCAGCATTCTGCCGATTATCAAGGTGAATGCGGCGATGTTCGTGCACGTTGGATTCTCGGTAATCCTGGTCGTTATTGCGGCCTGCTACGGACATATGCCCAGTGTATATACACTGCAGCTGTTGTATTACACACTGTGTGAGTATGTCTTCATCCTGGGGTTGTCTTATGCCACCTGTGCCATTGTTATTTTCTTTCGGGATCTGCAGAACCTCATCTCCATTCTGATGCAGATCGGCATGTGGGCTACACCGATTCTGTGGAATCTGAACACCACGGTACGGGAGAAGTATAAGCCCTTTATCAAGCTGAATCCGATGACATACATTGTAGAAGGATATCGGAGCTCGGTGTATGAACAGCAATGGTTCTGGGAGCATTTCTACTCCTCTACGTATTTCTGGATTGTAACCGCTCTTTTATTCGTAGTATCCGCACTGATCTTCAAGAAATTAAAGCCCATGTTTGCGGATGTCATGTGAATAATGTCAGCACATCCCGTACTGCAAATCCGCCGTCTGCTCGCAGACAAGACCGATTTGCAGTATGGGATGCGGCCAAGGCCCGAAGGGCCTCTGGCCGATCTCATCGACGGCCCCGAGGGGGCTGGAGATGAGGGCTGTGAATAAGAATGTAACCTTATGCCTGAGAATATTATCGAGGTTTCACACCTCACCAAACAATATAAGCTCTACCAGCACAACCGTGACCGCGTCGCAGACGCACTCGGTATGGGCAAGCGCGCCCATTACACGGAGCACCTGGCGCTGAACGATGTGAGCCTCTCCATTCATAAGGGAGAGACCGTCGGAATCATCGGCACCAACGGCTCCGGGAAATCCACCATCCTCAAGATTATTACAGGCGTGCTCACGCCGACCAGCGGAGATGTCCGGGTAAGAGGACGGATCTCGGCACTTCTGGAACTGGGTGCCGGCTTCAATATGGAATACAACGGGATAGAGAACATCTATCTTAACGGCACAATGATTGGCTTTTCGGAGGATGAAATCAAAGAGAAGCTGGACGATATCCTGGAATTTGCGGACATTGGCGATTATGTCTATCAGCCGGTGAAAATGTATTCCAGCGGTATGTTCATGCGTCTGGCCTTTGCGGTTGCCATCAATATTGATCCGGAAATACTGATTGTGGATGAGGCACTGGCGGTCGGCGATGTGTTTTTCCAGGCGAAGTGCTTTCATAAATTTGATGAGTTTAAGAAAGCCGGGAAAACCGTCCTTTTTGTCTCGCATGACATGTCGAGCATCAGCAAATACTGTGACCGTGTAATCCTTTTGAATCAGGGAGTAAAGCTGGGAGAAGGATCGCCCAAGGAGATGATCGACATCTATAAAAGGGTGCTGGTCGGTCAGTATAACCCGGAGGAGGATGCTGCAGGAGAGACGCCGGAAGGCGGCGCCGTGGCGGAGAATCCGGAGCGCCTGGAATACGGATCCGGAAAGGCGAAAATCATATGCTATGACATATTGGACGCCGGCGGCAGCGTAAATTCTACCATTTTGAAGGGGACGGAATGCACCTTCCGCATGAGTGTGGAATTTATGGAGGATGTAAAGGCACCTATTTTTGCATTTACCATTAAGAACAAGTACGGTGTGGAGATCTCCGGAACCAATACGATGTTTGAAAAGGCCTTTCTGGAGCCGGTGAAAAAGGGAGAGGTCAAAACCATTACGTTCCGGCAGAAAATGGATCTGCAGGGAGGAGAGTATCTCCTTTCTCTGGGAGTTACCGGTTATGAGGGAGAAGCCTTCACGGTATATCACAGATTGTACGATGTCATAAATCTGACCGTAGTATCCGATAAAAATACGGTGGGTTATTTTGATATGAATTCCAGTATTCAGGTAAGCGACGGGAGTCTTCGATAGCAGAAAAGACGAGCAAGGCATGAAACCGTGCAGATAGGATGCGAAGATGGCTGATCAGATGAAAACCGAACAGATCGGAAACGTATCATTGGATTTATCCATGTACCCGGGGGCCGATTTATATTGCGACGGAGAGGTAGAGGATCATATTCTGGACATTGCCCGGAACTACAGGGAAGAGGATTTTGATGCTGTAATTCGCCAGGATCCGAACTGGCCGGTGCTGTACCATCTCTCTTCCATTCGCGGAAATATCGTTTCTTGGATTCCCTTCACAGGGCAGGAAAAGGTTCTGGAGATCGGAGCCGGACCCGGCGCCATCACCGGGGCACTGGCCGGCCGGTGCAGGCAGGTGGACTGCGTGGATCTGTCGTATAAGCGTTCGCTGATCAATGCGTATCGGCATCGCGACAGAGACAATATTACAATTCACGTGGGTAATTTTGAGGACATCGAGCCGACACTGGACAGAGATTACGACTATATCTTTTTGATCGGTGTTCTGGAATATGCCGGCAGCTATCTGCATGATCCGAATCCCTTTGAGAAAGAGCTCCGAATTATCCGATCACATATGGCAGAGGGCGGACGCCTTGTGATTGCCATTGAAAACCGGCTGGGAATGAAATACTGGGCCGGTTGCGCAGAGGACCATTCCGGGCGTTATTTTGACGGAATTGAGTCCTATGCAGCACAGGATGCTCCTGCGAAGACATTTTCCAGACCTGCGCTGGAGGCACTGCTTCAAAGAAGCGGGATTGCGGAGTATTCCTTCTATTATCCGTATCCGGATTACAAGTTTACGTCGGTTCTGTATTCGGATCGGCGTCTTCCGAAGGCAGATGAGCTGAACGAGAACATTCGGAATTTCGATCGGGACAGGCTGCTTTTGTTTGACGAGAAGAGCGCATACCGTGGAATGGTGGAGGACGGACTCTACCCGGAGTTTGCCAATTCCTTTGAGGTGGTGGCAGGACCTCCGATTCCGGTGGACTATTGCAAATTCTCAAATGACCGGGCCAGAGAATATCAGATCCGAACGGAAATTGATGAGGAAAATCGTCTGGTGCGCAAGTATCCTCTGAATGACAGGGCAGTAGATCATGTGCTGCAGATGGAGGAAAGCGCGAAGAGACTGTCGGCGCGATACGAGGCACCGCATCTGACAGAGGACGCGTCAGCGAAGCCGAAGCTCCCGGTCATGGGAACGACACCGGCAGAAGGACCGGATGGGAGTGACCGTCTTCCGGGACTTCGAATTGCCCCATGCAGACGTACCGGCGACGGCGGAGTGGAGTTTCCGCTGGTTCCCGGGAGATCGCTGGAGAATCTGCTGGATGAGAGTCTGGCAAGAGGCGACGGGGAAGGCTTCCTTACCCTCATTGCGGAGTATCGGCGCCGGGTTGGCGAAGGAAGCGGTATGCCGGTATCGGATTACGATATGACCTTTTCTAATATTCTGGTGAATGGGGATGAGTGGACAGCCATTGACTACGAATGGGCGGTCTCTGAGAGCATTCCGGTTCAGGAGCTTTTGTTCCGTTCACTCCTCGTTTATTATCTGGAGGATGAGACCAGGAGCGGCCGCTGCGAGAAGCTCATTGGAAACGAACGACTTCTGGCGACAATCGGAATTCCGGAGGCAGATGCCAATCGGCTGGCGGAGGAGGAACAGAATTTCCAGCGTCAGGTGACCGGCGGGGTGACCTCCCTGGGACAGCTCTGCAGCAGTATGGGAACCAGCGTAATCAAGCCGTGCGAGCTTCAGACCACACAGGAGAAGGCGGCTGCCATTGCCAAACAGAAACAGGAGCAGGAGCAAAAGGCAAAGGAAGAGCAAACGCTTTCGTCCATTCAGGTGTATTACGATACCGGAAACGGATTTTGTGAGGAGCAGTCCTACTGGGCACAGGAGCATTACGAAGAGGAAGGGATTGCCGCGCTTACCGTGGAGATTTTCCCGGAGATAAAACGTCTTCGAGTTGACCCGGCACTTTGCCCTTGCATCGTTCTTATCCGTGAAGCCAAGGTGGGGCACGAAGGCCGTAAGCTTCTGGATCGCCTGGTTCGTACCAACGGTAGACATTATACGAACGGAAGCATCGTATACACAGGATCGGATCCCTGGATGGTATGGGATGTCAAAAAGCTGCGCCGCAAGGCTCAGATTGCAGAGGATGAAACGTTTTGCATGAAGCTGGTGCTGCAGATGACAGGGCTTCCCTCTACCATGGCAGAGGCAATGGAAAGACGATAGCTGGCCGGATGCATCAGACATTTTCGAGTATTACAATCGAGATGGTCACTGAATAATTACCGCTTTTTAAGGTGAAGCAAGGAGCAGATTACATGCTGAAAAAACAGATCAAACAATACTTGCTGCGAACCCGGGATGAGCAATACGAAAGGGAACTGCTGGACAAGGTTGACAGCTACAGCAACTGGTACCGGCTGCACAAGCTGGAGTTGGATAAACGGCTGAACGCCGCGGATCACACGGAGGGGGAGAAGCTTTCTGTGGAGGTCGTTCGGTATTCTCATCTCCGAAATTACATCTTATCCGGCAGCAAGCTTCCGGATATCCTGATTTGCTGCGCAGACGACGGAACTCTGACGGATTATGCGCAGAAGCTGATCTGTGACTTTTTTGCAGCCAATCCCGACATCGGAATGGTCTACGGCGATGAGGACCGACTGGCGGAAAAGGGACAGCTGACGGATGCGTGGCTAAAGCCCGACTGGTCTCCGGATACCTTTTTGTCCACGTTCTATTTCGGCAGCATTTTTGCGATCCGTTCCACGGAGCTGTATATGATCAATCCCGGCGACCGGAAGGCATCGGACTATGAAGTGAAATCCAAAACCAAAGAGGATTGCGAGGAAGAGCAAAAGGCCAGGGAGAATGAGCTGGATGATGCTATGCGCTCCTGGATCTACAGCAAGCTTTGCCTTCGCATTGCGCAGGCGGATGATGGCTTTTCAAGGCGCAAAAAGGGTGTGTTTCCGATCGGACACATTCCGGAGGTTCTGTTTCATTCCTATCGGAAGCGAAGTCCCTGGGACAGCAATCTGATCAAGAGCTCGCTCACCGGGCGCTATTCCGTGGAATCTGCAGAAAAGAGACTGATCAGCATCATCATTCCCAGCAAGGACAATCCGGAAATTCTGGGACAGTGCCTGCACTCCATTGAGAAATTCAGTGATTGCTCTCCCTATGAGATTATCGTTGTAGACAATGGAAGCTCCGAGGAAAACCGGAAAAAAGTGGAGAAGCTTCTCGAGGAGCACAATGAAACCGGGAGCGCCAGACTGATTTATCAGCCGATGGAGTTCAACTTTTCAGCAATGTGCAACCTGGGGGCGGAGGAGGCCAACGGCGAGCTTTTGCTGTTCCTGAATGATGATATTGAGATCGCCCGTCCCAACTGGCTCTCGTACCTTTCGGAAAAGGCCAAGCTCCCCTATGTCGGGTGCGTTGGCATGAAGCTCTTGTATCCGAATTCGGATCTGATTCAGCACGCAGGCGTGGTGAACGTCCATGTGGGACCCATCCACAAGCTGCAGTACTGCAGCAATAAGGAAGAGCATTACTTCGGATTCAACAAGGGCGTTCGCAATGTAATTGCCGTTACCGGCGCCTGCCTGATGATTCGAAACGACCTGTTCCATGAGGTCGGCGGCTTTGACACGGAGAATTTTGCGGTTGCGTTTAACGATATTGACCTGTGCCTGAAGGTGTTTGAAAAGGGATACTACAATGTCGTGCGCAACAACATGTATCTGTATCACCACGAGTCCTTGTCCCGCGGCGATGACCGGAAGGATGAGGTAAAAGCGGTACGTCTCTCCAATGAGCTGGAGCGTCTCCTGGGCCTTCATCCGGATCTGTTCCGAAGAGATCCCTTCTACCACGAGTATCTGGAGCAGGATCCGGCGGTAACAGAGTTTAAAATTGCAACAGAGGACGCGGTGCTGCAGGATCCGCACTACATGGATATGGAGTGCCGCAGAAGAAAGCTCAAGGCCTCCTGGGAAAATCCGGTGCTGCGCCTGGGTGTGGAGTATGCCGGTGCACTTTCTGTCTGGCTGTGCGGCCCGATGGGACGTAAGGACCAGGCAAGCCGGAATGAGGAAGGCTATTATATCAAGGGCTACGCCTTTGTTATTGACGCAGACAACGCAGCGTATGACAGAAAGCTGTTGTTCCGGCCGGATGATCAGGACGGACCGGTGTGGCAGATCGATACAGAAAGGGTCTATCGCCCGGATATTGCAGAGAACCTGACGGATCAGGTGAACGATGAACTGACCGGCTTTATGACGGCCTTTCGGAAGGATGCACTGCAGCCGGGGCGGTATCAGATCGGCATGCTGGCCATCGATCGAACCTCACGTCAGAGACTGGTGTACTGGTCAGACGTGTTTTTGAAGATAGAGTAGCTGCGCGGCATGGATGCGGTGAAGGTGCTCGGAACGGGTATGAGTGCTGCGCCTTGGCAGTGCGGGAGAAGGCATGGAACAAAACGACAAGCGTGATATAGATCTTCTGGAGCAGTACGAAAAGGAAAAGGCGAAGGCTGCGTTTCTTGCGGATCGTGTGGCACAGCTGGAGGATCAGGTGGATGATCTTCAGTTCAAGCTCGATCGCATCAAGAACAATAAAATATGGAAGGCCTCGAAGCCGGCAAGAGATGCCTACCACTTTGTGCAGCGCCAGACGGACCGGATCAAAAACCAGGGAGACGCCCGGGGGGTAGTGAAGAAGATTCAGTACAAGATTCGCGAACGCCAGGCAGAAAAGGGGTACGGAACGGCGAGCTTTCCGGATGAAGCGGAAAGGAAACGACAGACGGATGAGGCGGCCGGCTTTGCCAGACAGATCTGCTTCAGCATTCTGGTCCCGCTGTACAACACGCCGGAGGAGTTTCTGAAGGATATGCTGGATTCCGTGCTGAATCAGACCTACGGAAACTGGCAGCTGTGCCTTGCGGACGGATCGGATGCAGAGCATGCATACGTAGGAGAGGTAGTTGAGCAGTATCGGCAAAGGAGTGCAGAGCTTGCGGAAAAGATCTGCTATCGCAAGCTGGAGAAGAACGGCGGCATTTCAGAGAATACCAACGCCTGCCTTCAGATGGCAACCGGAGAGTACATCGCACCCTTTGATCACGATGACTACCTTCATCCGTCTGTTCTGTACTGGTATGTCAAGACCATCAACGAGCAGAATGCGGATTATCTCTACTGCGATGAGACGACCTTCAAGGAGAGCAATCTCAACCGGTTTGTGACGATTCATTTCAAGCCGGATTATGCGATTGATAACCTGCGGGCGAACAATTATATCTGTCACCTCTCCTGCTTTGACAGACATCTTCTGGAGGGTGAAGAGCTGTACCGCTCGGAATTCGACGGCTCACAGGACCATGACATGATTCTGCGGCTGACCGATAAGGCACAGAATATCGTGCATGTGCCCAAACTTCTCTACTACTGGAGAAGCCATGCGGGCTCTACGGCAGATAATATCGGCGCAAAGACCTATGCCATTGATGCGGCGAAGGGGGCCGTTGCAGATCATCTGCGGCGGCACGGCTTCCGCAATTTCAAGATCACAAGTACCCGGGCGTTCGAAACGATTTTTAAAATCACCTATGAAATTCAGGGAGAACCGAAAATATCCATTGTGATCCCCAACAAGGACCACGCAGAGGACTTAAAACGCTGCCTGAATTCCATCTTTGAGCGTTCCACCTACGAGAACTATGAAATCATTATCGTAGAAAATGCGAGCACGCTGGAGGAGACGAGAAGATATTACCGCGAAGTCACATCCGGACCGTACAAAGACCGTGTACATGTAGTAGAATATAACCGTGCAGAGGGCGAAGCGTTCAATTATTCCAGGGTGAACAATTTCGGCGCAGCACAGGCAAGCGGTGAGTATCTGCTACTGCTGAATAACGATACAGAGGTGATCTCCGTCAACTGGATGGAGGAGCTTCTGATGTATGCGCAGCGCGAGGATGTGGCCTGCGTGGGCGGCAAGCTGTATTATCCGGATAAGACCATTCAGCATGCCGGCATAGTTCTCGGGCTTGGTGCACATCGAACGGCCGGTCACACGCATTACAAGCAGCGCAGAGAGAACCTTGGCTACATGGGAAGACTGTGCTATGCGCAGGATGTATCGGCTGTCACCGGCGCGTGCCTGATGGTGAAGAAGAGCATCTACGACGAGGTGGGCGGCCTGGATGAGACGTTTGAGGTTTCACTCAACGATGTGGACTTTTGCCTTGCGTGCAGGGAGAAGGACTACCTGAACGTATTCACTCCGTTTGCAGAGCTTTATCACTATGAATCCGTCTCCAGAGGATCGGATGTAGCTGATCCCGCATCAGCCAGCGCCCGGCGGTATGATCAGGAATCGGAGCATTTCCGCACAAAGTGGAAGAGCGTGCTGGAGAAGGGGGATCCGTATTATAATCCGAACTTCACGCTGGACCGGAGCGATTACAGCCTGAAGGTACAGGATTAAGACGCAGATAAAACAGTGAATTCGGTCGGGAGACCTTTAAAATCCATCGATCACAGCTTGATGATCGGTAAAGTAAAGGGGATGCTGCAGCCAAAGGCTGAATGCATAGATAGCAAAAAGAACAGGGGCTAAGCTGCGAGAGAGGGTACGCAGGGGCCGACAAAAGGAGGAGTTACCCATGCTGGAACGCGTGAAGGAGCAACTGAATTACTGGTTAAATGATCCCTATTTTGACGAGAAGACCAAGGAAGAGCTTCGTTCAATCGGGGATGAAAAGGAAGTAGAGGATCGGTTCTACAAGGACCTTGCATTTGGCACGGGCGGTCTGCGCGGTGTGATCGGTGCCGGCACCAATCGCATGAATATTTATACGGTACGGAAGGCAACTCAGGGACTTGCCAATTACATCAACAAGAACGGAGATCCGAAAAAGGGAGTGGCAATTTCCTATGACAGCCGCCGCATGAGCCCGGAATTCGCCAAGGAAACGGCACTTTGCCTCGCAGCGAACGGAATTAAGGCCTACCTGTCGGATACGCTTCGTCCGGTACCGGAGGAGTCCTTTGCGCTGCGCTACTTTGGATGCCAGGCAGGCGTTGAGATTACGGCAAGCCATAATCCGCCGGAGTACAACGGATATAAGGTATATTGGGAGGATGGCGCACAGGTAACTCCTCCGCACGATACCGGCATTATCGGAGATGTAAATGCGGTGACCAGCTACGGCGAGGTGAAGACCATGCCGGAGGAAGAGGCGGTAAAGGCCGGCCTTCTGGTTTACTTCGGCAAGGAAATTGATGATGCTTACATGGAGGCACTTAAGAAGCAGATCATCCACCCGGAGGTGATCCGCGAAATGGCAGATGACATCAAGATTGTCTACACACCGTTCCACGGAGCAGGACTTGTGCCGGTTACGAGAGTTCTGGAGGAGCTTGGCTTTAAGCACGTATATGTTGTTCCTGAGCAAAGAGATCCCGATCCGGAATTCACCACCCTGGACTATCCGAATCCGGAGGATCCGAAGGCCTTTACACTGGCACTGAAGCTTGCAAAGGAAAAGGATGCAGACATTGTTCTTGCAACCGATCCGGATGCGGATCGTCTCGGCGTATATGCCAAGGATACCGCTACCGGAGAGTATGTGCCGTTTACCGGCAACATGTCGGGCATGCTGATCGGTGAGTACATTCTTCGCGAGAAGAGTCTGGCCGGCACAATGCCTGAGAAGCCTGCATTTGTTACGACCATTGTCACAACGAATCTGGCGAAGGCAATTGCACAGAAGTACGGCTGCCATTATGTGGAATGCCTGACCGGCTTTAAGTACATCGGTGAGCAGATCCGCCTGTTCGAGGAGCAGAACTCCTACAACTACGTCTTCGGTCTTGAGGAATCCTATGGCTGCCTTGCCGGCACCCATGCAAGAGACAAGGATGCACCGGTTGCTGTTATGATGCTGTGCGAGGCAGCTGCCTTCTACAAGAAGAAGGGGCTGACGCTCTGGGATCAGATGCAGAAAATCTATGAGGAATACGGCTTCTATAAGGAAACACAGTACGCCATTACCATGAAGGGAATGGACGGAGCCGCACAGATTGAGGCACTGATGGAGAAATTCCGTTCCAATCCGCCCAAGACCTTTGGTGCATGGAATGTAGAGCAGTTCAGGGATTACGCATCCGGCAAGGTGCTGGATCTGGCTACCGGCGCAGAGTCCGGCACCGGGCTTCCGGCCTCTAATGTACTTTACTTTGCACTGGATCAGGATGCATGGTGCTGTGCAAGACCTTCCGGCACGGAGCCGAAGATCAAGTTCTATATGGGCGTGAAGGGAACCAGCCTGGAGGACGCGCAGGCCAAGGTGGAAGCACTTACCGAGGCTGTAAAGGAGAAAATCTGAGTACCGCCCGGAGGTGTTTATCCGGATGGCTCATCCGTTATGTGTGCTGCGGGGATGTGAGATGGCATTTTGGAATGATTTAAGCAAGACAATCAGATACGCACGCAGGAATGGATGGAAGGATGCATATTATGCCGCTCGTGAGCGGTTGGAAACCAAGGTCGGAGCCTCGTATGTATACGAGGCTCCGACCTTGGAGCGTCTGGAAGAGCAGCGCCTGCAGTGGAAGAAAAAGCAGCAGGAGGGGGAAGCATTGCCGGTAATCAGCTTCCTGGTTCCGCTGTATCAGCCGGATCCGCACTTTCTTCGGGAGATGCTGGAATCGGTTCTGGCGCAGACGTATGGAAACTGGGAGCTGATTCTGGCGGATGGCAGCAGCAGTGAGGCAGCGGTGAATATCGCATCCTATCCCGGAGATGAACGGATCCGGTATAAGGCGCTGGGCGCCAACGGCGGCATTTCCCGCAATACCAATGCAGCAGCGGCTTTGGCACAGGGAGAGTATATTGCTCTTCTGGATTATGATGATTTGCTGACGCCGGATGCTGTTTTCGAAATCACGCATAAGATCCTGCGGACGCATGCGGAGATTATCTATTCGGATGAGGACAAATGCGACGCTGCTGTGACAAGCTTTTTTGAGCCGAACCGGAAGCCGGATTTCAATCCGGACTATTTTCTGAGCAACAACTATGTGTGTCACCTGTTGACAATGAAGCGGGAGCTGTTCCTGGCACTGCTGCTGCGGCCGGAATATGACGGCGCACAGGATTACGATCTTCTCCTTCGCGCTCCGTGGTCGGGGATTGTGCACATTCCGAAGGTTCTGTATCATTGGAGAACGCATGCGGCCTCTACGGCAGGAAACCCCGGCAGCAAGGATTATGCGTATGCGGCCGGAAAGGCTGCGCTGCAGGAATATTTTCGGACGTGTCATATGGATGTGACAGTGAAGGAATCCCGTCACAGAGGCTTCTTTCGTGTGGAGTATCATCCGGATATTTTCACGCAGCGAAGAGAAGTGGGCGTCGTCGGAGGCAAGATACTAAGTCGCCGTCACCGCATAGTGGGCGGCATGATGGATGAGAACGGACACGTGGAATTCCTTGGTATGCATGAGATGGAAAGCGGACCGATGCACCGTGCAGATACGGTGCAGGATGCAATGGCGGTGGATGTGCGCTGCATGGAAATTCGCACGGAGCTGCGGCCGTTATATCAGTCTGTATTCAATGCATCCTACGATGGCCATGTGATGAAGCAATCGGATGAGCTCAGGGCGAAAAGCCTGGAATTTTGCCGTCTGGTACGACAGCAGGGGTATCTCATCGTATGGGATCCGTTTATGGTTAAAGAGTGCGAGGATGGATAAGCGTGAATTGATATCGGTTGTCATTCCGAACTATAATGGTGCGGAATTTCTCAGAAGGTGTCTGGACAGCCTTTTAAAGAGCACATGGATTCCGGAGATTATTGTGGTGGATAATGGCTCTGCGGATGACTCCTGCCAAATGCTGGAGGAGGAATATCCTCAGGTACTGCTCCTTAGGCTGCCGGTGAATACTGGATTTTGTCATGCAGTAAATGCGGGGCTTCATCTGGTGCGGACGCCGTATGCTTTTTTGCTGAATAATGATACGGAGGTGGATGCAAGGGCTGTAGAGGAATTGTACCTTGCAATGGAAAAACGCCCGGACTGCTTTGCCATGCAGGCGCTGATGCTCTCGATGCAGGAGCCGGATAGGGTAGACGATGCCGGGGACTTGTACAGTGCGCTTGGATGGGCCTTTGGAAGAGGAAAGGGAGAATCCGGGAGCAGATATCTGAACAAGGGAAACGAAGAGAAACTGACACCGGTGTTCGCGGCCTGTGCCGGAGCAGCTATGTATCGAATGCAGGTGTTCGAGGAAATCGGATGGTTCGATGAGCGCCACTACTGCTACCTGGAGGATATTGATATCGGGTGGAGAGCGCAGATTTACGGACACCGGAGCTATCTGGCGCCAAAGGCACAGGTTCTGCATGCCGGGAGCGCCACAACCGGATCGCGGTATAACGAGTTTAAGGAAGTGATGACTGCGGGGAATAATGCGCTTCTTCTGTATAAAAATATGCCGCACCTGCAGTACTGGCTGAATGCGCCGCTTTGGGCACTCGGCACACTTGTGAAAAAAGAATTCTTCCGAAGAAAGGGATTGGGAGAGGCATATCGGCAGGGATTAGAGCGCGGAAAATTCCTGAAGGCACTGACCAGGGAGTATACCATGCTGCGCTATTATGAAATCCCTTACAAAAAGGGATCTCTTGGAGAAGAGGGGAGTGTTCCGGATGAGGACGGGATTCTCGAGGAGGTGCTTCCGCTGTATTTGGGACAGAAAATCCCATTTACCTGGGGACATCTGCCTGCCTATGTGTCTATTCAGGGACAGCTGTATGCCGGACTGTTCCGGCGCAGAATAACCCGCTGACAGATAGAAAGCATGATTAAGGATAATCAGATTTTTTTCAATCGAATGCACATTGTGCTGGACGGGATGGTGACGGCGGTCAGCTTCCTGATTGCCTGGGCGCTGAAGTTCCTGACGCCCCTTGCGGAGTCGACACCCGGTGTGACAGCATTGTCGGCAGAGACCTATTTCAGGACTCTGTATTTTATCGTGCCCGGATATCTGATTTTATATGCTGTATACGATCTGTATTCCTCAAAGCGCTCCTCCAGAATCCGCAATGAGGTGGCAGGAATCATTAAGGCGAATACCGTCGGTATCGGCCTGGTCATGATCAGCTTCTTCCTGCTGTCCACCAGCGTGGTCGGCATGGTGGATTTCTCACGCACATTCATTCTGCTGTTCTATGTTGTTAATACGACGCTGACGGTTCTGTACCGGATGATGGTACGCAAGTTCCTGTATTACATCCGGCGCAGAGGCAATAATCTAAAGCACGTGATTCTCGTGGGATATTCAAGATCTGCAGAAGCCTACCTTGACCGCATCAGCATGAATCCGCAGTGGGGCTATGTTGTTCACGGAATTCTGGACAATCACGTTCCGAGGGGCACGCAGTACCGCGGCGTGAAGGTCCTGGGAGAGCTTGGAAATCTCGAGATCATTCTCCCTGAGAATAAGATGGACGAAATAGCCATTACACTTTCTCTGGAGGACTATGACAATCTGGAGCACATTGTGGATTTGTGTGAGCGCTCGGGCGTACATACGAAGTTTATCCCGGATTATGGCTCATTGTTTCCGTCCAAGCCGTACACAGAGGATATCATGGGGCTTCCGGTGATCAATATCCGGTACGTGCCGCTTACCAATACGTGGAATGCGTTCCTGAAGCGACTGGTGGATATTTTCGGATCCATTTTCTGCATTATTCTGTTCTCTCCGGTAATGCTGATGGCAGTGATTGGCACAAAGCTGACCAGCAAGGGACCTGTTATTTACAAGCAGACGAGGATCGGCCTGCACTCCAAGCCCTTTACTATGTATAAATTCCGCACCATGCGGGTACAGTCGGCGGAGGAAGAAAAGAAAGGCTGGACCACCCGGGGAGATGCTCGTGTAACGAAGTTCGGAGGCTTTCTGCGCAGAACCAGCATCGATGAGATGCCGCAGTTCTTCAATGTGCTTACCGGCAAAATGAGTCTGGTGGGACCAAGACCGGAACGTCCGCAGTTCGTGGATAAGTTTCGGCAGGAAATTCCCCGCTATATGGTGAAGCACCAGGTCCGTCCGGGCATTACCGGATGGGCTCAGATTAACGGCTACCGCGGGGATACTTCCATTCGGAAGCGAATTGAGCACGACATCTATTACATCGAGAACTGGAGCCTTGGCTTTGATTTTCGCATTTTGTTCCTGACGGTATTTAAGGGCTTCATCAACAAGAATGCATATTAACATGTTCTGTTGATTGACGGTTGTTCTGCGCGCGGAAGTGTAGTATTCTGTGTAGTACAGTTCAAAACAGCAGATACAAAGGCGTGGGCGGTCCGGCCGTGACGCCGTTTCTTTTTGGGGGAATACCGTATGTCCAGACGCGACTATGACGATTATGACGATCGCTATGATGACGGATATGGCGATCAGTATGATGATCGCTATGACGACCGTTATGATGATGGCTACGATGACGGCTATGAAGACAGTTATCGCGGCGGGAATGACCGCGGAGAGTACGCAGACGATTATCAGGATGACTATAATGAGTATGGTGATCGGTATGACGACGGATATGACGATCGCTATGATGACTATCAGGATGATCGTTATGACGATCGCTACGACGAATACGGCGATGAATATGAGGATGCAAGGTATGCAAGGCGCTCTGCCCGTTCTTCCGGAAGAGGCAGCAAAGGAGCTCGCTCCAAAGGGAAGAAGAAAGGAATCCGTCCGGCCGTTCTCATCGTAGAAGCGGTGGTGCTGGCCGCTGTCCTTCTGGTCCTGTACTTTGTCAACAGCATCGGCAAGGTAGAGAAGGTAAATCTCCCCACAGAGGAGATTGTGAACAACATGTCGGATGAGGTTATCGAGGATACCAAAACCGGACAGATGAAGGGCTACCGCAACATTGCATTTTTCGGTGTGGACTCCACGGAGGGAGCGCTGGATCAGAACACGCGAAGCGATTCCATTATGATCTGCTCCATCAATGAGGATACCGGCGATGTAAAGCTGGTTTCAGTATATCGCGACACACTTCTGAACATCGGAAATGACACCTATACGAAATGTAACGCGGCATATTCACAGGGAGGCGCAGAGCAGGCTATCAACATGCTCAACCAGAACCTGGATATGAACATTACCGACTTTGTAACCGTTGGCTTCGGCGGCCTGACGGATGTGGTGGATGCGCTCGGCGGCGTGACGATAACGGTTGAGGATGACGAGATTTCGCACCTGAACAATTACCAGTCCACAATGGCCAAGGAGCTGGGCAAGGATGGCTACACAGAGGTAACATCCTCCGGAACACAGACATTGAACGGTCTGCAGGCCACGGCATACTGCCGTATTCGTTATACCAGAGGATGGGATTATAAGCGTGCAGCCAGACAGCGGGCGGTCCTGTACGCGGTCATGGACAAGGCAAAGAGTGCAAACGTTGCACAGCTGACGGATATTGTAAACTCGGTTTCCGGTGAGATTTATACGTCCTACAACGTAAGTGATCTGATCAAGGATGTGCAGGCCATTGCCGGCTACAATGTGATCGCAGAGGACGGAATTGATTCCATGCAAAACGGCTTCCCGCAGGAGGACCAGCGCATCCAGGCAAACCTGGGCGGAGCGCTTGGAGACTGCGTTATTCCCAGAGACCTGACCGACAACGTGAAGTGGCTGCATCAGTTCCTGTTTGATGATTCGGACTACGATCCGTCGGAGACAGTGAAGAGCTACAGCGATAAGATTGCTGATATGACAAAAGATGCGGTTCCGGAAGAAATGACGGATGCGGATCATACATAAGTGATTTATAACGTTTTTTGATGCACCAAGGGAGGACGAGGTTCGTCCTCCCTTCTTTGATCTATGCGCAGCGGGTTGGACCTTTTGACCCGGTTATAGGCATGGTATAATGAATGCCATGTGTATCCGAGGCTATGGATGCAACCATGGATTCAGAAGCGATGCACGAAGCGGAGACAGTATGGAAAAGAAAACGATCGAAGCGGTGATCCCGGTGTATAAGCCGGACCGGAGACTGCTTCAGATACTGGATCTTTTGTCACGGCAGACAGTTCCGGTACGTACCATTCATATGATCAATACGGGAGAGGAATTCCTGACTGCTTCGCTGGCAAGCTGGAACATGACGCAGGAGGAATTTTTGAGGCGCTGGCCGAATGTGACCTTGACGCATATACGGCCTGACGAATTTGATCACGGCGGAACCAGGAATGCCGGGTTTTGCAGCTGCAGCCGGGCGGATTACATTCTGACCATGACGCAGGATGCGCTTCCTGCGGATGAGAAGCTGACGGAGGAGCTGCTAAAGCCCTTCGAACTGGATTCAATGGTGGCGGTTTCCTATGCCAGACAGCTGGCCAATCCCGGAGCACAGGCGGAGGAAAGACTGTCGCGGATGTTTAATTATCCGGAGAATTCGGCGATTAAATCCCAGGAAGATACGAAACGGCTGGGGATTAAGACCTATTTTTGCTCCGATGTGTGTGCTATGTACCAAAGGAGCGTGTGGGAGAAAATGGGAGGCTTTTCGAGCCCTGCCATTTTCAATGAGGACATGATATATGCAGGACATGCGCTGCAGGCAGGATATCGGATCTGCTATGCGGCTGAGGCGATGGTGTACCATTCCCACACCTATACAGCCATGCAGCAGCTGCGCCGCAACTTTGATCTGGGGGTATCCCAGACACAGCACCCGGAGGTATTCGCCGGACTTTCCTCAGAGGGTGAGGGAATGCAGTATGTTAAAGCGGTTTCGCAGCAGCTTCTTAAGGAAGGTCGGACATGGCAGATTCCGGCGTTTGGCTTTCGGTGCGCAGCAAGACTTTTGGGGTATCGAATGGGACGCAGGTACCGGAGGCTGCCGAAGAGCGTAATTGTATGGTGCTCCTCCAACCGGCAATACTGGAAGGGCGCCGGAGGTTCGCCGGGGACGGTCGGCGGATGATGGTAACGGTGCATTAGGCAGCATCAGGGCTGGAACAGTAATACGAAGCAAGAACGCCCGCCGGACGGGCAGATGGAGAAACTATGTGTGGAATTGTTGGATATGTGGGTAAAAAGCAGGCGGCTCCGATTCTGTTGGACGGACTGTCTAAACTGGAATACAGAGGCTATGATTCTGCCGGACTGGCGGTTCGTGACGGCGGCAGGCCGTTTGAAATTGTAAAGGCGAAGGGACGCCTTAAAGTCCTTGCGGAGAAAACCAATAACGGACTTTCTGTGCAGGGCGGCTGCGGAATCGGACACACCAGATGGGCAACCCATGGAGAGCCCAGCGAAAATAACGCTCATCCGCACATCAGCAACGACGGATCGGTTGTTGGTGTACATAACGGCATCATTGAAAATTATCAGGATGTAAAGGCGAAGCTGGAACGGAACGGTTATCAGTTTTATTCCAGCACCGATACGGAAATCGTCATCAACCTGATCGAGTTCTACATGCGGAAGTACAATCTGGGGCCGATTCATGCCATTACACATATGATGATGCGTGTGCGCGGAACCTATGCGCTGGCAATCATGTTCCAGGACTATCCGGGACAGATTTATGTTGCACGGAAGGATGCACCGATGATCATCGGCACCGGAAAAGGTGAGACCTTCCTTGCGTCGGATGTGCCGGCAATTCTGAAGTACACGAGAGATGTATATTATATCGATAATCTGGAGGTCGGTGTCCTCGAAGCGGATCGGATTTCGTTCTACAACATTGACCAGGAAGAGATCTCCAAGGAACTGGTGCACGTGGAGATGGATGCAGAAGCGGCAGAACGGGGAGGATATCCTCACTTTATGCTGAAGGAAATCCATGAGCAGCCTAAGGCGGTTCGGGATACCATTGCATCGGTGATCAACGAGGATGGCGAGTTGGATCTTTCCAAAACCGGATTGACACAGGAACAGCTTAAAGAGCTGGAGCATATATGCATCATCGGCTGCGGCTCCGCATATCATGTGGGTGTTGCTATTCAGTACGTGATTGAGGATCTTGCAAGAGTCCCGGTGCGCATCGAGCTGGCATCGGAGTTCCGGTATCGGAATCCGCTTATCGCACCGAACAGTCTGGCCATCATTATCAGCCAGTCGGGAGAGACGGCCGATTCGCTGGCGGCACTTCGCCTTGCGAAGGACAATGGCATGAAGACCATGGCCATCGTAAACGTGGTGGGCTCCTCTATTGCAAGAGAGGCGGATTATGTATTCTATACGCTGGCAGGACCGGAAATCGCTGTGGCGACAACCAAGGCGTACAGCACGCAGCTGATCGCAGGATATGCCTTTGCACTGGAGCTTGCAGCAGCGAAGGGAGCAGTTGACGCAGAGAGGAAGGGGGCACTGACCAAAGAGATCCAGGAGCTTCCGGACAAGATTGAAAAGGTGCTGGAGGATAAGGAAAGAATTCAGTGGTTTGCCGCAAAGCGCAGCAATGCACGCGATATCTTCTTTATAGGAAGAGGTATTGATTATGCAATTTCGCTGGAGGGCTCGCTGAAGCTCAAGGAGATCAGCTACATCCATTCGGAAGCGTACGCAGCCGGTGAGCTCAAGCACGGAACCATTTCTCTTATTGAGAACGGTACTCTGACCGTTGGTGTTCTGACACAGCCGGAGCTTTTCGAGAAAACGGTCAGCAACATGGTGGAGGTCAAGAGCCGCGGAGGATATCTGATGGGACTGACCACCTATGGAAATTACGGGATTGAGGATACTGCCGATTTTACCGTGTATATTCCGAAAACGGATCCGCATTTTGCGACCAGCGTCGCGATTGTGCCGTTGCAGCTGCTGGCATACTATGTCAGCGTTTCCAAGGGACTGGATGTGGACAAGCCGCGCAATCTTGCAAAGTCGGTGACGGTGGAATGAGATAATACCGGAAATTGTAACTATTCAGAGCCAAGCAAAATTTCATAAATCAGACGTGAAATGCTTGCA
>CAVFRZ010000008.1:0-27887 GCA_963624875.1 Anaerovibrio sp.
GAATATGTGTTTATTGCGTGCTGGAAAAAGGGAAAGGATGTTCCGCTTGGGGCAGTCGTGAGATCCTGTGGATTTTGTTTTCTGGCGGAAGTTGAGAATGCGTGGTTTGATAATGAGAAGCTCTACTGTCCCTACTGCCAGGGGCGGTGCCGGTGCAGTGCGGAAATTTACTACAAGAAGGTGGATTAGCTGTGAAACAAACAGAAAGAAAAGAAACCGGAAATGCATACCGTCTGCAAAACAAACTGATTTTCTCCCTGGGGGTTATAGGAGTTGCGCTTACGGTGGTGGTTTCGCTGTTCGCCTATCGAACGACCAAGTCGTATCTGGAAGAATTGTACGGGGAGCGGGTTACAACGAATTGCAATGCGATTGCGACCATGCTTTCTGCGGAAGACGTAAAAACCATCATTTCCGAAGGCGGGGACCAGACGGAAGCATATCAGGAGATGTGTGCACTGTTTAATACGCTCAAAGAAGAGGGCGGCGTAACCTATTTATCCCTTACAGTTCCAGATGAGGACAGTGTTCATTTTTATATTGATGCCTGTGTGCCGAATATGGGCGATGATGTAGCCAAACAAATGGCGTACGGAACGGATGTTCTGTACACGGATGCCGTTTATGTAGAGGGGAAAAGCAAGAAGCAGACGGACCAGGATCTGAGGAAATATTATGAGATATACGATTGCTTCGCCCAGAATAAGGGACTTGCTGCGCCAACGCTGACGGACAATGATTATGGCTACAATTATACGGGGATTGCGGTGGTTCTGGATACAGACGGGAAGGCCATTGCAGAGGTGCAATATATTCTCGACATGACCGATGTGAAGGCCTACCTTCGTTCGTTCCTGCGGCGTATGCTGATCATATCCTTTGTCATTATTGACATCGGTGTTGCAGCCTTCTTCTTCTTTACCCAGAAGACTTTGGCAACACCGATCACGAAGCTGGCCAGGTTTACGCAGAACATTACAGATTCCGGTGTTTTTGAGCACCAGCGCATCGAGTTAAAGACCGGCGATGAGATTGAGATGCTCAGTGATTCCGTGAATTACATGCTGGAGAAGCTTGAGGACTACATTGACAACCTCTCCAGGATTACTGCGGAAAAGGAACGAATCGGTGCTGAGCTGGATATTGCGACCAGAATCCAGGCATCCATTCTCCCATGCATTTTCCCTGCCTTTCCGGACAGAAAAGAATTCAATATATTTGCGGCTATGACACCGGCCAGGGAGGTTGGAGGAGATTTCTATGATTTCTTCATGATCGATGAACGGCACCTTGCCATTGTCGTTGCGGATGTGTCCGGAAAGGGGGTTCCGGCGGCATTGTTTATGGTTATAGGAAAGACGCTGATCAAGGATCACAGTCAGAACGGCAAGGCGCTGGGAGAAGTATTTGCGGAGGTGAACAATCTGCTTTGTGAATCCAACAGTGAGGATTTGTTCATCACAGCGTTCGAGGGCGTCCTTGACCTGGTAACCGGAGAATTCAATTATGTCAATGCGGGGCATGAGATGCCGTTCCTGTTGCAAGGCGGCAGATTTGAAGCGGTCAGGATCAAGCCGTGTTTCGTGCTTGCCGGTATGGAAGACATGTACTATAAGGCCGGGTCCTTTATGATGCAGCCCGGAGATAAGATCTTTCAGTATACCGATGGCGTTACAGAAGCAACCAATCAGGAAAATGAACTCTTTGGAATGGAAAGGCTCGCAGGCAGCCTGAACCGGGTGAAGGATAGGGAACCGAAGGATATTATTACCTCTGTGAAGCAGGACATTGATGCGTTTGTCGGGAATGCCCCGCAATTTGATGACATCACGATGCTTTGTCTGGATTACAGGACAAGAATGGTAGAGAATATCAAACCGGCCGATGCAGGAGATCAGGAATGAGTGCATTGTTTCAGGTACTTCCGGAGAATTTCTTTCATCCGCTTGCGGCGCCCGGAAAGATCGTATATTGGGAATGTATGGAGAGGCTGTTTGCGATTACATCGCAGCAGCTTTCTTTTGGTGTTGAACGGGATGTTCTGGTGGATGAGCTGACCTACTATTTTGATTCGCAACTGGCCGCGGAAATCGAAGAAGATGCGGATACCGGGGCGATGTCCTCTCGGGATAAGGCGAATTTTATTCTGCGCCGGTTGGAAGGGTACGGCTGGATCTATACCGATGTGGACTACAGCTATGTCCAGCGGGTGAATTTCCGGGACTACGCGGTGGCCATGATGAAGTCGCTGCATAATATTTCCGGCGGGCAGCGGGCGGAGTACCAGGGATATATTTATACAATCTACAATTTGACCAGGGCCAAAGAGAGCCCGGGAGTCGGGCTTCTTCAGATCGTAGAGAATACCGACGCACTGATTACGGGATTGAAGACCTTAAATGCCAATATCAAAAAGTATATCGATGAGCTGACGCGGCATCAGACGGTGCAGGAGATCATGGATGCGCTGCTCAATGATTACTACACAAATGTGGTGGATAAAGCCTACCATCGCCTTGTTACGTCGGACAACGTATCGAAGTTCCGGCCGGAGATATTGGACCGTCTGGAGTCGAATGCCAGAAGCGGCCGATTTCTGGAGCGGGCATCCAAGGAAATTGCAGAAATCAAGGAGCTGCCGGAGGAAAAGGCCAGGGAGCAGGTGATGACATACCTGCATGAGGTCATCTCGGCATTCCGGGAGATGGATATCATTCTGGAGGAGATCAATCAGAAGAATACCAAATACCAGGGAGCGGCGATTGCACGGGCTAAATTCCTTTTGACCAGCAGTGCAGATGTAAAGGGACAGCTGAAGAACATTGTGACTGCACTGGCCGAGAAGATGCAGGAGGAGAGCCTAGATCCGGCAGGACTCTATGAGCTGGAGGAAACGGACCGGCTGATTCGTATTTTTTCGTGGAATTTCCTGGATATGGATTCGCTGTATGCACCGGTGGAGGGCAGAAAGGAGTTCGCCCCGCAGGAGCTGGAGGCGGTGGAAATTGATGAGGTGCAGCGGCTTACCAAGCGCCTTGCCATGGAAAAGAAGCTTGCCAATGTGCTGAGTCCAGCCAAAATCAGTGCCTATGTGGAGAAGTGTCTGAATGGAAGAGACAGTATGATGGCGGCCGAGATTCTGCAGTATCGAAATCTCGGCGAGGTGGATGAGAGCGCGGAAGCTGCGCAGGTTTTGGCAGCAAGTCAGGACGAGACAGAAGACAGTGCCGGCGTGCAGATCGTGGAATCGGAATATTCGGATCTGGAGCGCTTCATACGACTGATCTATATCCGGCTGTACGGGCAGAGAAAGCGGATGTCCTACCGCATCATTCCGCAGAATGAGACAGAGGTGAAGGGATTTCGTTTTCGGAATTTCACCATTGTGAAACGGTGAGAGGAACGGACACGGGCTGCGCACCAGAGAGGGAAGAGTGAATGGAAGTTCTGGAAGGATTGTCACAGAAAGACCAGGAGCAGTTCCGCAGAGTTTGCGGCAAACTGTTATCCTCGTGCTTTATATGCAAAAGAAATGAGAATACCAAGTCGGATTACTACTTTATCATGCGGCTGCGGGAGCAAATGGAGGAGTACCTGGGGGTGCTGGGGCTTTCGCTGGAAATCAGTGAGCAGTACGGAGTGATCCAGCTGGTGAGCCGGGAAGGTCTTGGCCATGCGAATCTGAAGCTGGCAGATTCCATCATTTTATTGATTCTCCGTATTCTGTACGATGAAAAAAAGCGTGAGCTTTCCCTGACGGATGTGGTGGTCAATGTCGGTGACATTCAGGAGAAGTATCTGTCGATGAAGGTGCGGGACAAGCAGATCGACAAGACTACAATGAACAATGCTTTGCACACGTTGAAGCGCTACAACCTGGTGAATCTTCTGGATCGCGATATGACGCAGGAGGACGGACGGATTCTGATTTATGATTCGATCCTCATGGCTGTGCGGGTAGAGGATATCCAAAAGGTATCGGAGCTGATTGACAAGTACCGGAAGGGAGGAAGCAAAGCGGATGAAGCAGTTGAAGAAAATCCGGCTGATTAACTGGCACCGATTTACGGATGAAACCATCGAGCTGGCAGACGCATGCCTGTTGTCCGGTGAAAACGGCGCCGGCAAATCCACCATTCTGGATGCTATTCAGCTGGTGGTAACTGCCAGCAAAAATAACTTCAACAAGGCCGCCCATGAAAAGGGAAAGCGAACATTGAATACGTATGTTCGCTGCAAAACCGGACAGGAGGGAAAGCCTTACGAGCGAACGGGCGAGATATCGGCCCACGTAGCATTGGAATTCTACGATGAGCAAAAGCAGATTCCCTTTATCCTTGGCTGCGTGATGGACTCAGCATCCGAAGAACGGGAGCCGAACATTGCCTGGTACCTGATGGAGCGCAGTGAGCTGGAGTCCGGGATGTTCTTCAACGGGCGGCAGGTCCGCAGCATTTCCTCCTTCCGATCCGCAAACGGAAAGGCCATTCGTGTGTGGGCAACCACGCAGAAGCAGGCACAGTCTATGATTCTGCAGCGCTTTGGCAGGCTGGAGGATAAGTTTTTTACACTGATTCCAAAGGCACTGGCCTTCAAGCCGATTTCGGATATCAAGGATTTTGTCTACTCCTATGTACTGGACGAGAAGGAAGTCAACATCGATGCGCTGCGGGAAAATGTCCGAAGCTACCAGGACCTCTCGCGAACGCTGGAGGATGTAAAACGGCGTATTCGTGAACTGGAACAGATTACTGCTACGCACGAGCAGATTGATAACTGCATTCGTATTGATCAATATCAGGAGTATTATCTGGCGCGGTGTGAGCAGGATATGCTGGAAGAGGCCATCTGCGGATTGGAGGGACAGATTCGCTCTGCCGAGATCCGGCGGAATGACTTTGAACGCCAGAAGCAGGAGCTGGCAGGAAGAATGCAGTCGCTGGAGGAGATGATTACGAATCTTTCAGTGGAGCTGAGTTCGAATACGGAGTATCAGGCATACCTGGAGCTGGAGCGGCGCAAGGAGGCTCTGGAAACGGAACTTAAAAAGGCCGAACAGGAAGTTCGCGAGCTGATGCAGCGGGTAAAGGCGGCCTTGAAGCAGACGAAGGATCTTTGTGGCAGGGAGGATGTTACAGGAAGGCAGGATGCGTGTCTTCAGCGCTACACGGAGTGTCTTTTGGCGCTGAAGGAGCAGGAGAGCCTGGTGGAGCTACGAGAGCTTTTGGAAACGGTGGTTGCGTATAAAAAGAAGCTGTATGACCTTCTGCAGGAGCGCGCTGCCGGTCAGAGGATGAAGCTCCATGAAATGGAAATGCAGGGACAGGAGCTGGATGCGCAGATTCGTGAGCTGAAGCAGAAAAAGCTGCGCTATCGTCCGGAGGTTCTGCGTCTGAAGGAGGCGGTGGAGCAGCAGCTGCGCCAGAACGGCAAAAACGGGGAGGTGCGGATCCTCTGCGAGCAGCTGGAGATCACCGATTCTGCCTGGCAGGATGCGGTAGAGGGATATCTGAATACGCAGCGCTTTTATCTTCTGGTTTCACCGGAGGATTTCGATCTGAGTGTCAATGCCTATGACCGCCTTCGGAAGGAAAAAAAGGCGTATGGCGTCGGACTTGTCAATACAGGCCGGTTGGAGCAGTACGATGAAACGCCGGCGGGATCGCTGGCGGAAAAGGTGTCCTCCGGTAACATGTATGCGCGCCGCTACATCAACATGGTACTGGGAAAGGTGCACTGCTGCGATAAGGCAGAAGAGCTCAAAAGTCATGAGATATCCATTACCAGGACCTGCATGCGGTACCAGAATCATGTGGTAAGTGCCGTTAAGCCGGAGATTTTTAAGAATCCGTATATCGGTGCGAAGGCGTATGAAATTCAGCTGGCCGCCAGAAAAAAGGAGCGAGAGGCGCTGACTGCGCAGATTCAGGAGCTGCGGTCCGGCGAGCACAGTCTTCGTGAGGTATTGAAGGTTCTGGATACAACAGCAGATACGGATGTCAAGTACCAGCTTCGCGCATTGGAGGAGGAGCGGCACCTGGAACAGGAGCAGAAGCAGATTAAGGAAGATCTCAAGGCCATCGGTGCCAATACGTCTTTCATCGAGAAGCAGCTGCGTCTCCAGGAGCTGCAGGAAGAAAAGAAAACGCTGGATATCCGGCGCGACGCGCTTTCACAGAACATCGGCAGCTGCACGCAGAGTATGGAATCTGCAAGGCAGAAAGCCCTGCAGCTGCAGGAGCAGAAGACAGAGAAAACCGAACTGGTCACGCAGCTCTTCCTGCGGCTGGCCCAGGATGGACCGGGTACAGAGGAAAACTACCGGAAGGAAAGAGCCAAAAGAGACTCTCTGGAAATCTTTCGCAGCGGCTTTGAAGGCGCCAGGAAATCCAATGCGACGCGCCGGGACCAGTTTACAAAAAGCATGGAAGAACAGATGCATGCCTATAAGATTGCGCATGACTTTGGCGGTGCAGCTTCCTATGAAGGATACGATGCATTCCATGATGAGTACATTCGTCTGAAGGATTCCAGATTGCTGGATTACGAGGAAAAGGTACAGAAGGCAAGGGAGTCCGCAGAAGAAGAGTTCCGGGAACAGTTCCTTTCCAAGCTGCAGGAGAATATCAAGCAGGCCCAGTCTGAATTCCGGGAGCTCAATCGGGCGCTGCAGGAGATTCACTTTGCACATGAAAAATACGAATTTCTCCACGCGCCAAAGGCTTCGGAACAGAAGTACTACAGCATGATCATGGATGATTTTAACGTGATGGGAGGGGAATCCATATTTTCCGGAATGTTCCATGCCAATCACAAGGAGGTCATTGAGGAGCTGTTTGAAAAGCTCTCGCTGGATGATGAAAACAGTCAGGAGACCTTGCAGCGGTATACGGACTACCGGTTTTACATGGATTATGACATTAAGATTATCGGTGACGACGGCAGCTTTATGTATTACTCCAAGGTGGCAAGGGAAAAGTCCGGCGGAGAGACGCAGACGCCGTTCTATATTACGGTGGCGGCCAGCTTCATGCAGCTGTACCGGGGCAGCATTGGCGGCGATGCGGTGGGCCTTGTTATGATGGACGAGGCATTCAACAACATGGATGATGAGCGTATCCAGGGCGTATTGTCCTTCATGCGCAGTACGCAGCTTCAGCTCATTATTTCTGCACCGCCGGAGAAAATTCAGTACATCGGGCCATCCATGGACAAGGTGCTTCTGGTGCTGGCGGATGGCAGCCAGAGCTACGTGGAAGATTTCACTCATGAAACGATATGATGAGAGAATGCTGGGGCTCCTTCTGGACCGCTATGAAAAGAGCCTTCTTTCGGAGGGACGCAACAGCAGGACCATTCACATTACGCAGCGGATTACAAAGGCGGAATTTCCGGAGTATTACGATTCTGCCTCCATTGAATATGAAGAAATTCATCGTCAGCTTGGTGAGCTGGAGGCCCAGGGGATTGTAGCGCTGACCTGGAGGGACAAAAAGAAAGGACACATTCTGGAAAAGTGTATCCTGCGGGAAGAACGGTTGGAGGATGCCTATGCAATGGTTCACCGGCAGACCAAGGCGGTAAAGCGCGGGAATATTCTGCAGATCCTGGATCGCTACGAAAAGAGGCTCCCGTCCTTTACCACCGGCATAAAAGCGAGACTGGAAGAAGGAAAGAGTGTTCGCCAGTATGTGGATGAGGAGAACCCAAAGGAACTGGAACGCGTTCTGATGCTGGCATCAGCCATGTTATCGAATGAAGAGGCACAATATCTGCGGAGCTTTTCCATTCGCGTGTTTCATGACTCCAAGGCGGCGGAGAGGGAGCTTCACCTGGCTTGCCGCATCCTGACAGATTTCGAGCGGACGGATCTTCCTTCGGACCTTGCGGTGGATGAAATTCTAGAGGAATTTAATATTTACCGGAATCCAACCTTTGTCTTTATCAAGGGCGCCGGGATGGAGCCGGACTGCTCGCAGGGAATCGGTGTCTTTCAGGATGATCTTGCGATGGTGCAGGAAAAGCTGGCACGGGCAACGGAGCCGCCGGATGTCATTCTGACCATCGAAAATCTGACAAGCTACCACCGCTGGAATACCCGGGAACAGAAGCTGGGCAAACGGGAGCTTGTACTGTATCTTGCCGGCTATGCCAATCATGTGAAAAGGGACTTTCTGGAAGCGATGCACCATCTTTTTCCGGAAACCAGGTTCTATCACTTTGGAGATATCGACTGCGGAGGCTTCCGTATCTGGAAGAATCTGTGCTGCTCCACCGGAATCCCGATTCAAACCTATGGGATGGATCTGGCTACCTGGCAGCAGTATAAGGAAACCGGCAGACCGCTCACGGCGGGAGATCGCAAGACACTGCAGATGATGTTGGAGGATGACTTTTACATAGGGCAGCACGCATTGTTTGAAAAGATGCTGGAGGAGAATCGAAAGCTCGAGCAGGAGGGAATATGAAGGAGCTGGCTCTTACTTTTACAGGGGATATTGGCTTTGACCGGTATATGGACGGCAAATGGGCGGATGAGAAACTGATATCGGATGAGCTTTTGGATTTTCTTCACAGCGCTGACCATGTAATTGCCAATGTAGAGGGCCCGCTGGTGGCACAGCAGACGAACCAGACCAAAGACGGTGTCCGGCAGCTGGTTCATACCATGAATCCGGAGGCAACAAGGGTCTTGCGGCGTATGCATGCGGATATCTGGAATCTGTGCAACAATCACATCATGGATGCCGGGCCGGAGGGACTGTATGCAACGCTCCAGGAGGCAGATGCGTGCGGCGCAAGGACCATTGGTGCGGGGAGAAATCTGGATGAGGCGCGAAGACCGCTTTATTTTGCAGAGGCGGGCGGCGTAGGATTGTTCGCTGTGGGCTACCGGAGAGGCTGCAAGCCGGCGGCAGAGGATTATCCCGGCTGCTATATGTGGAATGAAACGGAGCAGATCCGGGAAACGGTGGCACAGATTAAGGCCGGCTGCAGGTGGTGCATTCTGGTGGCCCATGCTGGAGAAGAGTTCACTGCCATTCCTACGTGCTATACCAGAGACCGGTATCTGGAATTCCTGGATATGGGCGTGGATATCATCGTGGCACACCATCCGCATGTACCGATGAATTATGAGAGAGTGGGAGAGAAGATGATCTTTTACTCCCTCGGCAATTTCATCTTTGATACGGATTATCAGCGGGCGCAGTACAATACGGACCGCGGCGTTCTGGTAAAGCTCCGCCTCACGGAAGAGGCTTATGATTTTGAGGCACAGGGACTGCGTATCAATCGGGAGACGGAGCACATAGAAGCGGCACCCCTTCCGGATATTTTCACTGATGTTCCGGAAAACGAGTATCGCCTTCTCGCGCCGCTGGCAGCAAAGATGTTCGTCGCGGCGACAAAGCGGCAGCAAATCTATCTGAACAGGGACAAATGGCAGAATGCTACCGAAGAGGAATGGGAGGCGCACTTTGCGGATCCGAAGCGCTCCGGACGGGTACCTGGGGAGACACTGGATTTTCAGATTGTGTGTCCTCTGGCGAAAAAGGCAGAGCAAGGTGATTGGAAGCGCTCCAGGCTGGATGGGGTGAAGTGCTATATTCTGTCGCAGATGGATTGAGCAGGATGATTGGATGAGGAGATGATACTGTGGCGTTCCTATGGGAAAGGAAAGAAAACCGCTCAGAAGAATATGCACAGATTACCGGCTTTGACGGAAGCGTTCGTGATCTGGTGATTCCGGAGAGGATCGAAGGCCTTGAGGTGCGGAGTATTGCGGCACACGCCTTTGAAAATCGCGCGGAACTGCGGAGCATCGTTCTCCCGGGAAGCCTGGTTACGCTTCGGCCGTTTGCTTTTTACAACTGTGTGAATTTGAAAACCATCGAGCTCTACAATGCAACAAATGATTATTATGACGGTGTTATTCGCCGATGCACGTCACTGGAATGCATTACGGTACACTGTGACAAGCCGGAGGATTATGTGATTGTACGTTCTATGCTGCAGGATGTGGATGGGACGTTGACATTTCATCTTATGATGCCGGATGGCGAGCTGCGGCTGACGTTCCCGGAATATGTCAATGAGGCCAAAGAGGATACGATGGCCAGAGCCATTCATTTTTCCATTGAGGGTGCCGGAATGGCATATCGGGAGTGCATCGGCAAAAAAAGCATCGACCTGCCGGGATATGACCGCCTGCTGCAGCGGCTTACGGCATACGATTTGGCAGTGGGGGCCGACATTGCCTTTGGGAGACTTCGATATCCGCTTGGACTTTCACAGGGGGCGCAGGAAGGCTATGAGAAGTTCCTCGCCGAGAACGACGAGAAGGTGCTGAGCGTATTGATTGAGAATGAAGATGAAGCAGACAGCGAGAAAAATCTTCGGCTGATGACAGAGCACCGGCTCATTGGAGAGGCGGCGCTGGAGACGGCATTGCAGCTGGCTGCAGACAAGGAAAAAACAGGCCTTTGCGCACGACTGATCTCCTACCGCAGTGAAGCATTTGCGGAAGAGCAAAAGGACGTCAGCCAGGTTATGTCCCTGGAATGGTGAGGAAAGCAGGGAAGGTTACACCGCACAGAGGCGGCGCCGGAGAGTATGGCCATGAATTATCGGGAGCAGCTGCGCAGTATCGGCGAGCGGATACTGGAGGAAACAAGAACTGAATTATATCTGGGAATGCACTTTATGGGACCGGCACTGGGGAGCCTTTCCCTTGCAATGGACCTCTCCACAACCGGTGTCGGGACGGATGCATCGTACATCCGCTTTAATCCAAAGTGTCTGATGACATATTATATAGAAGATCCTTATTGGCTCCGGCGAGCGTATCTTCATATGGTATTGCACTGCATCTTTCGTCATATGTATGGCGCCGGGCAGCGGGAGGATGCGGAGCTGTGGAATCTGTGCTGTGATATTGCAGTAGAATCGGTGATTGATTCGATGGATATTCCGGTGATTGCAAGAACGCTTAGCGAAAAGCGGAGCGCCTGCTACGACAGACTCAGGGCGCAGGCCGGAACACTGAGTGCACAGCGCCTGTATCACAGTTTTATGAGCAGGGAGCGGAATTATCCGGAGGAAGCATTTCTGGAGCAGGAATTTGCCATGGATGATCACAGCTTCTGGGAACGCATGGAGAACGACGGAAATAAGGACCCGCAGCAGCTGCCGGAAACGGCAGCCTCTGCATTACCGTTGATTGCGACAAAGCGCCTTTCGGAGGAAGAATGGAGAAGGCTTGCCAATAAGGTGCGCCTGGAGCTCACCATGGGACGGGAGGCTTCGGCCAGAACCGGTGAATTCACACGGTTTCTAACCGGCGACTGCGGCAGAAAGACCGATTATCACGAGTTTCTTTCCCGCTTCATGGTGGTGCGGGAGGAATCCGGCATAGATATGGACTCCTTTGACTACGGCTTTTACCATCTGGGGATGGAGCTGTACGGCAATATGCCGCTCATCGAGGAAAATGAATACCGGGAGGTGGCCAAGGTGGATCAGCTGATTATCGTGCTGGACACCTCTGCGTCCTGTCAGGAGTTTCTTGTACAGGAATTTCTGAATGAGACCGCGTCGATGCTGCTGGGGAGCGATCACTTTTTTACGCGGGTGCGGATTCATATCATTGAGTGTGATGACCGGGTACAGAACGATGTGGAAATTCGCAGTCTTGACCAGATGAAGGAATATGCCCGGCACTTTTGTCTGAAGGGGGGCTTCGGAACGGATTTCCGGCCGGCCTTTGCATATGTGGAACAGCTCCGCGAGGAGAAGCGCATCGAAACGCCAAGAGGCCTGATGTACTTTACCGACGGAAAGGGGATATATCCCACAAAGCCGATGGGCTATGACACAGCCTTTGTCTTTGTGAAGGACGAGGATCCGGACACCTCGGGTGTTCCGAACTGGGCGATGAAGCTGTTCGTGTAGCAATTCTGTGGTCAACAATGTTTGACGACTGGCTCCGAATGGTAAAGTAAGGGACTGCGCCTGAGCACCACCCATTCCCAGGCGCAGTCCCGTGGCAGGAGCATATAAGATCCGCATCACTGGACGGAAGCTGCATATGTGCGATAGAATGAGGCGTCATGAATGTACAAGTATGTATAGCGCTTCGATATCAGCCGTGAGAGATGATTTCCATAACATCGTAGTTGTATTTAGAAGAAGGTAATGAACAGTGTCCAGGAAGAAGAAAAAACGCCGGAAGGCAACAGGCAGCAAGAAACCGGTACAGAGAACTCCCCAAAAACGTGCTGAGGCAGCTTCAGAAGAAAGCAAAAAGCAGCAGGAAACCGTTTCGGAGGACAGCATTCTGGAAGAGGTTATTCTTCCGGAGCTTCCGCCGCCGGAAAAAACTCCGGGAGAGGCTCCCGCAGAAGCGAAGAATTGCACCGATGAGTCAGCAGCCGGCATAGAGGAACGCGTAGCAGAGCCGGCGGCAGACAAAGAAGAGGAACCGGAAGCGGCTGTTGCGGAAGAGATCAGTGCGGATAAGACGCCGGAGGAACCGGAAGTAAAGGCCGAAGAGCAGAAGGAACCGGAAGTAAAGGACAAAGAGCCGGAGGAAGCAGTCACGCTTGGCCGGGAGGAGCCGGGAGCGCAGGCAGAAGAGAAGGAAGGAATTGTTCAGAAGGTACAGGCAATTCTCTCCGTGATCAGCAAGAAGGCAACCGAGCTATGGAAGAAATTCCGCGGCTGGAAGCTGTGGCAGCAGGTGGTCGCGTGGGTCCTTGTAGCAGTTCTGGCAGTCGGACTGGCCGGGTACGGATATTTTCACAGCAAATACCGTCTCATGCAGATCAGTGACGGCGATTTTTCAAGCAATGAGGTCTCTGCAGAGGGGGATACCCAGGATCAGCTGGAGAACGATGAGCTGCAGTCCAGGAAGGACTCCGGGCAGCTGGAGGACGCCGATGCCATTGAGGCAACCGGTGAGGTGGAATCCGACCAGAGCGTGTTCAATATCCTTTTGATCGGCACCGATGACCGGACGACGGAGTTCAGCGATAACGCAAGAGGCGACACGTGCATTTTGCTTTCCATCAACCGGGAAACCAACCAGATCCACCTGGTGAGCTTTGAAAGAGCCATCGGAGTAAAGATCCCCTACGGAGAGTATGAAGGGCAGTGGGACTGGCTCACGCATATGTTCTGGTACGGCGGCCCGCGCATGATGACGCAGGTAATCCGTGATAATTTCAAAATTGATGTCACAAGGTACATCCGTGTGAACATTCATACCTTTATGGAGCTGGTTGATTCCGTCGGCGGCGTGGATATCGATATGACCGAAGCCGAGTGCAACAACATCAACCATCCGGAAGGGACTTTCACAGCCGGCAACATTAAGGGAATGCATGTGGAGAACACGGTGCAGCAGGACCTCGTGCCCGGTATTAATCACTTAAACGGCGCGACAGCCATGTGCTATGCAAGACTTCGCGCCATCGACGATGACTGGCACCGTGTGGAACGCCAGCGGAAGGTCATCCTGGCGGCCGTACAGAATTTAAAGAAGCTTTCCATTACAGAGCTGGACGAGTTGCTGAACAATGTGCTGCCGCTGATTCAGACGAACCTTACCGAGGCGGACATTGCCAGTCTCCTGCCGGAGGCAGGAACCTTTGTCAATATGGATTATGACACCATCACCTTCCCGCTCAAGCACACCTACGGTTTGATGGACGGCATGTGCAGCCGCAAGGTCCTGGCACTGGATTTTGAGACCAACTCGCAGGAGCTGCAGAGCTTTTTGTACGGAGAGACAACGGCCGAGGAGCTGACGGCTAAATACGAATCCACGGATTCCGGCACCTATTCGTATAAAAATTCCGAGTCCTACCAGCAGAACTATGAGGATGCGGAGTCTCTTGTCGGCAAGAGCACCTATGTTCAGACCACCGGCAAATCCAAGCCGTCTCTGGTTGGATCCGGTTCGTCATCGGCATCTGGAGGCAGCGCGCAGACCGGTGCGGATCCGGCGACGGCAGCAGGCGGTGACGCCGGCATCGCAGAGGATGCGGTGCAGGAGACGGGCACGGAAGGAGCAGCTGCCCAGACAGACGGGTCATCGGCATCCGCAGACAGTGCAGCCACGGATACCGCGGCGTCGGATCTGGGTGTTGTGGAATCGACTGCGACGGATCCCGCAACGGGTGTGGTAACGATAACCTATTACAATGCAGCAACCGGCAAAAGAACGGCTGTTGCAGCCAATACGGCGACCGGTGCAGCTACTGTGACGGTCAGCGATTCGCAAACCGGCACAACCGCAACGGCACATGTGGAGAACGGCACGGTGTCGACCGATGTTACGACACAGGATGCAGCAGCTGCTGCAGAGACAGGAACTGCAGATGCAGCCTCTGTACAGACACCGGCTGCAGGACAATAGCGGCTTACGAATGTTTGAGGATTGCGGGAGCGCTTAGCGCGCAGCATCCGGGTATCATGAAATGAAGGATAGAGAAAGGACCACCGGCCGGGAGAAACTGGCCGGTGGTCCTTTTTTTGCAAAATGCTGTATCCGGAGCAGGAGTCTTCATTTTTTTTTTACTTGCATAAACCGGAATAAATGCTATCCTTTCAATGTTATGACCGCCGGTCAATAATTTGTCTGCGGGCAGCAGAGGAGGAACTATGGAAGAGAAAAAGAGTGCTGGAAATTCTGCGATGCTGCGAGTGGCATCCTTTATCGTAGATAAACGGATGCTGTTCTTTCTGATTTACATTATCGCGATCATCTTTTCGCTGTTTTCTGCCGGTTGGGTAAAGGTAAACAACGATCTTGCGGACTACCTTCCGGAGACGACCGAGACTAAGCAGGGACTGGAGGTGATGGATAAGGAATTCGTTACCTTTGGCACGGCCAAGATCATGGTGGCGAACATCTCTTACCAGGATGCCAAGAGCCTGCAGAGCCGGATCGAGGATATGGACGGCGTTTCGCAGGTTACCTTCACGGATGAGGATGCTGAGCAGGAGGACTTTGTAGAGCATTACAACAATGGCTCGGCGCTCTACAGTATCACATTCTCCTATGATGAAAACGATGACCGGGCATTGGAAAGTCTGGAAAATGTCAAAGAGGAGCTTTCCAGCTACGACATCTATGTCAAGACGAGCCTGGGAAACCAGCAGGCGGAGATCATTCAGGAGGAGATCAACAAGATCATGGTTCTGGTCGCCGTGGTTGTGGTGTCTGTGCTGTTGCTGACCAGTGAATCCTATGGTGAGATTCCGGTCCTCCTGCTGACCTTTGTTTCCTCCATGCTGCTGAACTCCGGCACCAACTTCCTGCTGGGAACCATTTCCTTCGTTTCCAACTCCGTGTCCTCCATCCTGCAGCTGGCACTGTCGGTCGACTACGCCATTATCTTCTGCAACCGGTATAAAGAAGAACTGAAGGACTACGACGTACACGATGCTGTCGTTGTGGCGTTGTCCAAGTCCATTCCGGAAATCTGCTCCAGCTCCCTGACCACAGTATCCGGACTGATGGCCATGATCTTCATGCAGTACCGTATCGGTGCGGACCTTGGCGTCGTACTGATCAAGGCAATTCTCCTCAGCCTTCTGTCTGTATTTACGCTGATGCCGGGACTTCTTGTCCTGTTCTCGGGCGCTATGGCCAAAACGCAGCATAAGAGCTTTGTTCCGAAGATCAGCGCGGTCGGACGGTTTGCCTACGCCTCCCGCTTTGTTCTTCCTGCAATCTTTGCCGTTGTTTTCGTTGTATTCTGTGTTCTCTCGCAGAATACGCCCTATGTATATGGCTATTCCACGCTGGACACACCGGTGCAGAATGATCAGCAGAAGGCAGAGGAACTGATCGAGAATAACTTTGGATCAGAGAACTACTGCGCCATTGTGGTGCCGGGAGGAAATTACAAAAAGGAAGCCAAGCTGATCGAGGATCTGGAGGCATATACAGAGGTGGATTACTGCCAGGGCCTTGCCAATACCAATGCCATGGATGACTACATGCTGACCGATGAGCTTACGCCCAGAGCCTTCTCGGAGCTGTTGGATCTGGACTATGAGGTGGCGGAGCTGCTGTATACCACGTATGCGGCGGATCAGGAGGAGTACGGACGGATTGTCGGCGGAATTTCTTCCTATAAGGTACCGCTCATGGATATGCTGATGTTCGTCTATGAGAAATCGGAGGAAGGCTATGTCACTCTGGATTCGGATATCGATGAAACACTGACCAGCGCCTACCAGCAGATCAGCGACGGAAGAAAGCAGCTTGAGGGTGAAAATTACGACCGTATCCTGGTATACATGACTATTCCGCTGCCGGAGCAGGACGATGCGGCCTTTGATTTTGTCGAGACGATGCACAATCTGGCACAGTCCTATTATGAGGGCGAATCGGTTTATGTTGTCGGTGACTGCACATCGCAGCGAGATCTGCGGGATTCCTTCTCGCGCGACAACGTTGTCGTCAGCGTGGTATCCATCCTGTTCGTATTGGTGATCCTGCTCTTTACCTTCAAGTCGGCCGGTCTTCCGGTGCTGTTGGTTGCGGTTATTGAGGGTGCTATCTTTATCAACTTCGGCATACCGACGGTGACGCAGGACAAGCTGTTCTTTATGGGATATCTGATCGTCAGCTCTATTCAGATGGGTGCCAACATCGACTACGCCATCGTAATCTCCAGCCGGTACACGGAGTGCCGCAAGATGCAGGATCGGAAGAGCTCCATCATTGAGGCGTTGAATTTCTCCTTCCCGACCATCATTACCTCCGGCTCCATGATGATTCTGGCCGGTGTATTCATTGGCCAGATGACCTCCGATGCCTGCATCGCCGGTATCGGTCAGTGCCTGGGCCGTGGCACCATGATTTCCGTTATTCTGGTTATGTTTGTTCTGCCGCAGATCCTTCTGATCGGCGACGGACTGATCGCCAAGACTACCTTCGAAATTGAGAGGCCCATCAAGACCAAGGAGGAAAGCGGTACGGTGGTGATCAACGGTGCGATCCGCGGAACCATCAACGGAACGGTCATCGGTACTATGAACGCGGTTGTTCGCGGCGATGTAAAGGCCATGGTTGTCTCCGGCAGCATCGGTAAGGTGAATGATCCGAAAGCGGGGACCGATGAACAGGGCAAGCTCCCCGGACCGACCGGCGAGGAGGCGGAAAACGAAAAGGAAAGCACCGCCGAGGGCAATCAGGGACCCAAAGGACCGCAGGATACAAAAGGGTATTATGATGACGATGCAGAGACTGCAGAGAAAGGAGAGGACAATGAATAAGTCAAGAATTCCGGTTGTGCTGATGACGGCCGCGCTGACAGCCTCTTCGTTTGGTACATTGCCGGTCTGCGCATCCAGTGTTACCGATCTGGAGCAGCAGGCAGAGGACATTGTCAATGAGAGCGTCATCAAGTCGGCCTCGGCTGATACGCTGGATACAGAAGAAGAGGAAGAGAATACCGGGGCCAACAAGGCAGATGTTACTGCTGTCGCAGCAGAAAGCTATGAAACCGTCACTATCAAAACCGTAAAGGAATTTCAGGAGTTTGCCAGAAACTGCCGGTACGACACCTGGTCGCGGAACAAAAGCGTTGTTCTGGAGGCGGATCTGGATTTCTCCAAGGAGGACTTTGAACCGGTACGGACCTTCGGCGGCATTTTTGACGGAAACGGGCACACGATCAGCGGCATTTCCATAACCGGAGATGTAGCTGAGACCGGCGTATTCGGTACCATTCAAAATACGGGAACGGTTTCCAATCTGAAGGTGCAGGGCGTAATCTCGCCCAACGGATCGCAGGGAAAGCTTGGCGGCATTGCAGGTCTGAACTACGGGCAGGTGCTGCACTGCTCCTTCGAGGGACGCATCGACGGGGACAGTGAGCTTGGCGGCATTGTCGGAAGGAACGGACGAAACGGAACGATCTCAGGCTGTCATGGAACCGGCGCCATTACCGGAACCTCTGCCTGCGGCGGTATCGCCGGGTACAATGAGGGAACGATTTTAAGCTGTACTAATGATATTAATGTCAATATTACCTATCAGGATACCAGCATGACACTGGATCAGCTGACGGAGACCATCGACAATATCATAACGAGCGGCGATCTGACCAATTTTGAGAATCTCGAGATCAATTCGGATACAGGCGGTATTGCCGGATTCTCCTCCGGTGTCATTGCCTCCTGCACGAACAATGCGCAGATCGGTTATGAGCACGTCGGCTATAACGTGGGTGGCATCGCGGGTCGTAGTTCCGGCTATATGCAGGACAATACCAACAATGCAGAGGTTTACGGACGCAAGGATGTGGGCGGCATTGTCGGACAGATGCAGCCGTATCTGTCGGTAGACTTTTCGGAGAGTACGCTGGATCAGCTGGATCAGCAGTTGGATGAGCTGAATTCGCTGGTGAATACGGGACTCAACAACGCAGACAGCTATTCCAGCAATACCACCAATCACCTCACCAACATCAACGGTCTTTCCAAGATTGCACAGGATGCCGCCAAGGGCATTGCGGATGAGGGATCGGATGAATACGACAAGGCTGCCGATAAAATAAACAATGCCGTTTCTACCCTTCAAAGCTCCCTTCGGACCTTCTCGGATGTAACATCGAGAGTTTCCGGCTACATGAATCAGGTGGAGAGCTCCATGTCCTCCCTGACGAGCAATACCAGCGCGTATCTTGACGGACTGAAGCTCTCGGACGAGGACCGTAAGGCTATGGAGCAGTACGTCCAGCAGTTTAAGGACGGCACCAAGAAGGTGGAGGATGGAACAAAGGCTCTCTCTGATGCAGTGGAAAAGGGACCGAATGTAGGCGACATGAGCACCGCCAAGCAAAAGGAGACGCGGGAGAATGTCAAAAGTGCGCTGAAGCAGATCCGGGAAGGCTACGCCGAGATGCTCTCTGCCGTGCAGGGAATGGACGAAATCCTTGCCCAATATGACAATGATGCAGCCAAATCTGCAAGAGAGGAACTGCAGAAGACCAAGGATACGCTCAATGACTTCCAGAGCGAAATCAGTAAGGCAGAGGACAGCCTGAATTCCCTGGAAAGCGATGAATCGGTGGAAAAGTTTGCGGATGGAAACTTTTCTGCCGGTGATCTGGAGACACTGACCAAGGATCTGACGCAGCAGCAGGCGAAGCTCCTTGAGAGCTATCCCGAGCTGGGAGATGCAGAGCTTAGCGGCAAGTCGGATGAGGAGCTGGAGGCCTATTTTAAGGAAAAATATGAGCTGAGTGAAGAGGATGCCAAGGCTTATCGGGAGAAGTACACCGAATGCCGGAATGCTTATGAGGATATCAATAAGCAGATTACAGAGCTTGGCAAATCATCTGCAGATATCCGGACGGATGCAAAGGCTCTGGAGCAGTGGGCTGAGACAAATGACATTGCGGGTCTGATCAGTGACATCACAAAGGGACTCAGCGATCAGGAGTCCTCCTTAAGCGGGATGCTGCAGATTGCCGACAAATACGGCAAGAATGCACTGAACACCTCCGGCGTAGCGGATTCCCTCAAGAAAGCCTCAGATACACTGAAGAGTTATCCGCAGATTTCCGGTGATCTGACCAGCGCGATGAATTCGCTGGCTTCATTGGATCTGAAGATCAACGGTGTCAGCGATACAATGCGCAACAACGGCAATAACCTGTATGAATCTCTGAGTCAGCTGTCAAATGAAATGCAGTCGTTAAGTGATTCCATCAGCTCGGAGTCGGACGAGGGAATTGATAACCTGCGGGCAATTACATCTCAGTTTGACAGTATTCTGCGGACACTGGAGGATGCGGCAGATGATCTGACAGACACGGACAAGGACAATACCCTGCAGGATGTGTCGGATGAGGATGTGGAAGGTACATGGCAGGGGCGCGTTACATCCTGCACCAACTACGGGACCGTGAACGGAGATACGAATACCGGCGGCATTACCGGTATGGTCGGTGTTGAATACGATCTGGATCCGGAAACCGATATTCATCAGACCGGAAACACATCCCTGGATTATGTCTTCCGTGCGAAGTGCATCGTTGATTCCTGCACGAATCGCGGTCTGGTACAGAATAAAAACAATTACGGCGGCGGCATTGCCGGTCATATGGAGATGGGCCTGGCGGCCTCCAATGCCAGCTACGGAACACTGGAATGCAGCGGAAGCTATGCCGGCGGTATTACCGGATACTCGGTTGGCGTCGTACGCAATAATACTGCCAAGTGCGATGTGGAGGGCAGCAAGTATGTCGGCGGCATCATCGGCTACGGCGTTACCGTCCGCAGCAATCTGGCCATGGTTAACATCAAGGATGCCAAGCAGTATGTCGGAGCTATAGCGGGGCGCGTTAAGAATGTTGATGCGGATGAGGTGTCGGATAACTACTATTACGCAGAGGCGCTGTACGGCATTGACGGTATCAGCTACCAGGGAATTGCGGAAGGTGTAACCTACGAAGCGCTTCTTAGTCAGGAGAACATCCCGAATACCTTCCAGGAGCTGGTGCTGACCTTCAAGGCAGATGATACGGTAGTGAAAACCATCACCTGCCAGTACGGAGAGAGCATTTCTGAAGACCAGATCCCGCTTGTTCCGTCGAAGGACGGCTTCCACGGTGTCTGGAGCCGGACGGATTACACCAAGATTACAGCCGATGAGGTGATTGAGGCGGACTACTCGAGAGTAAATACACTGCTGTCCTCTAATCAAAAGCGTGCAAGCGGATTGCCGGTGATTGAAGTGCTGGGCAATTTCCGGCAGGAGGATTCATTGATCCTTACAGATATGGCGGCAGAATCCGGCGAGACCGAGCGGTGGATGGTTTCCATGCCGGAGGACGGACTGGATACGCATGAGATTCGATTCCTGGCCTCGGAGCAGGAGAAGAATCCGACCGTTTACCTGATTCAGAACGGAGAGAAGGTAAAGGCAGAAACGACTGACTTTGGCCAGTACATCAGCTTTGAAGCGGAAGGGACCGATGTAACCTTTGCGGTTTCTGCCGATCGGTCTCAGAGCGGACTGATGAAGCTGGCGGCGGTTCTGGTGGGAGGAGCTGCGGCCCTTGGCTTATTCCTGCATCATATTCTCAGCAAGAAGCGCCGCAGCCGCAAGGATCATCTGCGCAGCAGCAAGCGAAGGAAACAGTCTTCCGGCGATAAGAGCAGGACAGGGGAGAAAACATCCGGAGCAGGCTATGATGAGGACGAGTGGCTGGATGATTTCTAAAAAAGTAGAAATAACGACGGTCTGATACAAAAAGGTAATTGTTTAGCACCCATCTCGATTTTCCTTCGGAAAATCGAGATGTGGCTGGCCAGAAGCGCTTCGCGCCTTGGCCGCCTGCCAATTTCAATCGTGAATATGCCTGCAAGCAGTCAATTCACGTTGAAATGTGGCAGGTGCTAAACAGATACCAAAAAGAGCGCGGCAGCCGAAAAGCTGCCGCGCTCTTACCGTTCATAGCCGGCAATGCTTCAATGCGCGTTGGCATCAATCTGGCCGCAGTCAAATTTGGAATGCAGGATGTGCTGCGCGGAATAGATGCCGTAGTTGCCGGAGAAGAGGTAGGTGACGGCAATCGCCAGCAGATAGAAGCAGGAACCGCTAAAGCCGAACATTTCACAGCTGATCAGGAGCGAGGCAATGGGACAATTCGTTACACCGCAGAATACGCAGGCCATGCCGATGGCAGAATAGAGGGAAGGATCGGTTCCGAATAAAACGGCAACAGCATGACCGAAGGTTGCTCCGATGAACAGGGAAGGAACAATTTCGCCGCCCTGATAGCCGCCGGCAAGAGAAACAGCGGTAAAGAGGATCTTCAGCAGGAAGGCCCACGGAACAATGGAAAGGGTGGGATCGTTGATGCAGGAAGCGATGATGTTGGAGCCGGTACCGTTGTAGGTCTGATCACCTACCAGAAGCGTCATAAGCAGAATCAAAAGTCCGCTTACAAGGACACGCACATACGGATTGGGGAGCTTTTCTGTCATGATATGCTTGGTCCTATGCATAACCCGGCAGAATAAAACACTCACCAATGCACAGCAGAATGCAAAAAGAAGCGTGCTTCCTGCAGAGAGCGGCTGGAAGTCTGCCGCAGGCTCAACGGTAAGGATGGTCTCACTTACCCCCATGAGGTCAGCAACATAATGGGCTGTCAGCGCCGAAATGACGCAGGGAACCAGGGCGGCATAGTACATGATGCCGACGGTGCTGATCTCCATGGAAAGAATGGCAGCGGCCAGCGGTGTGCCGAACAGGGCGGAGAACGCAGCACTCATTCCGCACATAATGACGCGCCGGCGCTCGGATTCCTTAAAGTGAAACAGCTTTCCGATTTCGGTGCCGAGCGATCCGCCGACCTGCAGCGCGGCACCCTCACGGCCGACCGAGCCGCCGAACAGATGCGTCAGGACCGTTGCAAAAATAATGAGCGGCGCCATAATACCGGGAACCGGTTCTCTGGAGCGGATGGCGTCCAGAACACGGTTGGTACCCCTTGGATGAGCGTTTCCGGTCTTCCGATATACATAGACAATGATAAGCCCGGCAAAGGGCAGCAAATATAAAATCCAGCCATGCTGCAGGCGAAAATCCGTCACGGCAACAATGGCGATGGCGAAAAGGGAGGCAACGGCACCAATGACAATGCCGCAGATGCCGCCGAATAAAATCCAGCGAACACCGGTCAGGAAGGCGTGCAGAAGTTCTTTGGAATAAGCTTTGATATGAGGTTGCATGGAAGGATTCCTTTCTTAAGGTTCTGGCTCTGAATAGATATATCAGTTTAACACTTTCTTAGCGATACGGCCCTGAAAGTCTGGTTATTTTGCGGGCGATGTACTAGTATTACGGACGTAGAATGAAAGGAGAATACGTATGAAATCTCTTCTGAAATATCTGAAGGATTACCGCAGGGAAACGATCCTGGCGCCGCTGTTCAAGCTTCTGGAGGCCTCCTTTGAGCTGATCGTCCCCCTCGTTATGGCGGCCATCATTGACACCGGAATCGGAAACGCGGATCACAGCTATATTATCAAAATGTGCGGGGTTCTGATTCTTCTTGCCGTCGTAGGACTTGCCTCTGCCATCACGGCGCAGTGGTTTGCTGCAAAGGCCGCTACGGGCTTTTCGGAGAATGTGCGGCATGCGTTGTTCGCGCACATTCAGGAGCTGTCCTTTTCGCAGATGGATCAGTTTGGGACGGATACGCTGATCACACGAATGACAAGCGATGTCAATCAGGTGCAGAACGGCGTCAACCTTGTCCTTCGCCTGTTCCTGCGGTCGCCGTTCATTGTGTTCGGTGCGATGATCATGGCGTTTACCGTGGATGTAAAGGCTGCGCTTGTTTTTGTTGTCACGATACCGGCGCTGTCGGTGGTTGTCTTTGGCATTATGCTGTGGACAATGCCGCTGTACCGAAAGGTGCAGGGACGCCTGGACCGGATCATGACAGCTACGCGTGAGAACCTGACCGGGGTACGCGTGATCCGCGCCTTTGGCAAGGAAGACGGAGAAATTCAGAGCTTTCGTAGCAGCAACGCGGAGCTGAGTCATATGCAGCAGTACGTCGGCAAGATTTCCGGGCTGATGAATCCGCTGACCTACATCATCGTCAATCTGGCAACAGCCTACCTGATCTATACGGGCGCGGTTCGCGTAGAGATTGGCGTGCTGACCCAGGGACAGGTGGTGGCCCTTTTGAACTACATGTCTCAGATTCTGGTGGAGCTGATTAAGCTGGCCAACCTGATCATTCAGGTCACCAAGGCAGCAGCCTGCGGCGACCGGATCAGCGATATCCTGAATGTGGCACCGGATATGGCCGACGGAAATCTGTGTGCGGAGGCCGTACAGGACGGGGAGTATGCGGTGGAATTCCGTGATGTGTCACTCTCCTATGAGGACGGTGCTGAAAAGGCGCTGGACCATATTTCCTTCCGCGTCAGAAGAGGAGAGACCGTTGGCATCATCGGGGGAACCGGAAGCGGTAAATCCTCGCTGGTGAACCTGATTCCGCGCTTTTATGACGCCGGCGAGGGAGAGGTGCTGGTCGGCGGTCACAATGTGAAGGAATACCGGCAGGAGCAGCTGCGCAGCCGCATCGGTGTGGTTCTGCAGAAGGCAGTTTTGTTCAAGGGGACCATTGCACATAACCTTTCCTTCGGCAAAATAAATCCGTCTCCTGCCGAGATGGACGAGTCGCTTGCCATTTCGCAGGCGAAGGAATATGTGGACCAAAAGCCCGGCGGCACGGCGTTTGAACTGGAACAGAACGGACGGAATCTGTCCGGCGGACAGAAGCAGCGCATGACCATTGCCAGAGCCCTGATCCGCAAGCCGGACATTCTGATCATGGATGATTCGGCATCGGCGCTGGATTTTGCAACCGATGCCAAGCTTCGCATGGCAATCCGGGATATGTCTAAGACGCTGACCACCTTTATTGTGTCGCAGCGTGCCGCCTCCGTGCAGTATGCGGATCAGATCCTCGTTCTGGATGACGGAAGGCTCGTCGGTATTGGAACGCATGAGGAGCTCCTTGCCGGGAACAGCGTTTATCAGGAGATTTATTACTCACAGTTTCCGAAGGAGGATGCAGTATAATGGCAGGACGGAATAAGAAAAAAGCAGATCATGGCGAGCAGCGCGTGATTTTGCGCAAGGTGCTGAACTATCTGGGCCGCTATCGCAGATACCTGTGGGCATCCCTTTTGCTGGCCTTTCTGACCGTGGCGCTGCAGTTGTATATTCCAAAGCTTACGGGCGCGGTGGTGGATTATATCATCGGTCCCGGCAATGTCGACTTTGGCGGTGTCTGGAAGATCATTCTGCGCATCGTGGCAAGTGCATTGCTCGCAGGACTCGGTCAGTGGCTGATGAATCTGTGCAACAACCGCATGACCTATGATGTGGTGCGGGACATCCGCAATGATGCCTTTGAGAAGATAGAACAGCTCCCGCTTAGCTACATTGATTCCCATCCGTACGGTGAGATTGAGAGCCGGGTTATCGCAGATGCGGATCAGTTTGCGGACGGACTTCTGATGGGCTTTACGCAGCTCTTCACCGGCGTTATTACGATTCTGGGAACATTCTGCTTCATGCTCTCCATCAATGTGTGGATTACGGCTGCCGTTGTGGCGCTGACGCCGCTTTCGTTTCTGGTGGCCCGTTACGTTTCGACACACACGTATACGATGTTCCGAAGACAGTCAGAAATTCGTGGCCGGCAGACGGGACTGATCAATGAGATGGTCGAGGGACAGAAGGTTGTAAAGGCATTCAACTACAAGGATGAGGTGCTCCGGCAGTTTGATGACATCAATAAGGAACTGACACAGACATCGCTGCGGGCGATTTTCTTCTCTTCCATTACCAATCCGTCGACACGGTTTATCAACAGTCTGGTCTATGCGGTGGTCGGGGTAACGGGTGCAATTGCGGCCGTCGGCGGACACCTTAGTGTTGGCCAGCTGACTGCCTTTTTGTCCTATGCGAGTCAGTATGCCAAGCCTTTTAATGAGATTTCCGGTGTTGTTACAGAGCTGCAGAATGCCATTGCATGCGCAGGAAGAGTACTGAATCTGATTGAAGAGGAGCCGCAGATTCCGGATGCCGCAGATGCCATCGCACCGGATCATTTTGACGGAAAAGTAGGCCTGGAGAGGGTTGCGTTTTCCTATACAAAGGAGCAAAATCTGATTCGTGACTTCTCGCTGCAGGTGCAGCCCGGACAGAAAATCGCCATTGTCGGACCCACTGGGTGCGGCAAGACAACGCTGATCAATCTGCTGATGCGATTTTATGATGTGGACGACGGCGCCATCTGCGTCGATGGAACGGATGTCCGCAAGATCACGCGCCATGCGCTCCGCAGTGGCTACGGCATGGTGCTGCAGGAGACCTGGCTGAAAACCGGAACCATTCGGGACAACATTACCATGGGTAATCCGGAAATTTCCGAGGAGGAAATGATCCGTGTGGCGAAGATCTGCCACATTGATTCCTTCATCCGGCGTCTTCCGAAGGGGTATGACACGGTGGTATCCGAGAATGGAGAGGACTTCTCTCAGGGACAGCGCCAGCTCCTTTGCATCGCGCGTGTGATGATGAGTAAGCCGTCCATGCTGATCCTCGATGAGGCGACATCCTCCATTGATACGCGAACCGAGCTGAAGATTCAGGACGCTTTCAATGCCATGATGGAAGGCAGAACAAGCTTTATCGTAGCACATCGACTTTCTACGATACGCAATGCGGACTGCATCCTGGTTATGAAGGACGGTCATATTATTGAGCAGGGCAATCACAATGCATTGATGGAAGCAAGGGGATTCTATTATAATCTGTACCAGAGCCAGTTCCTGGGGAAGAGCATTTGACACTCGGAATTGCCCGATGGCAATTCCTCCTGTTAGGAGTGAGCGCCATTCTGGCGCTGCACTCTCGCATCGGAGAAACCGCCTGCGCGGATTTCTCCTCGCGGACACTCGGACGCGCCATCAGGCGCTGCACTCTCGCATCGGAGAAACTGCATACGCAGCTTTCTCCTCGCGGACACTTGGAATTGCCTAATAGATCGAAGGAATAGGAAAAGGAGAACTATGAAGAAAAGTGTGGTTATGGTTTTGTCTGCTGCATTGGCAGCAGGGATGGCATTTTCGCCGGCAGTAAATGCTTCGGCGGCAGCAGCGGCGACGGTGACGGCATCGGCGCAGGCAACCTCGGAGATCACCGGCCTGCCGGTTTCGCCTGCGATTGCAGCGCAGCGCCCGGTGGCGGTTATGATCGACAATGATACGCGGGCCCTTCCGCATTACGGATTGGCAGAGGCGGACGTCGTGTATGAGATGATGAATTCGACACTGAACAACCGTGTAACACGCCTGATGGCCATTTATAAGGACTGGCAGAATGTGAATCAGATCGGCAACATTCGCTCTACACGGCCGACGAACATCCTTCTGGCATCGGAGTGGAATGCAGTGCTCATTCATGACGGCGGTCCCTTTTACAACAATCCGTATTTCACATCCACCGGCATCAACCACCTCTCCGGTTCCTTCTCCCGTGTAAAGAACGGGAAAGCCACCGAGTTTACGGAATATGCAAAGGGAACGGAGATCAGCCGCAGAATGACACAGGCGGGCTTCTCTTCCGGCTATACGAGCGCAGAGGCAGCAAGTCACTGGAAGATCGGCGTAACGGATCTTTCTTCTGCTGCGGATGTACATCCTGCCGGCATGGTGAAGCTTAGCTGCTTTAAGCTGACAAAGCCGTACCTTGTGTACAATGCGGCAACCGGTTCGTATGACTATTACGAGAACGGGAAGCTCTCGCAGGACGGCGAGGACAAGCAGACCGTGTCCTTCCAGAATGTGATTCTGCAGGACTGCTCCTTTGCACAGTATGACAAAAACGGCTATCTGATTTACAACATCATCGGAACCGGTGTGGGTTATTACTGCACAGGCGGTAAGATGATCCCGATCATCTGGCAGAAGAGTTCCGAAACCGGCATCACCAGGTACTATACGGCAGCCGGAGCAGAGCTCACCCTGAATGCAGGGAAGACCTATATCGCCATCTGCCCGTCGGATGATTGGGCCAGCGTGGAAGTGGGCTGAGTGATGGAGTCAGATGTATCCGTCTTGTACACTGTATTTTAAATGATGGTAATGAGTTGGAATCAAAAGGTCTTTTGACCCTGTGATACCCGAATAAGAGAGCCTCCGCTGTTGACTGTATCGCCGACAGCGGAGGCTCTTTCATCTTTAAAGGTTGTCTCCGAAAGGAATATGACTCAAACTTCCCACATCAAAAGTGGGCTTGCACCTTGAAAACTCAATAGTTT
>CAVFRZ010000009.1:0-26230 GCA_963624875.1 Anaerovibrio sp.
ACCCATTATAATGCAGCGCGATCTCGTCCTGTTCTTCGCCCGGGCCGCAAACCAATCCGATACACCGCCTGCCAACATGGATGCAATTACTGTTACAATGCTGATCATCAGCATCAGATTGCCGGTCAGGCCGTAGTCATAGCCAATGCTCTGTGCATAAACGGACATATCCACTGTCACCGATTGGCACACCCACGTATTGGCCATCAGCGATGCGACCAGAATCCACGTCAAAGGCTGCCGAATGATGGTGCCATAGACAGAGTCTTTTTTTTGCTTTTGAGGTGTACTGATCCGAGCTGCAATCTGCTCCGGTTTTTCCCTTGTCAGCAGCAGCGCAGGAACTGCGAACACCAGACAGATCCCTCCGACCGCCAAAAAGGATGCCTCCCAACCAAGTGCCGGAACAATTTTGCCGGAAATCCACGCGCCTATTCCGCTCCCTGCCATGAAGCTTCCATTAAATACAGCGGTCGCCAGCGCAACGTAGCGCCGGTCCATCCAGACAGCAATGGTTGAAATATACAGCGGAAACGCCATTGCGTTCAATCCCTGCATGCCCTTGAGCACGAACAGCATCGGTACACACTGAAAGCGGATGGCCAGCGGCACACAAAATTGTGGAAGAATCTGGCACAAAAGCCCAAGTGCCATTGTCTTTCGCAGGCCGAATCGCTTGTACACATAGCTGGACAGGAACATTGCTGTCACCAGGCAGACCGCCCGCGTACTGTCTGCCAGGAGGACCACCTGCCGGTCCACCTGCAATGCATTGGCAACATCCGTTACCACCATACTGAACTGCGTCACAGCTGCCGGAAAGAAAATACCAAGCAGTGAATACACCACCACCAGCAGCCAGGAATAATACTTCTTCTCTGTTATTTTCATTTATCCTTCTTCTGTCAGGACAAAAAGCGGTCAAAATACTCCTCATAGGAATGAATCACATAATTCATGTGTTCCGTCATATAGAAGTATGCAAACTCCGCGTCATGTCTCTTAATTGCATCCAGAATTTTCCGATGCTGCAGAAGCATTTCCGTTCCGATCCGTTTCTGATGATCCGGTGTTATAAGATACAGAATGGACTGGTATCTCTCCTCGTACTCCCGTTCCCTTTTCAGCAGCTCACTCATAAGATCCAGCAAAAGCGATGCGTGTGCTGCTCTTGCAACCTCATAATGAAAGCCCTCGATGCGATCGGCCGCGGCATACATCTGCTCCGTCTTAGAAAGAGAATGCTCGATGGCTTCTACATCCTCGTCCGTTGCATGCAGGGCCGCCGCCTTGGCAATTCCGGGTTCCAGGATCAGCCTCGTCCGACTGGAGTCCAGGAACAGCTCCCGGTACTCCAACTGCTTTTGCCGCCGCTCATCACAGGGTGTAAGGTCGCATGCATCCACCAGGACAAAGCTCCCCTTCCCCTTCTTGGTCTCGATCATTCCCACTTCCGCCAGCGTTTTTAATGCCTCGCGTACCGTGATTCTGCTGACGCCGGTCATGGCGATCAATTCCTTTTCACTTGGGAGCATATCACCCTTCTGATATACCCCCTTCGCGATCTGTTCCTTGATCTGCTCCACAACCTGCTCGTACAATGTTGTCGGATTCTGAACTTTCTGCAGCATGGAAATACTCCCTACCTTCTTTTATCCCTCAGCCCAGTATACAGATTCATAACTGTTCTTAAATGACTGGCCCACCAGTTTCTGAGGGTGTATTCCATTCCTGCCTGCTGCTAATTCTTTCCGGTCACATGTTTCTCCCGCAGGAATGCGTAAATGATTACCACCACACTATAGCCCACGATCAGCTTCCATGCATTGGCAATGTCGCTAAAATTCAAGACAGCAGCTACCACATAGCCTGCCAGTGCAATTGTCGTCAGCACCATCAGCGCAGGCTTTGGCACCTTGAAGCTGGACTTTGCCATCGCCTCCGGATTCTTCTTGTAGATCAAATAGCCTGTGAAAATCGGGAACAACACATAGATCAGGGACACGCCGTTGCCCAGCAAAGAGATAGTGGTCAGATCCAGTCCCATCAGAATCGGCACCGCGCCGACAATATAGAAAATCGTCAGCAGTACCCAGGGTGTTCCCTTTTTATTGATCGCTGCAGCCTGCTTCGGCAGCCAACCTTCCTCTGCCGCGATCAGAAGTCCCTTGGTGCACCAGGTGAAGGTTGCATTCAGCGTTGATGCAACGGCGAACATACCGCCGCCCACGATGAAGAATACGTATACCGGTGCCGGGAAAATTTCCTTAGCCACCAGAATCAGGCTCTCTCCAGCCACCTGATCAACCGGCAGTACGCCAACCGCAACGATTCCAATAAATGCATAAATTACCGCAACAATAACCGTACTGCCGATCATGGCACGGGGAAGATCCCGTCCCGGATTCTTCATCTCACCGCCAAGCTCACTGAGAAACTCTGCTCCGCCGGTGGCAAAGGTCAGAAGACTTGCACCGGTCAGAAGGCCCGACCAGCCGTTGGGGATGAATGCCGAGAATCCGCCGGAAAAGGTATCCCAGTTCACCTTCGGCATACCGAAGAAGATAAAGGCAGCCATCGCTGCAACCAGAACAATAACGAGAATGTTCTGGAGCTTTGCAGCAACCTCAACACCAATGATATTCATGATGTAGCACAGCGTAAGGATGCAAAATGCCACCACGGTGGTATTCATTCCGGGAATCAGCCCGCAAAAATACGTTGCAAACGTAATGGCGAACATCGCCAGCACCAGCTGCCCTGCGACCAGAAGTGCCAGGTAGTAAAAGCCCGTTTTTTTACCGATATAGTCACGCACATAGGTATACATTCCGCCGGTAGCAGGAACCGCACTGCCAAGGACTGCGAGTACAATGTTCGGACAAATGACAAGTGCTGCCGCAATCAGAAAGGCCAGCGGCGTACCGGCTCCTGTCATCGCAATGCAGATTCCGGTCAATGACATAATTCCGGAACCAATGATCTGTCCGATACCGATTCCCATCAAATCGCCCAGGCCCAGAACCTTTTTCAGTTCTCCCTGTTTATTCTCTTCTGCCATGGTTTCAAGCTCCTTCCTGTTCTATCTGATCCAGTGCTTTCCTGATGCATTCAAGGCCATCCAGCAGCTGCTGCCTCGGACAAGCGACATTCATTCGAACATAGCCGTCGTACTTCTTGCCGTAGTGATTTCCGGCATTGAGTCCGGCTCCGGCCTCAGCAATCCTTGCCACAAGCTCTTCGCTGCTTTTGCCGTAAGCGGTCATATCAAACCACAGAAGATACGTTCCCTCCGGTCTGGCCACCTTTACCTTCGGCAGCTTCTCCTCCATATAGCTGCATACCAGCTCTGCATTGCGTGTAAGGAACTTTTGTTCCTCGTCTACCCAGGCATCGCCTCCGCTGCAGGCTGTCTGCGCTGCCAGAAGTCCCAGCGTATTCGGGCAGAACAGATACCTGGAATACAGATAATTCTGATAGGCTTCCCGCAGCTCCTTGCCCGGTATAATCAGGTTTGACGTCTCCAGGCCTGCAATATTAAAGGTCTTGCTGCAGCTCGTGCAGACCACCAGGCGTTCCTGCAGCTTAGTAAAGCTGCCCATCGTCACGTGTCTTCGCCCGCCGAGAATCAGATCCCAATGGATCTCATCACTGATGACAATGGTCCCATATCTGTGACAGATTTCTGCCACTCTTTCCAGCTCTTCTCTGGTCCAGACACGGCAGACCGGATTGTGCGGACTGCACATCATCAGGATTTTGGCTCCGTTTCTGCAGTACTCCTCCAATCCGTCATAATCCATTCGATAGCCGTTCTCATCCAGAATCAGATCGTTTTCCAGCATCCGGCGCCCGGTGGCACGTACAATCGAATAAAACGGATCATACACCGGCGGCTGCACAATCACGCCGTCTTCCGGCTTTGTAAATGCCTCAATGGCATTCGCCATGGCCGGCACGATACCGCCCGTCGGAACAATCCAGCTGTTGTCAATTTTCCAGTCGTGGCGTCTCTCACACCACCCTGCAATCGCATCCAGATAGTTCTTGTCCAGATCCGTGTAGCCGATGACCCCGTTATCGATGCGCTTCTTCAGTGCCTCGAGGATCGGCGGATAGGTGCAGTAATCCGCATCCGCAATGGAAAATGGCAAAAGACCGCTCCTGCCATAATCCGCCTCCTGAAAGTCCCACTTGATACACGCTGTCCCGCGGCGATCTACGCCCTCGTCAAACGTACTCTCCATAGGTAATCCTCACTCCTTCCCTCAGCCTTCCTGTTATGACATGTCATATCTCACGTGTTATGTGTCATAATATGTTGTATGTCGGTCTCTTGCAACATCCGTTTAGGAAAAATACTCCATTTTGTATATCTGCACAATTTTATATGGAGAATTCCGTATAAGTGACGATTTGTTATCATAAAAAAACCGGGTCCCTTACTCAGGGACCCGGCTCTAATGAAGACAATGTGAATTTGTATTCCGCTTTACTCAACCGTAACCGATGTCACGTGCGGCTGTGCACCCTCATACCAGTACAGGAAGCCCTCAACATCAATGGTATCACCAACATTCAGACCTTCCACTGCCTTGTACACATCGCTGTCCTTGTCGCACAGATACGACTCAACGGTAAATGTATAGGTAGCATCACCTGCCGCCACATTGAAGTACAGGTCATCACCCTGCGAGCCGGAGCCATCATAGTTGTACAGATAAGCTGCTTCATTCCCGCTGGCATCCGTGCTGGCTGCCACGGTCAGGCCCTTCATGGAAACCACCTGGTTCATGTATGCTTCCAGATCATCTGTGCCCAGCTTGTCCGTCACATCCGTCGGCTCTGCCACATAGGTTCCGTTCTCAACCTCATAGGTTCCGTCAATAATCTCAACCTCTCCGGACCACTCCGACTTGTAGCCGGTAACCTTAATCTTCGTGCCAACGGTCAGCTTATCGTTGTAATCCTCCTCCGAGCACGGAAGATTGTACAGGAAATATCCGCCGTCCTGATCCTGTGTGTAGAACGTAGCAACGCCAACACCTTCGTTCTCCCACCAGCCCTGCTTGGCCTGGATATAGGTCTCAATCGTAACCTCGGAGTCAACATCCGCAGCCAGATATTCCTCATAGGTCATAACGCCCTCGGACTTCTCATCTGCCGCAGTCTCCTCGGTTGCTGCTTCGGTTGTCTCCTCGGCCGCATCGGTGGACGCCTCGGCTGCTGCCTCAGTGCTCTCAGCTGCTGCCTCAGTAACAGCCTCGCTTGCAGCAGTGTCGGAGGATGATGCTCCACAGCCTGCGAGTGTAACAGCCATTGCAGCTGCCAGTACGGTTGCCAGTTTCTTCTTCATAATATGTTCCTCTTTTCCGCGCCGCTTTTGCTATTCGGAGCGCCACACAGCAGCGCAGAAGACGCGTCACCCCGGGTTCCGCACGCCGGATACAGTCCCGGTGCAGTTCCAAAGGTTCTTATACCACTATTTTTCACAAAGGAAAAGACTTTTTATGTCTCCTTTGCACCAGTGCCGCTGCAGCAATTCCGATCCATGCCGCTGCCAGCGTCCCCAGAAGCGCCTTTGCACCCGCAGGCAGCGGTCCCAGGTTCTGCTGCCCGCCTGTTCCCGAAGCCACAATCTGATCCAGCTTGTACATACTCGCGGTGTCCTCATACAGCGACGTGATGTACGCCTCATCCACCGTCTGATGCCTGCGGACAGACTTGGTCACAGACTCGATCAGCGACCCTGACGCCAGACGCAGCGACGCAGAGCCGTTGAAAACCGGCGCCGTAAACGTATCCTCCACATGGTCCAAAAGGAGCCTCGCCGCATCGATCTTGACGGAATAATGTGCATCATCCTCGCCGCGCCCTGCCAGGTATTCCTGATACTCCGCACTGCCCTGTGCCTTCGACGTAACCGGCACATAGCCTTCTGTCTGCGAGTATCCCAGCTGTACCTCATTGGTCAGAAGGTACTGCGCAAAGAGCCAGGAGGCCAACACCTCCTGTGAATTCGACTTGTTAAAGATACATATGGACGGTCCCTGGGAGATCATCTTCGGATTTTCCGGGTCCACCTGCGGAACCATGCAGACCTTCGTTGTGAACTGCTGCAGCGCATCCTCACTGATATCCGATAAGGGCGCGTCAGTCCCCATCCAGGTGGCGCCCGCCGTAGAATCAATGGCAAAGATGCACTGTCCTGCGTTTAAGAAATTGGCCGGATAGCTTGAAATTTTGAACGTGGAAAAGGCGCCGGTCGCCGCATGCTCTGCCACGGTTTCCAGAATTTCTGTCGTATCCTCATCGAACAGCGAAATCTCCCCGTCCTCTGACACGTAGCTTCCGCCCTTCTGCGTAAGCCACTGGATCATCATGTTGTCCGTCGATTTATAAATGATGGGGATCAGTACGTTCTGGCCGTTGATTTTGTAGGTGCCGTCCGCGTTCTTCTCCATGGCCTTCTCCGCCACCTCGAACATGAAATCCCACGTAATCACGTCCGGCACCTCATAGCCAAGCGCTTCCACCATATCTTCATTGACATACACAGCCTCTGTCGAGCGCATAAACGGAATCGCATAGTGTCCGCCCTGAATCTCGCATTCCTCCAGAAACTGCGGAATCACCTCGTCTCTTGTCGGGCCGGCGTATCGAAGCTCGCTTCCGCCAAAGCCGTATGCCGGATCATCAAAAAGATCGTCCAGACAGACAACCTCATTGACTCCTGTCATGTATGTCGCGATGTGGTCCGGATACGTGATACAGACATTCGGTGTTGTGTCCGTCGATATGTTCGTAATGACGTCGTTGTAGATTTTCGTGTAATCCGTATACAGCTTCAGATTGACTGCAATGTTCGGATACAGCGCTTCGAAATCTTCAATGGCCTTCTGGTACACCGCCGTCTGATTCTTGTTGGTGTCGTTTTTGGCCCAGAAGGAGATTTCGTACTGCTGCGTCTCATCAAAGGCCTCCGGCACGGTAAATGCCGCCTTTCCCTGCGAGCCATGGCAACCTGTAAGGGAGACGGCAGACACCGTCAGCACGCCCGCCAGGAGCGCCGGTAAAAGCCGCCTCCCCCTTTCTGCCGCACAAGGCTTCCTGCGCATTTTCCTGCATCTTTCTACGCTGTTTTCTTTTCTCATCCCTTGGTGCCTCCCTGGGATACGCCGGCCATAATCTTTTTATGGAAAATAAGGAACAACACGACCAGCGGTGCCGAAATAGCCACGACCGCGGCCATCATTGCCGGAATGTTCTCCCGTCCGAAGCCGTTCTCCCGCAGCTCCTGAATGCCGTTGGACACCAGATAGTAGCCGGCATCATCCGTGATCAGTCTCGGCCAGACGTAGGAATTCCAGCACTCAATAATCTTCAGAATCGTAATCGTAACGATGGTGGGCTGACAGATGGGAATCATCACCTTCCAAAGATACCGGAAATCAGAGGTCCCATCCACCTTGGCTGCCTTGTACAGCTCCTCCGGAATCTGTTCAAAGTTCTCCTTCAGCAGATAGATATAGAAAACCGACGTCACGCTCGGCAGAATCAGTCCAAGATAGGAGTTGCGCAGATTCCAGTCGGTGATTGTGACATAGTTGGTAATGACGACCAGCTCGCTTGGAATCATCATCAGCGACAAATACAGCGTGAATACCAGATTCTTCCCCTTAAAGGAGAGTCTTGCAAAGGCATAGGCAGACAGCACAGTCACAACCAGCATCAGTGCCGTCGTTGCCGCCGTGAACACAATGGTGTTGACAAAATACCTTGCCAGCGGCACCTGTGTGAAGGCATCCGCATAGTTCTGCAGTGTCGGGCTGGTGGTATAGAGCTTCGGAATGTACTCCGCATTATAGGAGCCGTAGCTTTTCACGGACGTAAGGATCATCCAGTAAAAGGGGAACAGAACAATCACTGCCCACAGCGCCAGAAACGCATAGGTGATTCCTCTTCCAAGGTGCGTCTTTTGCCGGGCGCGCTGTTTTATTTGCTCATAATCGCTCATGCCGATCTCTTGCCTCCTGCTACTTCTGTTTTTCTCCGGCAGAGCCGGACACCATCAGATTGATCACCGTGATGGTAAAGACAATGGCGAACAGCAAAAGCGCTGCTGCGGATGCATAGGACGGATATCCGCCGCTTTCGCCGTAAAGCATGTCGTACACGTAGCCTACGATCGTGTTCATACCCGCTGCATTCAGATTCGTTCCGAAAATCGCCACTTCATCGCTGTAGGCCTTAAAGGCCCCGATGAAGCCGGTAATGACAAGGTAGGAAATCATTGGCGCGATCATCGGCAGCGTTATTTTGTAAAAGATACGGAAGCTGTGCGTACCATCCACCTTCGCAGCCTTGTAGTAGTCCGGATTCACGCTGGCCAGCGCACTGGTAAGGATCAGGATCTTGAAGGGCAGAACAATCCACACTGTATAGATGCACATCACCAGAAGCTTTGCCCAATACGGACCCTCGATGAAATCAATGCTGTTCCCGCCGAACGCGCGGATCAGGAGATTCACAAAACCGTCGGAATACGGTGTTTTTTTGAACAGGATCATAAACACAAGGCCAACTGCCAGCGTATTGGTCACATAGGGAAGAAAAAAGATTGTCTGAAACAGGTCCTTCCATTTGGGAATGGAATTCAGGCCAAGCGAAATCAGAAGTGCCAGTCCTGTGGATACCGGAACTGTCACTATGACAATAAGAAACGTATTGCGCAGCGCCTGCAGAAAATAGGGGTCACGCAGTACATAAGAGAAATTATAAAGTCCAACGCCCCAGTAGGTCTGGGAAGCCGAATTGTATCCCTCCTCAAGGGAGTACACGATCACATCGAAGAGCGGATACACCATGAACAGAATCAGGAATAACAGGGACGGCAGCAAGTACAGCCAGGGTTTCCAGCTTTTTTTCATTTTGCTTCCTCCCCGCTGCCGATAACATCCCCTGTTTTCTCATCGAACAGGAATACCTTCTTGGGCTTTGCTGCAAAGCGCACTGCGCCGTCGGATGTCTGCAAGTCATCTTCACCGGAAACAATTGCGCGAAGAAAACCGCCTTCCGCCGCTGCATGCCCGGCAACCACACTGGTGTCCCGGCCCATAACCTCTACAGAGCGCAGACTGCAGCAAATCGGCCCGTTTTGCGAGGGAACAAGCCCCTCCGGGCGGATTCCGACGGTAATGCCGCGCGGCGTCTCATCACTCCGCGGCGAATCGGAAAGTGTCATGATCTCTTCCCCGTCAAGCAGCACGCGGTTTCCCTGCAGAGTGCCCCGCAGCAGATTGATGGGCGGATTTCCCAGAAACCTAGCCACAAAGAGATTGGCCGGTGCATCATAGATTTCCTGCGGTTTTCCAATCTGCTGCAGAATGCCATTCTTCATCACGACCATACGATCCGAGATGCTCATGGCCTCCTCCTGATCATGGGTAACAAAAACCGTCGTGATCCCCGTTTCCTGCTGGATTCTGCGAATCTCTGCCCGCGTCTGGATTCGAAGTCTCGCATCCAGATTTGAAAGCGGCTCGTCCAGCAGCAATACTTTCGGGCGCTTCACCAGTGCCCTTGCAATGGCGACGCGCTGCTGCTGTCCGCCGGAAAGCTCCCGGGGCTTGCGCTCCAGATAATCCGTAATCTGAACAAGCCTTGCAGCCTCCTCCACACGCCGGTTCATTTCCTCCTTGGAAAGCCGATCCTTGCCGGTCAGATTCTGCAGCGGAAACAGAATATTCTTCCGCACCGTCAGATGCGGATACAATGCGTAGCTTTGGAAAACCATGCCAACGCCGCGATTCTCCGGCGGAAGGTCTGTCACATCCTCCTCACCAAAGAAAATCCGTCCCTCCGTCGGTGTCTCCAGGCCGCAGATCATGTTCAGTGTCGTGCTCTTGCCGCAGCCGGACGGTCCCAGAAGACTCACAAGCTCTCCGTCCGGAATTTCGAAGCTGAAATGATCCACCGCGATTATTTCTTTCTTCTTATGATTGCGATCCGGAAATTTCTTGGTTAAATCCTGCAGTACAATCTTCATCGCTACCTTCCTATGCGCAGTTTGCTGCCGCACCGTGAGGAGAATTTCGCGCTGGCGAATTCTCCGATGTGATCATGTCTGTTATCGTAATCGTCCGTAATCATTCAGAGACGATCCGTAAAACCGTCGTATACTACTAAGGACACGCTGATAAAATCAGCGTGTCCTTAGTAGTATACCGTATATATCTCCTTACAGAACGCCCTTTACAAAGATTTCCACACCGATTGCGATGAGAATCACTCCGCCCAGGATCGTCGCCTTATCAGCAAGCCGCTCTCCGAAGCGCTTGCCGAACAAAAGACCGCTCATGCAGATGATAAAGGTTGTTACTGCCACCAGAAGGGAGCAGGTTACAGCCATGCCCGTACCGTAATCTGCAATGGTAAAGCCTACGGACAGGGCATCGATCGATGTCGCAATCCCCTGCAGCATCAGCGTGCCAAAGCCAAGACAGGCGCCGGCCTTCACTGCCTCCTTTTCCTCCTCTGTGTTCTTGCCGGCAGCAGCTTCTTTATTGCTGCGGATGCCCTCGATCAGCATCTTGCCGCCGATCCAGGCCAGCAGTGCCAGGGCAATCCAGGGAATGAACTTTCGAAAGGCTTCAAACTGTTCCGCAATGGTATGCACGCAAAGCCATCCGATCATCGGCATGGCAAACTGATAGCCGGCGTAGGTTCCTGCGATGCCGCACATCTTTCTCCTGGACATCTCCGGTTCGTTCAGGCCGTTTGCAATGGAGACAGAAAATGCGTCCATCGCAAGTCCAACGCCAAGTGCAATACTGTTCGTGATAAAAATCAAATCCATGTCCGCTCCCTTCTTGTTCGCCGCGGCCATACCTCCTCTGCTGCCTTGTCCGCGCTCTCGATTTCCCTTATGCGGCCGAACGGACATACAACAGGAGGCACAGCCTCTGCGGCCATGCCTCCCGAATTATTCACTCGCCCATGCATAGCCGTACCAACAGATATACATGAGTCTCGCATATTAAAGTAAGCCAGATTCCTATTCCCCCAGTCCCTTCCCGGGACTCGAGTCTTACGAAATCAGTATGTTGACTTACTGCAGCTGTGTGCTTGCTACTCCCTCATTGAGAGGTGATTGTCGCATCCGGATGCGGAATTAGTCAATAAAAACATCATTTTGACGTTGATTTGTCCCCCCAGATAGGTTTTCGTCCAGATTACATCGTTGTTCAATGTGCTGATGCAGCCCCCTTCTTCACCGCTGCCGCGATGGAAAGCTCAGCCGGATAATACGGAATCAGCATGGACTGCACTGCGTGGTACAGGTCCGACTTCCCCGGCCAAACCGTGCCCAGAAGCAGATTATTCCGGTCCAGCTGGTGGGACCAGGAGCCATTCTCATGATCCTTTACAACCTCATCCAGGTACTCCAGGAACTGGCCATAGTAATTATTGTAGATTTCCTTTCCTGTTACCCGGTACAGAACTGCCGAGGTATTGATGGCTTCTGCCAGCGTCCAGTGCATCCGGTCATGCACAACCGGCTGGCCCTCCCAGTCCGTGGTATACACAATCCCCCGTGCTCCGTCCGTATTCCAGCCATCCTCCACTGCGCGAAGGAACAACGCCTCAGCGGCATCGATGCAGGACTGTGCCTCCTTGGGAAGTTCTCCCTTGGCATCCTTCCAGGTTGAAAGCGTCCACTGCGTGATCAGTCTTGCCCACTCAATACCGTGTCCCGGTGTTGCGCCGTAGGGCTTAAACGGGTCATCCGGCTTATCCCTATTGCATTCCAGATCCGGCGTCCAATCGCTTGCAAAATGCTCCGGAATACGCCAGCTGTTGGCCTTCGCCCATTCAATAACATGCCCGATGATGCGTCCGGCCCGCTCGCGATAGGCTTCATTGCCTTCTGCATCTGCCACAGCCAGAAACGCCTCCACCGTGTGCATATTGGCATTGACGCCGCGATACGGATCAAGCCTTGTGAATTCTGTATTCCAGGTGTCTGCAGAAAGGCCCTCCTGTTCATTCCAGAAGTACCGGTCATACACAGCCTTTGCATGCTCCAAGAGCTCCTTTGCTCCGGGTCTGCCGGCCAGTAAAGCGCTGGATGCCGCCAGAATGACAAAGGCGTGTGCATAGCACTGTTTAGGGCCAAGCTTCTCCCCTGCCGCCGTCACGGCCGCATACCATCCGTCATGCTCCTTGTCCTGCAGCTCTCCCGTAAGCCCCCGCAGCCCGGCATCCACCAGCTCCTCGCTCCCCGGGTATCCCAGCATGGTTCCCAGGCTGTATACATGCGTCATACGGCAGGTGATCCAGGTTTCACGGTTCTTCTGCTTCCATGGCGTTCCGTCATCCCCCAGCCAGTAAGAGCCGCCCTCCGGTGATGCAAAGGACCGTCCAAAGCCGAGAAGCTCCTCACACTCCTGTTTTAGAAAGGCACGGTTTTCCGTGGTGCCGTATTGATATTTTGCTTTATTTAATTCGTTCATTTCCAAGCCCTCTATTCCCTATGTAAACCCCTGATTTGCCGGAGAATACAGCATGAACCATTGCCGTACTGTAGCCCGCCTTCATTGTGTCACAGAGTAATAAAAATATCCATATGGTTTCGCCGTTTAAGTTTTATTAATTATTCGTAAATCCGAAAAATCGCTTCCGTCGTCACCGCATTGACACGGCAGGCCACGTGATTTTCCATTTGCGGATGCTTTTCGATGTAAATCGGCGCATTTTCCTGCAGCGGATGAATCACCGCTGTCAGACGAACACTTCCGTTCTTCGCATAATGCTTCAGCCCAATCTCCCAGACCTGGCCCGTATAGAAGTTATCAGCGATCAGCCTGCCAGCCTCATACAGCCGCGCGGACTCGCCTTCGTAGCTGATGCACAAAAGCGCCTCTCCCAGCTCTTCTGTAATCCCATCCACACAGATTGTGACCGTAAGATCCTGCCCGTCGCAGCGCCTTTTCTCGCCTTCTACGCTGCAGCGCAGCTCACTATGCAGCACGTTTCTGCGCTCATACCGTACAAGCGATTCCGGTTCCGGAAATGCCGTTTCTGCAGGCTCCTTCTGCCGACTTTGCGGCGCTCCCGCGTCCGGCACCGCCATTTCACCTTCCCGAAGGCATACCTCCCACTCATTCGGGATCTTCTGCAGCCGCGGATAGCTCTGAAACGACGGCCTTACAGTCGCTTCAGAGCGGCATAGGCCGTGCATCGTTTCCTTCCTGACATCCTCCTGCGACTGATAGAAATCCGTATCACTGATGATGAGCACCTCCCTGCCGGCCAAAATCAGCTTCTGCGCCCGCAGTGCATCCTCTTCCTGCAGCGTCAGAATTCTGCAGCCGCCCAGCACGCCTCGGATTCTGTAGTTTGGACGAACTCCGTCCTTTGTGTAGAAAACATAAGTGTCCGGCTTCCCCTCTTTATCCCGAAGACAGCAAAGCGGCACCGCATGGGCCTGTTCCAGAACCGCTGTTTCTCCGATAGGCATCCGGAACGGATAAAAACAGTAACTCCCTGCCGGCACGTCCTGCTTCCCGAAATCTGCAAGAACTGTGTGCTCGTCCTCGTCATACGCCCGCAGCTCCGCTCCCTCAAAGTTTTGCGTCCGATAATGCCGCACATAATTGTTGACAAAATAGTAGCCCTGGCCGGTCTTTCGGTTACAGCGGACCGCGGTGCGCAGCGTTCCAAAATCATCCACCTTTTCCGGATTGCCCGGCTGCGGAATATAATCCATTCCGGTCAGGCTATCTCCGAAATCATGAATGAAGAGTGACAGCCTGCGGATTCTCCGATAGGAATCTCCCAGCTGCCCATACTCTCGAACAGGGGCATTGAAGTCATAGGATTTCACCGGCAGATCGTTGGGATATCCGGTTTCTCTTGATTCCTGCAGCGTGGTGCGCTTTCCCTCCGGATTCGTGCCGCCATGGTACATGTAGTAGCCCAGAAGGTTACAGCCGCTCCCCAGCTTCACCAGTGTCATAGCTTCCGTATCCTTTCCGGTCGCCACAGGGCGGCGGTGGCTCGTCACCTGAAGGCCGCCTCCCAGCTCCGCCGTTAGATACGGGAACTGATTCATCTCAAACGTAATGCCAATGCCAAGGCCATGGTCTGAGCCAATGTTGTGATCATTACGTTCTTTCGTGAACAGATAATTGCCGGAGGGCTCAATCTCGGTAAGCCGCTGGTCCCACGGAGCCTCACAGTAGCCTCCCATCACCGGCAGCATTCCTCCGGTAACTGCTCCGCCCCAGCCGGTTGCTGTGTAGATCTGGCTGATCAGTCCAGCCTCCTCGGCCATCTTGCGCAGCGTGCGCATATGCTCCTCGCCCTCTTCTCCGGTGCGCCCGCCGACATGTCCGTATTCATTCTCAATCTGAATCATGGCAATCGGGCCATCATCCGACAGAAGAAGGCCCTTGGCCTGTCCGGCGATCTGCTCGTAGAATCTGCGCACCTCCGCCAGATAGGCCGGGTCATTGGTTCTGGTCGTCAGAAGGTGATTTTTTTCCTTGTCCATGAGCCAGTCCGGAAATCCGCCGTTTCGAACCTCGCCGTGTGCCCACGGGCCGATGCGCAAAGCGCAGTGCATCCCGCATGCCTTCACTGTTTCCAGAAATCCTCGAAGGTTTCGATTCCCGGTGAAATCCCACTCGTTTTCAATTTCCTCGTGATGAATCCAGATGGTGTAGGCAGACACCAGATCGATGCCGCCGGCCTTCATCTTGTAGAGCTCCTCCTCCCAATCAGAGGCTTGCACGCGGCTGTAATGAATCTCTCCCATCATCGGAAACCATGGTTTCCCATCCAGTGTCAGATGCTGCGGTGTGTATCCCAAAACAGATTTGCTTGTCAGTATTGTGCTCACTCTTTTCTCTCTCCCTCGTGCATCGTCTCTCTCAGTTGGATCCTGTAATTGCTCAGATACTGGCTTTCAACCACTTCTCCTCGCAAAAGTGCCAGAAGGGTCTGCGCCGCCGCAGCTCCCAGCGCCGCGTCGTCAAACTGAACGGACGTTACTGCCGGAACCGCATGCTCCAGAAGCGCGCTGTCATAAAAGGACGCCAGCCGCAGCTGCCCCGGAACGGCAATGCCCTTCCGATGGCACACCGACAGAATTTCGCCGGTGATGCGGTCATCCATACCAATGATGACCTCCGCACCACGTCCCATCAGCTGCAGTACTGCCTGTTCAATCTCCTCCGCATGTCGAACACCCATATAAATCAGATTCGGATCCGGTGCCTTCCCTACCACTTCAAATCCCTTTTGAAATCCGCGAAGTCTGGTACGGGAAATCACATGGCTGAGGGAGCCTCCAATCAGTGCCAGTCGACCGATCCCCATATCCAGGAGATGCTTTGTCAGTGCAGTACATGCCAGCTCGTTTTCATTATCCACGCAAATGCGCTTCGGATCCTCACAGTTTCCGATGCTCACGAACGGAATACCGGCTTCTTGCAAATAGTCTGCTGCTGCATCCCTCACCAATGTCCTTGTCAGGATGATTCCATCCACCTTATGATTCTCAACAATGCGGCGGAGAGCTTCTGTTTCATCTTCACTCTCGCTCGTGATGGTCAGCAGAAGGTCGTAGCCTTCCCTGGCTGTCACCTTGTTGATTCCCAAGAGGCATTTCTGAAAAAAGGGAAGCGTCTCCGCCTCCGTATCGCTTGGCCATATTACGCCGATATTCCTTGTACACTGCTTGGCCAGACCCTGTGCATATACATTCGGTTTATAGTTGTGCTCTTCAATATAGGCCCGCACCCGGTCTGTGGTTTCCTTTGAAATGCGCCCTTTTCCGGAAATCGCCCGGGATACCGTTGTTTTGGATACCCCGAGCGCTTCCGCAATGTCATCAATGGTTAAATTGGCTGGCATAGGATCGTTCTCCTCTACGTGCCTGTTTTATCCCTTTACTGCACCGCCCGTTACGCCTTCCACATAGTACTTCTGCAGGCACATGAACAGAATGGTAACCGGAATGGCAACCAAAACGCCGCCCGCGCAGAATCTTGTAAAGTAGCCTTGGTAATCATTGGTCCACACCCAGCGCGTCATACCGACGGCTACGTTGTAGCTACTGTCGTGTCCAAACGCGACATAGGATGCAAAGATGTAGTCGCACCAGGGCGCCATGAAGGCCGTGAGTGCGGTATAGATAACAATCGGCTTCGACAGCGGCAGAATCATCTGGTACATGATCTGGAAGCGATTGGCACCGTCAATACGTGCCGCCTCATCCAGAGCCTTCGGAATGGTATCAAAATAGCCCTTGCACACGTAGTAGCCCATGCCGCTGCTGGCGACCGATACCAGAATAAGACCCGGGATTGCTCCCGCCTGAGTCAGTCCGAACTGCTTGAGCAGGAAATACATGCAGATCATGGTCAAAAATCCCGGGAACATTCCCAGTATCAGCCAGATTCTCATGAGAAGCTTCCGGCCCGCAAAGCGCATTCTGGACAGCGCATACGAAACACACAGAACAATCAGTGTCTGCAGAATCGCGACAAAAAATGCGATCACAATGGTATTCCGATACCACAGGAGGTAGTTGGTTTCTCCGGACACCAGGAATTTGTAGTTATCCAGCGAGAACTGCTGCGGTATTACATAGCTTGCAACACCGCCGTACTCCGTCGCATAGGAGCGAAAGCTCGTCATAACCAGTCCGAAGAACGGGAACAGCCAGATGATGCTGATCAGAATCAGCGCGATATAGGCTGCAATGTTTCCTGCCCGGCGTTTTCCGGACATGGAGGCCGTTTTCTTTTTATCGATACGTTTGTCACTCATCACTGGAAGCCCTCCTCATCCTTAACCGACGGCAGCATGTTGTAAACAACCAGGGAAACCACTGCAGTCACAATGAATACCATGATGCCGATGACCGCTGCCATTTTGTAGTTGGTATCGGTGACCGTCATTTTGTAAAGCCAGGTAACCAGAAGGTCCGTGTTGCCGGCATTTCCGGTAAGGCTCGTGGACAAGGGCTTGCCCTGCGTCAGAAGATAAATCACGTTGAAGTTGTTCAGGTTGCCGGTGAACTGCGTCAAAAGGAACGGTCCTGTAACGAACAGCATGTAGGGGAGCGTAATGTGGAAGAACATCTGCGCCGGGTTAGCGCCGTCAATCTTCGCGCTCTCGTACAGATCCTCCGGGATGTTCATCAAAAGTCCGGTGGAAATCAGCATCAGATACGGAATACCGATCCAGATATTCACCAGAATGATCATAACCTTTGCCAGCGTCGGATCCGTCCAGAACGGAACCGGGCTGGATACAATGCCGTGCGACATCAGGAATCCGTTCACAATACCGTCGGTTGCGAACATCTTGGTGATGTACAGAAGAGATACGAACTGGGGAACCGCAATGGTCATAACCAGAATGGTTCTCCAGAGCTTCTTAAACCGAATGCCCTTCTTGTTGATCAGCATGGCAACGGCAAGTCCGAGGAAATAATCGATGAATGTCGCAAAAAACGCCCATACCAGCGTCCATGCAAGGACTGTCAGGAACGTGGAGCCAAAGCCGTTGGTTCCGAAGCTGAACAGATTCTTAAAATTCTCCAGTCCGACCCAGGTAAAGAGGTTGGTCGGTGACTGGTGCTCCTTGTCATAATTGGTGAAGGCAACGCAGACCATGAAGATGATCGGCAGTACGGTAAAGACAAAGATTCCCAATACCGGAACAGACAGAAGTGTAATATGAAAGTTCTCGTCCAGAAGTGAGCGAAGCGTCTTCTGATTGCTCGGCAGCGCCTTTCCTTCCTTCAGCCGCTTTTCCTCCAGGAAGTTTTCCTTCACGTTCATCCGCCAGACAATGACGAGCATGGCAATCAGAATGATGGTCAGAATACCGAACAACAGAATCAGAAAGCTGTTGTCTCCGTAAACCGTCTTGCGGCGAACCTTCTGTGTCTCCACCGTTCCCAGTGTGGTAATCTTGCTGACATACTGCCAGCCGAACTGCACCATATAAAGAATAAACAGAATTTCTGCCGCCAGGAATGCCAGCCCCTTTGCGATCTGTCCGCGCAAAAGCGGCCCTGCTCCCATGACTACATAAGAAAGTCTGGTTTTCCAATCCCCTTGCGCAAAGGTCGTTCCAATCTCCCGAATGTTCTCTCCCAATGCCGCAAGCGCTGTTCCGGATGAAGCCTTTGGTTTCCCGTTCAGCGTCTGTTTGCTCATGACGATTCCCCCTGTCTGCTGCCTTTATCTTTCGGTATGAGATGAGCCGGCAAAATGAATCTGCCGGCTCCGTCTTACTATCTCTGCACTTCCTAAATCCATCCGGCAGGACGCCGCATGCACCGGTGTATCTCCCCTCCTCGGGCCGCCGCGTCCTGCAGCAGATGGACTTTGAAGTACAGCCTATCTGCTGTGATTACTTTGCATACGAAATGCAGGTATCCTGGAAGCTCTGCAGTGCAGCCAGAAGGTCAGCGTCGCTGCTCTTGCTCGTCAGTGCTCCGGAGATGACATCATCGCCAAGGCCGGTTGCCAGTGTCCAGTAGTCACCCGGATACTGTCCCTGCGGCTTATCCTCCAGCATCTGCTCATTCAGTGCGGACAGTGCCTCATCCGACTTCACTGCATCCGACTGCTGCGCCTCTACATTGGACGGGCCCCAGCCGAGTGCCTCATAGCGAGCCAGCTGAACCTCACTGCCGGAAAGATATGCAGCCAGAGCGTCGCAGACAGCCAGCTTATCCTCATCCTCCTGCGGCTTTACGCCAAGGAGCTTGTAGCCGGAGAACCCGGACATCTGATAGGTATTGCCGTCAGCTCCCTTAAAGGAAGGAAGCTTTGCGCAGGCATAATTGTCGCCCAGGACCTCTTTCAGCGTGGTTGCATCCCATGTGCCGTCTACAATTGCGCCGATGCTGGTTGCCGTTCCTGCCGTAGAGCCATTGACAAATGCGCCGGACTCCTGCATAGCAATCATCTCCTTCAGAGCAACAACGCCTGCATCCGAAGCATAATCAACGGTTGCGCTGGTGAAGTTTCCTGCGTCATCTGTTTCATAGGAAAGGTTGCATCCGGTTCCGAAGAAGAAGGCCGTCTGATACCAGCCGGAGTTGATCTCCATATAGAAGTTCTTGCCGGCGGACTTGCAGTCTGCAAGGATGGTATCCAGATCCGTAGGATCCGTAACAACACTCTTGTCATAGTACATAAAGTAGCCGTTATCCGAGGTCAGCGGATACGCATACAGCACCGATCCAACCGTTGCTGCGTTTACGGCGCCTTCATCATTCTGGGACTTTACGGCATCCACGTTCTCAGGAGCAACCTCCTCGAGTGCGCCGGCCGAAACCAGACGTGCGATCTGATCCTGTGCAAAGCCGTAAATATCGCCGCCGGCTTCTACGTCTGTGATCATATTCGAAGCAGCATCGCCTTCACCAACAGCTTCCACAGTAAAGGTTGCATCCTTCACGCCTTCATTGGCCTCAACGAACTTGCTGATCTGCTCATTTGTGAAATCAACCGCTGCGTCTGCAACCCAAACCTTAATCTCACCGCTGTAGTTGAGCTCCACCGGCTCCGCAGCCTCTTCCTCAGCAGCTGCCTCCGTTGTATCCTCCTCTGCCGCTTCTGCTGTCTCCGTGGTTTCTTCTGCAGCAGTGTCTGCCGATGCATCCGAAGAGCTTCCGCAGCCAGCGAGCATCGCCGATGCAAGAACACCGGCCATCAATGCCGAAACAAGTCTTTTCTTCATAAATAACTACCCTCCTGTTATCGCCGCCTCTGCGGCCATATGACCGACCATTCGGTCCGCATGAGATATCCGGTTTATGTATTGCACAATTCATTTCGTGCGCAACCGTTTGCTCATGTTGCTTTTCAACTATAGTTCCACGTTACGTTTATGTCAATCTAACTATTTTTACAATTCGATGTCGCTATTTTTAGTCATTTTGACCGTTATGTTTATTATGTTTACTGCCGGATATCTGTATCCAATTTCCAGTGACCGCCTCTACAGCAACAACCGATGACTCATATTGACGCCCATTAAGAAGGACACGAATAGATACAAACGTATGAAATGGTGCTATAACATGGAAGTACTTTTTATAAGGACACAAAGAGGGGATTCGATAATGAACGAAGACATCAAGTACACCATTCAAAAATGTATTGACCGCGCTCTCGAGCGCAGGGAGCTGGCAGGCTGCAGCTTCTGCCTCATGCAAGGCGGGACCGAACAATTCTATACCGAGAGCGGCTATGCCGATCTGGCCGCCGGAAGGCCAATTTCCAGAGACAACATTTACCGTCTCTATTCCATGTCAAAGCCGGTAACTGCAGCGGCAATGATGGCACTGGCGGAGGACGGGTATATTGATCTGCAGGATCCGGTATACCGCTATTTTCCCTCCTTCCGGCATCAAAGCTACGTAACTTCGAACGGCGATGTACATCCGGTAGACGACGAACACGTTATGCTGGTCAGGGATCTGATGAACATGACGTCCGGTCTGGTTTATCCGGATAACACCACACGCCCCGGGCGTGAGACAGACGTGATCTATCAGGACGCCATCCAACGACTCGGAACAGACCATGGAATGTCTACAGCAGAATTTGCGGAGCGCATCGGCGAATGCACGCTGCTCTTCCAGCCGGGAACAGGCTGGAATTACAGTGTATCTGCAGACATCGCCGGCGCCGTAATCGAAAAGGCCACCGGCATGCGCTTCGGAGACTATCTGAAAGAGCGCCTGTTCGATCCTCTCGGGATGATTGACACCGGCTTTTCAGTGCCCACACACAAACGCGACCGCCTGGTAGTCGCCTACCAAAATGAGAACGATCAGGAGGGTGCTCCGCTGGTTCCCTACACCGGAAATCATCTCGCCATTCGCAATGACGGCGGCGAAAACGACTTTGAATCCGGCGGTGCAGGCCTTTTCTCCACGCTGGATGATTACAGGCTGTTTACATCTATGCTCTTAAATGGCGGAACCGCCGAAAACGGAAAGCAAATTCTCCGCCCCGGAACGGTCCGCTATCTGACAGGAGGAAAGCTGAATCGTCAGCAGCAGGAATACTTTGACCGTTGGCGCGGACTGTCCGGCCATACGTACGCTAATTTTAACCGCGTGATGACGGATCCTGCGCAGGCAGTGACCATCGGGCACAAAGGAGAATACGGATGGGATGGCTGGCTTGGCGTGTATTTTTCAAATGACCCGGAATGTCGCCAGACCATGCTGCTGATGCTCAACCAGAAGGACTACGGCACGCACCGTCTCACAAGACAGCTGCGGAATATTGTAAATTCGACCTGCTAAAAGTTGTTCAGCCCCGTCGAGATTAATCTCGACGGGGCTGATTTTTAAAAATCAATGTAACTATTCAGCACCCATCTCGAATTTGCTATTGCAAATCCTCGATGTGGCTGGCCAGAGGCGCTTATATCTCCGACTCTTCCGTGAACAGCCGTAGCTTGGCGTACAGATCCTCCAGGATCAGACGGCTGTCGATGGAGCGATACACCCGAATCGGGCGATTGCCCCCAGCTTGTTCATAGGTCCGATCTGCCAAAATGTGCGGTGCCGGCACCAGATCATAGGCAAACCTATGCTCGTACAGGATCAGTCCCACCGCAGGGCTGTCACCCAGAACCCAAGTCTTGCCCGTCCGGAAATCGCTCTTGCGCGGAATCTCCTCCTGGCTGTGTGCCACCAGCTGATCGAACAGGTATCTGCCGATTTCGCCGCATGGGCGGACGCGCACCTGGAGCTCCGCCAGCGAAACCGGCATCATTTCATACACGTTCTTCGGCACCTGCCACAGCTCAAGCGGGCTCGAGAACACTACGTTTGCCGCATTCACATCATTCCCGAGATTAAACTCGGGTCCTCCGGCCGGGTAAGCGCCGCCGCCGATCCAGATGGCTGTCAGACGCCTTGCGATGCGCGGCTCCATCAGATAAGCACTTGCAAGATCCGTAAGCGGTCCCAGGAATATCACGAAAAGGCGCCTGTCATCTTCCTTCATGGCTTCCCGCACAATCAGCTCTGCGCCTTCGCTGGCGACAGGTTCATCGATGTTTTCCATCGCATGCGGTGCACCGTGGTACAGCACTCCCTCCTTGGGGAACTGCATTTTATCCAGGATTGTTTCCAGCTCCCTGTAGCTGGCCTGCATAGAGGTTGCTACACGGTCCGTGCCAAAATGTGCCGCAATCAAACCGACGTTGTCCATCTTCGGGCTCAGCAGTGCCTGCACAACGGCAAACTGGTCGTCCGCCTCATTTTTGGCATCCGTGTCAGTGATGAGGCGGACCTGTTTTTCCCGGGGAACGGGAAATTCGTAGCGATCATAAACCATAAGACATCATCCTTTCACAGCGCCGTTTGTAAGGCCGGCCACAAAATATTTCTGAAAATATGCGAATACAATCATCAGCGGGATGGTTACCATACAGATTCCGGCAGTGTACTGTCCCCACTGAACGCCCATCTCTGTCTTGAAATTGAGAAGGCCGACCGGCAGCGTTTTAATCGTCGTGGAGGAGGCTGTCACAATATTCGCCCACATGAGCTCTCCCCAGTTGCCGATAAACGTGAATACCACGATGGTCGCAATGGCCGGCGTGACAAGCGGGAACATAATATGAATGAACGTCCGAAGCTCATTGCACCCATCCACCCGCGCACTCTCGATCAGCTCCTGCGGAACCGTTTCAAAATACTGCTTCATAATGTACATCGCAAGCGGAATCTGCCATGCAACGTACGGCAGGATCAGTGCGGCGTAGTTGCCTGTCAGATGGAGCTTAGACATATTGGTGTACAGGGAGATATAAATGGCAATTCCGGGGATAAAGTTAAACACCATGAACGTGTCCATAATCAGCTGTGCCTTCGGAATCCGGAGCTTCGCCAGTGCATAGCCGCCGAGCGTTGCGACAACGCAGGTAAGAAGCACGGATACCACCGTGACCAGCACGCTGTTGCCAAAATATTTTCCCAGCTTGCCAATCTGCCAGGCATTTACATAGTTGATCAGCTCCAGGTGCTGCGGCAGTCCGAACAGATTGACAAAGAACTCCTGATTGGTCTTCACACTGGTGAACAGTAGGAAGAGCAGTGGATACGCAACCACCGCAGTATACAAGCCCAGAACGATGTAGGCGGCAATTTTCACCTTTCGGTTTGCTCCAAACACTTTACTGCTCATAGGTATCTCCTTTGACGACGGCCTTAACTGCAATCATGCCGAGCAGAACGATCAGTACGAAGATCATGCTCATGGCTGCTCCGTATCCGTATTTGTTAAATGAGAAGGAATTCTGCAGAATCCACAGCGGCATAACAGTAGTGGATTTTGCAGGGCCGCCTCCCGTCAGTGCAACAACCGTGTCATAAATTTTCAATCCGCTCATCATCGCGAAAATGGCGGACAGCTGTACAAACGGCATTGTCAGCGGGAGCAGAATGTCTTTGAATATTTTCCAGTCTCCGGCGCCGTCCAGCCGGGCCGATTCGATCAGCGACGCATCCACACCCTGCATTCCCGCAAAGCAAAGAACCATCGTCAATCCGACCTGCTTCCACGCGGAAACAAACAGAATGCAATTCAGTGCCGTCGACTGATCCGTCAGCCACGCGTGCTCCAGACTTTCCAGGCCGATTGCCGCCAGTAGATTGTTCAGCACGCCGATTTCCGGCTCATACACGAAGGCAAAAATAAGTCCGGTAATGACAGCCGGTATCATGCTCGGCGAGAACAGGATTGTCCGGAAGAATGCCCCCCAGCGCCGACTGACGTACAAAAGCAGCCACGCCATCAGTACACCGACGATCACGCTGATGATGGACGATATCACGCCAAGGTAAACGCTGTTCTTAATAGCCAGAAGGAATGTCCTGTCCTTAAAGGCCGCGATGTAATTGTCCAGCCCCACAAACGTCCTGGCCGAGAAGCCATTCCACTCATGGAAGGACAGAATCAGGCTGTCAAAGAATGGCCATACTGCAAAGATCACGTAGATCACGGTAGCCGGTGCCAGGAAAAGAAGTCCTGCCAGCATATATCTTCGATCCAGCGATCCCTTTTTCTTGGTTGCTGTTTTATTATTCACCGAATTTCCTTTCCTGTACCGCAGCTATGTCTGCGTCATTTGGTATCTGTTCAGCACCTGCCACATTTCAACGTGAACCTTCTGCTTGCAGGCAGGTTCACGATTAAAATTGGCAGGCGGGCGAGGTGCAAGCACCACAGGCCAGCCACATCAAGGATTTGCGATAGCAAATTCGAGATGGGTGCTGAACAGTTACGTCATTTCTTCCTCACCGAGCAGCCCGTGCATCAATGAATGGAAAGTCGAAGATCCTCCAGCTGCTGCAGCACATCATCTACAGAGGTACCGCTGCATACGCCGCCAATCATATCGTTTTGTACAAACGAACTGATTTCTGTAGAAAGATTCTGGATCTGTGTGTATCCAACTGCGTTGTCATCAATCGTCGTATTCAGAAGATCCTGCATGATCGGGCTTGTCACCTTATCCTGCATGCTCTTGGTGGACGGAAGGCGTCCGCTGTTGATGATTTCTGTAATACCTGCATCACTGGTGTAGTACTTCATAAAGCGAACCGCTTCCTCCGGATGCTTGACATTTGCAGGAACAAAGAGCGCATTGGTAACGACGTTAACTGCATATTTGCCGTTCTCCTGCACCAGAGGGAATTTCATGACGCCCACCTCGAAGTCGCATTCATCTGCATAGGCTCCGGCATTGGAACCGGCATCGAACAGCGTTGCAATTTTGCCCTGGTAGAAGGCTGCCTGTGTCTGGTCCTTCGTGCTGGTCAATGCGCCTTCTCCCGGATACCAGTAGCCGTTGTCGTATGCCGTTTTCCAGTTCTCAAGGCAGGTCTTTAATCCTGTGCAGGTTGTGAAATCCGTCTCTCCTGCTGTCACAGATTCCAGCGTTCCGTCATTTGCCATGTACTGGTAGGCGAACTGCAGCAGCTGGTGATTCTGACCGCTCCAGTTTCCGATGCCGTAGATACCGTTTTCCTTGAAGGTTTCACATACCTGCATGTACTCATCCCAGGTTGTAGGAACTTCGATATTGTACTGGGCGAACAGATCCTTGTTGTAGAAAATGGTCTCAATAACCGGCTGATAGCTGATCGCATAATACTTGCCGTCATACATACCGCCGTCCAGGTACGTCTGAATAAAGGTATCCTTCCACTCACCATTGTTCTCTTCCAGGTAAGGAGTCAGATCCAGTGCCATCCCGTCTCTGGCAAAGGCCGAAATCTGTGTTCCCCAGAAGAAGCTGACATCCACCGGATCCCCGGATGCAATGCCCGTCTTTATCACCTGCTCTGCATTGTCAAAATCGACAGGTACAATCTCCACCTTGACGTCCGGATTCTCCGCTTCAAATCCGGCCACAATGTTCTGGTTATACTCACTGTCCGATCCATAGAAACGAATCGTTGTCACTTCGCCGGATGCATCGTCTGAGGTCTCCTCTGTCGATGCAGCTTCCGCAGCGGCCGTTTCCGTCGAAGCAGCTGTCTCGTCTGCTGCTTCCTGGGAGGTGTTGCCTCCGCAGCCAACTAACATTGTTCCCAGCATTGCTGCTGCACATATGGTTGATACTGTCCTTTTCATATCCCTCTCCTTTGTTTAAAAGACTCCATAGAATTAAACCATTCGTGTTTAATTCGTTTTTGTAGATGTTTATATAATAAACTATCGGCGATGTTTTTCAACACTTTTGCGTATTTTCAGCGTTTATATCAATTGTATTTCAGCATTTTTAGATGATCTGTTCATTTTCTTGTTTATATTTAAACCTTTTAAACCGTTTGTGTTGTGTTTTATCGCAGAGTTTCCCGCTCACAAGTGTGACCGTCCTTGGCCCCTTCACGTTTGGCACGCCAAAAAAACACAGCAGAACCTCTGTTCTGCTGTGTTTTTCTTTCAACCATTGATACTATATCTGCCGATTTATCCTCGCCGCCGGACGCTGTCCCCCTCTTCCAGGCAGCAGTTGGTATACAGCTTGCTTTTTTCCTTTGCCGGATGCCGAATTTCCTTCAGCAGCAGCTGAATGGTCCAAAAGGCCCGTTCTGTATGCGGCACACGAATGGCGGTTACATGAATCCCCCCCGTAAGATAGCAGGGAAGCGCGTCAACCC